>JAIYDH010000134.1 GCA_027487585.1 Rubrivivax sp.
AGCGGCAGCCTCGACTACTGGACGATCCGCAAGACCGACATCATCTCGGAGATCGGCGAAGAGACGATCTTCAGCAACCCGGTCTACTACAACGACCCGGCCATCGTGCGGCGCTTCTCCGACGGCTTCGTCGACGTGATCACGGTGAAGAAAGAAAACCGCGGCAAGCTCAACACCGCCGGCGTCGACCTGGCGGTGCGCTGGACGGGCGAGAGCGGCGCCTGGGGCCGCTTCGGTGCCGGCCTCGTGGGCACGCTGGTCACGGAGTACAAGTTCGCCACCGACCCGCGCTCGCCGCTGGTGGACGGCCTCGGCCGCTTCCGCGACGACAAAGCCGTGCAGCGTTGGCGCCACAAGCTCAACGTCGACTGGGACTTCGGTGATGTCGGCCTGACGCTGGCCAACACCTATCTCTCGGGCTACCGCGACCAGAACGTCGAAGGCCTGGCGGCGCCCGAGTGGAACAACCGCGACGTCGAGGCTTATTCGCTGTGGGACCTGAGCGGCAGCTACCGCTTCTCGAAGAACCTGCGCCTGCGCGCCGGCGTGCTGAACCTGTTGGACACCGCGCCCCCGTTCACCAACCAGGCGCGCTACTTCCAGGTGACCTGGGACTCAACCTACGGCGATCCGCGGGGCCGTTCGGTCTACCTGAACCTGCAGTACCGGTTCAACTGACGGCCGGCGTCTCGCCAGCCCCTGCAAGCCCCGCCTCGAGCGGGGCTTGTCGCTTCTGCAGCGGGTGTTGGGGTGTGCAGGGCGTGCCGGGTGTGCGGTCCGTCACACGGCATAACGCTTGTAGGAAATTGCCTGACAAGACGTCGGGAAGAAGCGGGACTCCAGCCACGGAACTGGCTCCATGGGCAGGTGCACTTCGCCTGCCTACAGTTCACTCCATCGACTGGCAACCGCCATCTTCCACCGAACACAGCAGGACCCTCACCATGACCTCCGAACAGATCCTCGCCGAAATCCGCGAAGCCAACCTGAGCTACCTGATGCTGGCCCAGAGCCTGGTGCGCCATGACAAAGAGCAGGCCCTGTTCCGCCTCGGCCTGAGCGAGGACAACGCCAACCTCATCAACACGCTGACGCCGGCGCAGATGATGAAGATCGCCGCGGGCAACACGCTGCTGTGCCGCTTCCGCATGGACGACGATCTGGTCTGGAACCTCATCACCAGCCACGGCAAAGGCTCGGCCAACGACGGCATGAGCCGCCTGCACGCCAGCATCCTGATGGCCGGCCGCCACCAGGAAGCGGCCTGATCCCGCAAAGAACAAGAAGCACCAGGAGCGAGCCATGACACGAACCAAGAGCATCCTCACCGAAGCGCGGCAGATCGAGCGTGCTGTCACGCTGATCCACCTCGGCGCGCGGCTGCAGGTGCTGGAGAGCGAGACCGATCTCAGCTACGAGCGCCTGCTGCGCCTGTACAAAGAGGTTGCCGGCAAGAGCCCCAGCAAGGGCCAGCTGCCGTTCTCCACCGACTGGTTCATGACTTGGCAGCCCAACATCCACGCCAGCCTGTTCCTGAACATCCACGAGTACCTGAACAAGGTGGCGGCGCTCGACGAAATCGACACTGTGATCAAGGCCTACCAGCTGTACCTGGAACAGATGCAGTCCGAAGGCCTGGATCCACTGCTCAGCGTGACGCGCGCATGGCGCCTGGTGAAGTTCGTCGACAACGGCATGCTCACGATGACCCCCTGCAGCAAGTGCGGCGGGCACTTCGTGACCCACCCGCATGAGATCGCGCGCCACTACGTGTGCGGCCTTTGCAACCCGCCGGCGCGCGCTGGCAAGGGCAAGGCTGCCGGCGCGTTGCGCATCGGCGCGCACGCGCACTGATTGCGCGGCGGCCCGCGGCGCGGCCGGCCGTGCCGCAGGTCACGAACGCGGGCTCAAGTGCAGCGGCCGGGTATCCGACATCCTGTTTGTTCCCTTCGTTTTTTCATTGTTCGTCTCCTCCTGGCACAGTTCTCTGTGCTTTGCGCGGGCCCTCACGGGCCCGCTTTTTTTTCGCCCTTCAGTTCCGGCCCTGAGCGGCCGATAGCCCCACGGTGAAGCTCGTTCCCATCACCACCAAGGACCTGCCGCCCCTGGACCGCGCGCTGCCGTTCCCGTTGCTCGATGCCGCCGGCCGGCTGCTGGTGGGCGCTGGCGTCAGGGTCACGGACGACCGGCTGCGACAGGTGCTGCTGAGCACGCCGCTCTTCGCCGAAGAGCACCACTGCGCTGATTGGCAGCGCCGCCTCAAGGACGCGATGGACAGGCGCCTGCGCGCCGGTGCCCCGCTCAAGGAAGTGGTCGCCGCCCGTCCCGATGACGCGCCGGGCGATGTGATCGCGCGCAGCCTGTCGACGGGCGACGCCTGGTTCGAGCTGCGCAGCCGACTCGACGCGACGCTGCGCGAGGTGCGCCCCGGCACCGACTGGCGAGCGCGCCTGCGGGAACTGCACGCCCGTTCGCGCGTCCTGATGGACAAGCGCTTCGACGAGTCGCTCTACCACCTGGTGTATGAGGGGGTGCACTTCACCGAGCACTACAGCGCCCGGCATGCCTGGATGACGCAGGTGGTGGCCGAACGGGTGGCCCGCATGCTGGGCTGGCCGAAGACCGAGGTCGACAGCCTGGGCCTGGCCGCGCTGACCATGAACGTCTCGATGCTGCGCTTGCAGGATCAACTCGCCCGCTCGCATGGGCCGCTCTTGCCCGCGCAGCGGCAAGAGGTCGACACGCATGCCGCGCGCAGTGCCTTGCAGCTGTTGGAAGCCGGGCTGGACGACCCGCTGGCCATCGAGGTGGTGCGCCACCACCACGACGAAAGCAAGGACAAGGAGCCGCTCGCCAGCCAGGGGCCCGTGGGGCGCCTGGCGCGCCTGCTGCGCCGCGTGGACATCTTCGGCGCCAAGATCAACCGCCGCGCCGGGCGGGCGGCGATGTCGCCCCTGATGGCCGCGCGTGGGGCCTGCCTCGGCCCGACCGGCAAGCCCGACGAGATCGGCAGCGCTTTGCTGCGCAGCGTGGGGATGTATCCGCCCGGCAGCTTCGTTGAATTGGCCAGTGGCGAGATCGGCATCGTCGTGTCGCGTGGCCGGCGGGCCAACCTGCCGCTGGTGGCGGCGCTCATCGCCCCCAATGGCGATGTCTACTCCAAGCCGGTGTTGCGCGACACCCTCGATCAGCGCCATGCCGTCAAGGCCGCGGTGAAGCCCGATCGCGTGAAGGTTCGCATCGCGCACGACAAGGTGCTGGCGCTGGCGGCGGCGAAGTCGCGGCTGCACTGAACCTTCGGCACGCCGCTTGACGGCACGCCAAGGTGGCGTGGTCTGGCTTGAGGCGTCAATGAGGCCGCTGCAGCGACCTCACTTCCGGCCCTCGGCACGACCGTGCTCGGCCGACACTGGGGCGATGACCGCTCCTCCCACGATGGCGACCTCCGGCCCTTCGCGTTGGACCTGGCCCTGGCCCTTGCCGGCGCTGGCGGCCTGGCTGCTGGCGTGGGCGCTGTTCGCGGCCGCCGCGGCGCTGGCCTGGCCGGTGCTGGGCTTCGCGCTGGCGCTGGCGACCGGCGCCTTGGTGGCGACTCGGGTGCAGGGGCATTGGCGCCGCTTGCTGGTGGGGGCGGGGTTCCCAGCTTCGGCGCTCGCGCTCGGCGTGGCCTCGGCGCTGCCGCCTTGGGCCTGGCTCGTGGCCTTGCTGCCGCTCTTGCTGGCCTACCCGGTGCGCGCGTGGCGGGACGCACCGTTTTTTCCCACGCCCGCCGCCGCCTTGCAGGGCCTGCGCGAGCTGACTGGTGAGCCGGCGCGCGTGCTCGAGGCCGGCTGCGGCCTTGGCCACGGCCTGCGGGCCTTGCGGCAGCAGTTCCCGCGGGCCGAGCTCGTGGGCCTGGAGTGGAGCCCGCTGCTGAGCCTGCTGGCGCGCCTGCGCCAGCGCGACGCCACCGTGCGCCGCGGCGATCTCTGGGCCGAGCCCTGGGGCGCCTACGGGCTGGTGTATCTGTTCCAGCGGCCTGAGAGCATGCCCCGCGCCTGGCTCAAGGCCTGTGCAGAGATGCCGGGCGGCTGGCTCGCGAGCCTGGAGTTCGCGGTGCCCGGCGTGACGCCCTGGGCGCAGTTGCCCGGGGCCGACGGTCGGCCGCTGTGGCTGTACCGCGTGCCGGGCAGCCTGTCGGGCTCAATGGCCGCAGCGGCTGGCCGATAACTCCCGCAAGACGCCCTCCCGGACGGGGGCGGCTGCATACGCGGAACAAACTACATGTTCGTCATCATCGGTTGGGTCGTCGTGATGGGGTGCGTCTTCGGGGTGTTCATCGCCCACGGAGGCAACATGGGCCCCATCCTGAAAGCGCTGCCCTGGGAAATGGCCATGATCGGCGGCGCCACCCTGGGCGCCTTCCTGGTGAACAACCA
>JAIYDH010000364.1 GCA_027487585.1 Rubrivivax sp.
CTGGAACTCCTCGCGCGGCGGCGGCGCCGCGGCGGCCTCTTCGTCGGCCTGCTTGCGGTACACCCAGTTCGGGTCGCCGTAGGCCTGGTAGGCGGCCCAGGAGTTGCTGCTGCGGTCGGTGTTCCACGCCGCCTCGCGCGCGGCGGCCACGGCCATCACGAAGGGCCGGCGGCGCAGGATCTCGCGGTAGAAGGTCTCGGCGAACACCTTGGCCGGGATGTCGTCCACCGCCCAGCCCGCGGCGATGACGCAGCGCACGCCGATCTCGATCAGCGAGTCGGCCACCGCGGCGGCGAACTCGGCGCGGTTCAGCGGCTTCGGGTTCAGCGCCTGCGTCGCGTCGCGCTTGGCCAGGTGGCAGCAGTTCACGAACACCAGCTCGGGCACCGTGCGCATGGCGCGGATCTCGTTGGGCCCGAGGAAGGTGTGGTCCGACAGCACCACGCCGCCGGTGTGGCGGATCTCGCCGGTGGTGGCGTCGCGCGCCACCGGCTCGCCGTGGCCGGCCACGTGCACGATGCGGTAGCGGCGCTCGAACAGCGCGTTGATCACCGCCGTGGCGTCGTCGTCGGCCAGCAGCGCCGTGACACGTTCGGCGCCCACGCCGCCGGTGCCGCGGAAGGCCGCCGCCACGGCCTCGGCCTCGGCGCGGGCGCCGGGCAAGGGCAGGTACTTCGTGCGGTCGATCTTGGGCTCGCCGATCACGAGCACGGCGTCGTCGGGCTGCGCGTCCTGCACGAGCTGGCGGAAGCTGTCGGTGCGCAGCTTGCGCAGCAGCGAGGTGCGGATGGCCCAGGGGCGGTCGTCTTCCCGCTGGGGCTGGCCCTGGCGGTCGCTCGGGCTGGGCGAGGTGTCGAGCAGCTCCCAAGGGATGGGCGCCGTGGCCTCGTCGACCTCCAGCAGCAGCCGGTCGCTGCCGCCCAGGAAGGGCTCCACCTCCGGCGGCACCAGCAGCTGCAGCAGCGTGCGGCCCAGCCGCGGGTCGCGGTTGGCCTCGGTGGCGGCGCGGCCGACGAGCTCTTGAATGAGGCCGAACTGTGTGGTCTGTGCGCGCACCTCGGTGCGGGCACGCCGCGTGTCCAGCGCGAAGGCGATGGTGCCTTTGGCCGGCGAGGTGGCCGAGATGAAGTCGTAGCTGGTGCCGCGGTAGCCGCTGTCGACCGGCCGGCGCAGCGGCCCCACGCCGCTGGCGATGACGGGCGCCACCTCGTACAGCCCCGGCACTGACTCGGCCAGCACCTGCAAGCCGTTCCAGGCGTCGGCGGCGCGCTCGAGGTACAGCTCCACCAGCGTGAGCTGGCTCACGCGCGGCCAGCCCGCGCTCGGCACCGCGGCCAGCCGCGTATTGGCCTGCTGCACGCCCGTGGCGATGGCGCGCGCCGCGGCGGCCGGCGTCATGCCGACACCGCCACTGCCCATCAAGGTGGCCGTCAGCTCCACCGTCACGCCGCAGCCCTCGGTGCTTTGCGCCAGCCGCTGCACCCAGGCCACGGTGCCCTGGCGCACGGCCTCGACGAGGGCGGACTCGGTGAGCTTGCCTTCCTCGCCCAGGCCCACCACCACCACGCGCTGCGGGTGCGGCAGCTGCCAGGGGTTCTGCGGGTCGATGCGGGTGTTGACGAACAGCTGGTGCGTGCCGATCGCGTCGGGGTACAGGCCCGCGTCGAGCGAGTCGCGCATGGCGTTGCCGATGAGCCGGTTGACCACCGCCTCGGTGCCGGTGAGCGACAGCGAACTCAGGTGGCCCACCATCAGCGTCGTGCGCACGAAGCCGAGGTTGCCGTTGAGCACCACCAGCTTCAGCGCCGTGCTGTGCACGGCGGCATCCTGGGCCGTGCTGTCGCCGGCCGTGCTGAACACCTCGTGTTCCATGGCCGCGGGCCGGGCTTGCGGGCGCGCCCGCGACGGGCGGCTCTTCACGCGCGGGCTGGCCGTGCCACCGCCGCGCTGGGTGGCCGCTGCCGCCAGCGTGGCGTCCAGGCGCGGCAGCCGGGCGGTGTCGCCCGTCAGCAGCAGATCGGTGTAGGCGTCGAAGGCCTTCTTCACGTCGGGCAGGCTGCCGTGCTCGGCGTCGAGCGTCCAGGTGCGCACGCCGGGCAGCAGCGCGCTGGCCAGCGGCACGCGGCCGTCGCCACCGTGGCGCGAGTTCAGGTAGACGAAGCCCTCGGGCCCCCACTCGTAGCCGTCGGGCGTGAGCTCGGCGTCGCCCACCACCAGCAGCGTGTGGTTGACGAAGCGGCCGAAGGCGCCGTCGCTGCCGGTTTGCAGCTGGGCGTCGAGCTTGCGGCGCAGCGCCACGGCCTGGTCGAGCACGTCCTGCGGCGGCACGCCCCATTCGTAGGCCGCGTCGGCGGCCTCGCCGGCGCCGCGGTGCCACCAGTTGCACGCCTGCACGCGCTTGAGGTCTTCGGCGGCCAGCTGCTGCCAGGTGCTGCTCTTCTCGAGGCCCAGGCGCGTGTCCAGCAGGTCGGCCTGCAGCTGCATGAAGCCCGGGAAGGCCGCCATCAGCTGCCGCGCCTGGCGGTCGCGCAGCGGGCTGCCGAAGGCCGCCAGCGCGTTGCCGAAGGTGTCGTCGCCCGACAGCACCTGCATCGGCGCCCACGAGCCGCCGTTGGGCGTGCCGAGCATCAGGAAGCGAGCGCCTTCGCGCTTCATCAGGCGTTCGAAGGTGGCCGGGCGCACGATCTGCATCGTGCGCGTGAGCACGCCGCCCATGCTGTGCGCGACGATGCGCACTGGCTGGCGGCTGGCGCTGCGGCGGTCGAGCTCGGCGTCCACCGCGTCGGCCAGCCGGGCGGCCTCGTCCTCGAGCGGGCGGCGCCAGTCGAAGCTGAACTCCACGACCTCGTGCGTGGCCGCGAGGTGGTCCATCAGGTCGTCGTAGACCATGCCGATGGCGCCGTCGGGCTGCACGCTGTCGCTGCCAGGCTCTGGCTTGGGGACATACGCCAGATGGCTCAAGCCACCCACCAGGCGCAGGCTGAGCCAGATGCGCTTGTCGCCGTGCTTCAGGTGGCTGCCCAGGATGCCGGGGATCACGAACACCGCGGGCCGGTCGGCAGCGGCGCTGCCGGCCGCCGAGCTGCGCCGGGCGGCGCGCAGGCCGCCGCTGTCCTGCCCGGCCCACGACAGCGGGCCGATCGGGCGCCAGCCGGCAGGATCGGCCTGCAGCAGGCCGTCGAGGATGGCGCGCACGCTGCGCTCCTGGGCGAAGTAGCCGAAGTGCGTGCTCTTGCCGCCCTGGTCGAGGAAGAAGCTCGCGCTGCCGCGCGTGGCGTCGCGCGGGGTGCCGCCGTACATGCTGCGCGTCTGCACGACGATGTCGTTGTCGGTCCAGTAGTAGGCGTCGGCCAGCAGCGTCTTGAGCCAGCTGCCGATGCTGTCGCCCTGCAGATCACCCGCCAGCACGCGCAGCTCGCCGGGGATCGGCTCTTCGGCCTCGTTGAGCCAGCGCACCAGCGGGGTGTCGGGGATCATGGCCGCGAGGCCCGGGATCTCGGCCGGGTCGGCGCGGCGGCGGGCGACTTCGCCGAGGAAGTCCACCAGCGGCGGCAGCACCGGCACGCCTGCCAGATCGAGCGTCCACTTCAGCACCGAGAGGTAGGCGTCGAGCCGCTTGCTGGCCAGCAGCGTGCCGCGCGCCGGGCAGGCCACGCGCACCATGCGCTCCACGACGAGGCCCTTGGCCTGCACCAGCGCCGCCAGCCGTTGCAGCTCGGCGCGCTGGCCGGCGTAGGCCGCGCCGGGAAAGAAGGCCAGGTCGGCCTCACCCAGGCGGCGGCCCGCCTGAACGTCGCCGGCCACGCGCGCCAGCACCTCGGCCACCAGGCCGCCGCGCGAGTGCGTCACGAGGTGCAGCCGTGCGCCCGCCGGCAGCGCCTCGGCCAGCGTCAGCGCGTTGGTGATGGGGCTCACGCCCAGCGTCGGGTGGTCGAGCGCGTAGACCCGGCTGCCATAACGCTCGAAAAGCTCGGACACGCGCTGCGGGTGCATCGTCCACAGCTTGCCGAAGGTGCTGACGGTGTCGACGAAGGTGCCGTGGATGAGCACGAGGATGGGCTCGTCGCCGGCGCCCGGCACGGCAGTGATCTTGCGGCCGCTGTTCTTCAGCGGCTGCAGCGCGTCGCGTTGCAGCCGGTAGACACCGGCGTCGACCTGCCCGTCGACCTTGGCCACCACGGCGCCGGCCACGAAGTCCACCGCGTCGTCTTTCGCGAGGCCGGTGACGATCTCGAAGGCCGACAGCAGCACATCGCCCAGGAAGCCGCCGCTGCGCGTGGGCGCCGCCTGCTCCAGCCCGCGCCAGCGCAGCTGCGCCGGCACCTCCACCTCGCTGGGCGCCGCGCCACCGCCGCTGCGCTTGACCTGCCCCTGCTGGCCCAGCAGCAGGTCGCGCGCGGTCTCGGGGTGCAGCACCAGCGCCGGGCCGTCGGCCAGGCGCAGCACCACCACGTCCTCGCCCGGCACGGCCTGCAGGCGCTGCAGTTCGCCACCGGCGCGGCGTGCGCTCAGGCGCACGGTGTCCTTCACGGTGCCGGCCACGACATCAGATGCCACCGGCGCCCCGCTGCCCCCGCTGCGCGTGGCCGGGCGCGTGCCGGGCACGACAAAAGTGATCGGGGCGGCGCCGTGCGTGCGGGTGCTTGCCATTCGGCCTCTCCTCGTTCCGGCTTGTCGTGCGGGCTTCTCGTGCGGGCAACCAGGGCGGATGCCCGAGCCCGCGAGCATCAGGGCAAAGCAGCGCCGGATCAAGGCGCGGCGGCGCCGCAACTAGGGATCGAGCAGCTCGCGGGCGCGCTCGGCGCTGCTTTGCAGGGCGCGGATGTCTCTGGCGGTGAGCCGCTGCACCTGCACCGGCGCCACGCCGTTGAGCACGCCCAGGCGCAGCGCCGCCACGTAGCTGAGGTCGATGACGCGGCCGTCGGCAAACGGCCCGCGGTCGTTGACGCGCACGATGATCTCGCGGCCGTTGGCCGGGTTGCGCACGCGCGCGTAGCTCGGGATCGGCATCGTCTTGTGCGCCGCCGTCATCGCGAACATGTCGTAGGGCTCGCCGCTGCTCGTGGGCCGGCCGTGGAACTTGCGGCCGTACCAGCTGGCGCCGCCGGTCTCGACCAGCGGCCGGTCGTCGGTGAAGGGCACGTGGCGGCGGCCCAGCACCTCGTAGGGCTTGTTCGGGCCGCCCACGCGGATGGGCTCGATCCGTGGCCGCGCGTCGGGCGTGCGGTGCAGGTCAGGCGGCACCTTCAGCGGTGGGCCGTCGCGCTCATCGGGCGGGGTGGAGGCGCAGCCGGCCAGCCACAGCACCCCGAAGGCCAGCAGCGTGCGCATCGTCAGTTGTTGATCGTGCGGGCTTGCTGCGCGTGCGTGAGCTCGATGCGCTCGCGCTTGAGCGGGCGACCGCCGGCGTCGTTGTCTTCGATGTCGATGGCCACCGGCACGCCGAGCTTGGGCGCGAAGTGCACGACACGCGTGAACGTCATCTGCACCGGCGGCTTGCCTTCGGGCGTGTCGGTGCCCTGGCCGGTGATGCGGATGGGCAGCACCTCGAACTCGCCCGCCTGCACCTCCAGCACACGGGCCGAGCCCACCTGGGCCTGGCCCCGCCAGCTGATGCGGCCCTTGCTCTTGTCGGCGCGCAGGTAGTTCTCGACGAACTGCACCGCGCGCGCCTCGCCGGCCCGCGGCCGTGCCCACCACCAGGCCTCGGCGGGCTCGAAGCGCGTCTCGGCGCCGTCTTCGGACTTCACGCCCACCGGCCGGCCCTCGGGATCGAGTTGCCACAGGCCGCCGTTGGCCTGCAGCGCGCCGTTGTCGACGATCTTCTCGATGGCGATCACGTAACTGGCCAGAACCTCGTCCTTGCGCGTGTCGACCCGCTCGTAGCTCAGCACGTCGCCTTCGGCGTGGCCGTAGCTGTTGGCGCGGGTCTGGAAGACCGGCCGCTCGCCCTGGCCCGGCGCGCGCTCGGTGCGCCCGTCGACGGGCTTCAGTGCGGGCGACGCGGCCGACGCGGCCGCAGCCGGGGCCTCCACCACGGGTGCGCTGGCAGCCGCCGAGGCGGGCGCAGGAGGGGTGGGTGTGGTGGCCGGTGAGGTGGCTGGCGAGACGGCGGCTGCGCTGGCCGGTGAGACGACTGCGCTGACCGATGGCACCGGCACCGGCACCGGCACCGGCACCATCGCGGGCAATACGGTGGGCGTTGCGGCGGGCAACACCGCAGGCACCACCGCGGCCGCAGCCGAAGGCACTGGCGCCTGCCCCGGCACGCTCGGCTTGACCGCAAAGATCACCCGCGTCGCGAGCGCGCCCAAGATGGCCGGCTGCGTGCGCCTGCCACTGGCATCGAGCACCTCCAGCCGCACCGCGCGCAAGGCCTCATCCACGGTGATGCTGCTGAGCGTGAGCGCGTCGGCCAACGCCTTGGCCAGCCGGGTGGCGGCGCGGCTCTTCGGGTCCTTGGCGTCGGCCGGCGCAGGTTCGGCGACGGGGGCGTCCTGCAGGGCGGATGGCATATGGCCGAGCATCACCATCGTGCCCTCGGGCGTGCGCTGGCGCGTCAGGCCGGGGGGTGTCATGCGCGACAGCGGCGCGATGCGGTAGGCGCCGTCGAGCACCAGCACCCGTGGCGCATCGGCACTGCCGGCAAGCGCATCGAGCGCTTCTTGCACCGGCACGCCGACCACGCGCAGCAGCGCCGCCGCCGCTTGCGCCTCGACGGCCTCGTTCAGTGCCGCGTCGGCCGGCACCAGCAGGTTGCGGCCGTCGACCTGCGCCATCGGCCCGGTGAGGTAGACCAGACCCAGACCATCGGGCTTGAGCTGGGCGCGGAACTGCATGAAGGCGGCGCGCAGATCGGCGCTGCTGGTGTTCTGGCGCAGCAGCACCTCGTAGCCGCCGGCGCTGAGCGCGGCGGCCACCGCCGGCGCGTCACGCTGGGCCGAGGGCAGCACCTCGCGGCCCCCCAGGGTGCCGATGCCCACCACCAGTGCCAGGCGCTGGCGGCCGTCGCTTGCGGCAGGGGCCTGGGCGGCAGCCGCCCCGGGCCACAGCACCGTGCACAACAAGACAAGGACGAGACGCAGGATCATGGGCGGCGGTGCCTGGCACATCAGAGCGGCAACAGGCGCGCCGGAGTGTAGCGACGACCCTCAAGCCCCGGCCGCAGTCCCAGGCCCGGCCCATCGAGAAGGCGACGCGCTACGCCCGGCTCTCCCAGATGCGGGCGGACTGAGAGCGCGCTGTGGCTTCAGGCCGCCACGTAGGCGGTCTTCACCACCGTGTAGAACTCGGCCGCGTAGCGCCCCTGCTCGCGCGGCCCGTGGCTGGAGGCTTTGCGTCCGCCAAAGGGCACATGCGGGTCGACGCCTGCCGTGGGGGCGTTCACCATCACCATGCCGGCCTGCAGCTGGCGCTTGAAGTGAGCGGCTGTCTTGAGCGAGGTGGTGCACACGCCGGCCGACAGGCCGTAGGCCGTGTCGTTGGCCACGGCCAGGGCCTCGTCGGCGTCGGCCACGCGGATGACCCCGGCCACTGGGCCGAAGATCTCTTCGCGGTTGAAGCGCATCGTGTTCGTGCTGTGGATGAACAGCGCCGGCATCAGGTAGTGGCCGGGTTGGCCCTCGAGCTCGGCATGGTGCTGGCCGCCGAAGGCCAGCTCGGCGCCCTCGCTGCGCGCCAGCGCGATGTACTTCAGGTCCTGCTGCAGCTGCGTTGCGTCGACCACCGGGCCCACGGTGGTGCCGGGCTTGCGCGCGTCGCCCAGCACCAGGCCCTGCAGGCGCGCCACCAGCGCATCGACGAAGCGGTCGTGGATGCCGGCCGTCACCACCAGGCGCGAACTCGCGGTGCAGCGCTGGCCGGTGCTGAAGAAGGCGCCGTTCAGCGCACAGGCCACGGCCACGTCGAGATCGGCGTCGTCCAGCACCACGAGCGGGTTCTTGCCGCCCATCTCGAGCTGCACGCGGGCCATCGCGCCGGGCCGGGCCACCGCACGGGCGGCGAGTTGGCGGCCGGTGGCCTCGGAGCCGGTGAAGCTGACGGCGGCCACCTGCGCATCGTCGATCAACGCCGGCCCGAGCGCGCGCCCCGATCCCATGACCAGGTTGAAGGCCCCGGCGGGCAAGCCGGCGCGGCTGATGATCTCGGCCAGCGCCCAGGCGCAGCCCGGCACCAGCTCGGCCGGCTTGAACACCACCGCGTTGCCATGGGCCAGCGCCGGTGCGATCTTCCAGGCCGGAATGGCGATGGGAAAGTTCCACGGCGTGATCAGGCTCACCACGCCCACGGGCTCGCGCGTGATCTCCACCGCCAGGCCCGCGCGTGTGGACGGCAGCAGTTCGCCACCTGCCCGCAGCGCCTCACCGGCGAAGAAGCGGAAGATGTGCGCGGCGCGTTGCACCTCGCCGCGTGCCTCGGCCAGCGGCTTGCCTTCTTCGCGCGCCAGCAAGTCGGCCAGCTCGGGCCCGCGCTGCTCGATCTCGCGGCCGATGAAGTCCAGCGCGTCGGCCCGCTGCTGCGGGAGGCTGGCGGCCCAGCGCGGCTGCGCCGCGGCGGCGGCGGCCACGGCGTCGTGGGCCTGCTCCAGGCTGGCGCGGGCGTACAGGCCGACCACGTCGCGCGTGTCGGAGGGGTTGATGTTCTCGGCGGCATCCGGGCCTGGCACCCAGGCGCCGCCGATGTAGTTGGCGTGCGGCTTCATCAGCGGCGGCTGGCCTGCAGGTTGGCCTTCAGGTGCTCGGGCACACGCTCATCGAAGCCGAGTGCCACGCGCCGCACCTCGGGCGTGTCGGTGGGCGCGTGGCCCACGCCCAGGGCCGCGGCGCGCGGCGCGTCGATGGCCACCACGGTACCGCCGACGCGGCCGATGCCGGTGATCTCGCACTCGACAAAGTGCCCCGGGTCGACGCTGCGCGAATGGCAGGGCGTGCCCATCAGGATGACATCGCCCGCCAGCAGCGTGATGTGGCGCGCGAGGTCGGCGATCACGTAGTGCGGGCCCCAGATGGTTTCGTCGCCGATGTGCGCCTCTTGCACCACGCGGCCGTCGACGTAGGTGCGCAGCGTCTGCTCGAACAGGTTCACGCCGCGCACGAGACCGGGGCCGATGGGCAGCAGCGTGTCGGCACCCTTCACGCGCAGCATGCTGCCCTGGTCGGTGTCGCGGAAGTCCTGCAGTCCCATGTCGAGCGCGGGGCAGAAGCCTTCGATGAAGTCCCAGGCCTCGTCGGGCGTGACGTTGCGGCAGGTGCGGCCGATCACCACCGCGTACTCGCCTTCGTAGTTGAGGTACTGGCAGTCGGCCGGCTTCAGGATCTGCCCGCCGTGGCCGTTGAGCGAGGTGGGCGGCTTGGTGAAGTAGGTCGGCGTGTCGGTGGGCTTGGGTCTGTTGCGCGTCTCGATGCTGCGCGAGCTGTACGAGATGTGCACCGCAATGATCTTGCTGGGGTTCACCGGCGGCAGATAGCTGGCACCGGCGGCGTCGATGCGGCGGCCGTCGTCCAGGCGCAGCGTGGTCTCGCTCTCCATCGTGCCCCAGAACGCGCTGCCGCCAATCAGCACGTGGCGGCGCTCCACGCGCGGGCCGCGCATCACGGCCGGCAGTTCCTTGAACGGGAATTCGAAGTTCATGGTGTTTGCCTCTTGTCTTGACCAAGCCACCCGCCGCGGAACCGGCTTTGCCGGGCCGCTGGCGGGGCGGCCCCCTCGGGGGGTAGCGAGCGTTAGCGAGCTTGGGGGCTCAAGTTTCAAACCAGATGTGGATGTTGCCGGTGCCGCGGGCGTTTTCGTAGGCCGACAAGGGCTCGCCACGCGCGCTGCAGTTGGCGCCGCCCAGGGCGCCCACCATCTGCAGGTAGTGCGCGCCGAAGGCCTCCCAGGGTTTCTTGCGGTAGTCCTCGTCCCAGCGCTTGAGCACCTCGTCATGCCGGCCCTGGCAGAACAGCTCGATGGCCTGCTTGTCGCTGGCGATGTTCTCGGGCCGCGAGACGTTGCTCTCGTGGAAGATGCGCGGGTGCTTGGGCTTCCAGTCGATGTTGTTGAACTTGTGGCTCAGGGCGCCCGAGGCCAGCAGCACGGCGCGTTGCCCGCTGCGGCGGATGGCTTCGCCGATGGCCTCGCCCGAGGTCAGGAAGTGCTGCCAGTCGCAGTTCTGGCAGGAGCTGACGGTGACCACCGGCAGGCCGGCGTGCTCCAGCCGCAGCTGCTTGACGAGGTTGATCGTGGCGTACTGCTTGCCCAGATCCGGGTGCGAGATGACGCGGTTGTAGCCGCCGCGCTCGCGCGAGACGGTCTCGATCTGCGCGGCCAGGCCCGGGTGGCCGCGGTAGTCATACGGCACGCCGTGCAGGTACCAGGGCATCTCGTCGGAGATGTAGGTGCCGGTGTAGCGCTCGCCGCCGTCGACGAGGTGGTAGCCGGTCGTGAACCAGTGCGAGTCGAAGATCACCACCACCTGCGGGCTGGCCTCGGCGATCTTCTGGCGCAGTCGCGCATAACCCGAGATCAGGTCGGAGTCTGCACCCGCGCCCTGCAGCACGCGGAACTCCTCGCACTGCATCAGCCCCGGGTGGTGCGACACCAGTGCCGCGCCAACGATCTTGCCGTCCATGGGTGTGGTCCTTCTCTATCTGTGGCTGAA
>JAIYDH010000386.1 GCA_027487585.1 Rubrivivax sp.
CGACCGCAGCCTGCAGTTCCACACCGCGCACGGTCCGCTGCGCGAGGTGGAGCTGCTGCACGACCAGCTGCTCGAGGCCTTCGCCACCCGCCACCTGGAGCCGCGCGAGGTGGTGGTGATGGTGCCGGACATCGAACGATTCGCGCCCGCCATCGCCGCCGTCTTCGGCCGCTTTGCGCCCGGCCACCCGCGCCACGTGCCCTGGGGCCTGGCCGACCGCCGCGATCGCGGCCGCCACGCGCTGCTGCGCGCGCTGGACGCCCTGCTGCAGGTGCGCGAGCGGCGCTGGGCCGGCAGCGAGCTGCGCGATCTGCTCGGCACGCCGGCTGTGGCCGCGCGGCTGGGCCTGGACGAAGGCGGCGTCGAGCAACTGGCCGAGTGGATGGCCGGTGCCGGCCTGCGCTGGGGCCTGCACGAGGCGCAGCGTGCGGCGCTGGGCCTGCAGGCGGCCGGCGCGGTGGGCTCCGGGCGTTTTGCGCTCGACCGGCTGCTGATGGGCTACGCCACCGGCGCGCTGCCGCCCGAGGCCGAGCCGCCCGGCGGCATCGACCCCTGGCCCGAGGTGGCGGGGCTCGAGTCGGCACTGGCCGGCGTGCTGGCGCAGTGGCTGCAGACCATCGACGCCTGGTGGGCCGAGGCCGCCGAGCCGCGCCCGCCGCAGGCCTGGCTGCCGCGGCTGCGCGCGCTGCTGACGGCCATGTTCAGCGCCACCGACGACCGCGAGCGCACGCTGCTGGCCGTGCTCGACGAGGCGCTGCAAGCCTGGGTGGCCGCCTGCGACGCGGCGGGCTTCGCCGAGCCGGTGTCGCTGGAGCTGGTGCGCGAGGCCTGGCTCGACGGCGTCGACGAGGCCGGCGGGGGCCGCTTCCGTGCCGGTGGTGTCACCTTCTGCACGCTGCTGCCGCTGCGCGCTATTCCGTTCCGCTGGGTCTGCCTGCTGGGCATGAACGACGGCGAGTACCCGAGGCCGGCCTCGCGCAGCGACTTCGACCTGATGGCCGACCCTGCGCTGGCACGCCCCGGCGACCGCTCGCGCCGCGACGACGACCGCCAGTTGATGCTCGACGCGCTGCTGGCCGCGCGCGACCGGCTGCATGTGAGCTGGAGCGCACACGCGGCCCGCGACAACCAGCCGCAACCCCCCTCGGTGCTGGTGCAGCAGCTGCGCGACCACGTGCGGGCGCTGTGGGGCGAGGATGCGCTGAAGGCGTTGACGGTGGCGCACCCGCTGCAGCCGTTCAGCCGGGCCTATGACGAGGAGGGCGGTGATGAGCGCCTCTTCACCTACGCCAGCGAGTGGCGTGCGCTGCATGAGCCCGTGGCGGCCTTGCCGGCGCCGCCCGCTCTGGCGCCCGTGAATCCGCGCAGCGTGCTCACGCTGCGCCAGCTGGCCGACTTCGTGCGCAGCCCCGTGGGCGCGTTCTTCCGCGAACGGCTGCGCGCCGACCTGCGCCTGCGCGACGACGAGGCGGACGACGACGAGCCCTTCACCGACCAGGGCCTGGAAGGCTGGCAGTGGCGCGATGAGCTGCTGCGCAGCTTGCGGCCGTGGATGCAGAACGAGGGCGCCGTGGCCCCGGCGGCGGATCAGGCGGCGCGTGCCCGGCACGTGGTGGCGCGCTTGCGGCGCGAGGGCCGCCTGCCCTGGGGCGGGCCTGGCGAAGCCGTGGCCGACAGCTTGGTAACCGCACTGGTGCCTGGCCTGCAGGAGTGGGGCCGCCGCTGGGCAGCGGGCCACGCGCCCGATGACGAGCGGCTGGAGCTGCCGCTGATCCACGGCCTGCGGCTGGATCCTGGTGTGCTGGCCTGGCGCATCGGCCCCGACGGCCAGACCGAGTTGCTGGACATCGGCGCCAGCCGGCTCACAGCGGGCAAAGTCAACGCCACGAAGAAGAAGCCGAGTGCCGACAAGCTGGTGGCGGGCTGGCTGCAGCAGTTGGTGCTGGCCGCAGCCGGCCGGCCAGCACGCCTGTGCGCCATCGGCGCCGATGCCGTGGTGCTGGCGCAGCCGATCGAGTTGGATACGGCGCGGCAGCAACTGGCCGTGCTCGTGGACGCCTGGCGCGATGGTGTCGATGGCGAGGAGCCCTGGCCGACCGTGCTGGCCACCGGCCTGGCATTCCTGGCCGAGGCCGATCTGGGCAAGGTGTTCAACACCGGCGAGCACCGCCGCGGCGACGACCAGGACGTGCATCTCGTGCGCCTGTATCCCAGCCTCGAAGCGCTGATTCAGGCGCCGCACTTCGCCTCTGCCAGCCGGCTGCTGTACACGCCGCTGCAGGAATGGCTCGCCACGCTGCACATCGAGCCGCTGGCCGGCGCCGCCCCGGCCGAGGATGACGGCGAAGACGGAGAGGGCAGCGATGACTGAGCGCCTCGACGTCGCCACGCTGCCCCTCCGCGGCAGCCGTGTCATCGAGGCCAGCGCCGGCACCGGCAAGACCTGGACGCTGGCCGCGCTGGTGCTGCGCCTGGTGCTGGGCGACGGTGTCGAGCGGCCGCTGCACCCGCGCGAGATCCTGGTGATGAGCTTCACCAAGGCCGCCACGCGCGAGCTGGTGGAGCGCATCCGCGAGCGGCTGGCGCGAGCCGCGAACGCCTTTCAGCAGCCCGATTCGGCCGATGCCCGCGAGGACTTCGTCGCCAGCCTGCTGAGGGCCCGCCCGGGGCTGCGCGAGCGCCTGGAGGCCGCACAGTGCCTGCGCCGCGCCGCCGACGCCATGGACGAAGCGGCCGTGCACACCATCGACGCCTGGTGCCAGCGCGTGCTGCGCGAGCACGCCTTCGACAGCGGCAGCCGGCTGTCTGAAGAGATGCTGGCCGACGAGACCGATCTGCGCCGCCAGGCTTTGCGCGACTGGTGGCGGGCGGAGGTGTATCCGCTCGAGGCCGACGCGCTGGCGCGGGTGCTGTCGGTGTGGAAGGACGTGGCGGCGGCCGAGAAGTCACTCGCGCCTTTGCTGAAGATCGGCGATGCGGCCTTACCGGCGGGCGGTGATTCGCTGGCGGCCACGGTCAGCGCAAGCGCCGCTCAGTGGCAGGCCTTGAAGGCGGGCTGGCCAGAGCGATGCGAGCGGCTGCAGGCCTGGTTCGCGCCGCTCACCCAGAAGGGCCGATCCGCCTTCGATGGGGGTCGCATCCGCGCCGACTGGTTGGACGGCTGGCTCGGCAAGATCCGCGAGTGGGCTGTTCATCCGACCGCGGAGAAGCTCGACATCGGCAAGGGCAGCGAGCGCCTGCTGCCGCAGGAGGTACGAGCCAGCTTCAAGCCCGGTCAAGAGCGTGAGCTGCCGCCTGAACTGGATGACTTCGAGCGGCTGATGGCGCAGATTGAAACCATCGAGCCTGTGCGCTCCACGCTGCTCCGCCACGCCCACGCCGCCGTCACCGAGCGCCTGGCCACGCTGAAGCAGCGCGCCGCCAGCGCCGGCTTCGCCGACCTGCAGCGCCGCCTGGCCGACGCGCTGGACGAAGACCTGCGGGGCGACGCCGCCCGGCGCCTGCGCGCGCAGCTGCAAGCGCGCTACCCCGTGGCACTGGTCGACGAGTGCCAGGACAGCTCGCCCGTGCAGATGCTGCTGTTCGAGCGCGTCTGGGGGCTGGGGCACGACGAGCCGGGGCGCACGCTGCTGCTCATCGGCGACCCCAAGCAGTCGATCTACCGCTTCCGCGGAGCCGATCTGCAGGGCTTCCTGCGCGCCCGCCGCGCGGCCGGGCCGCGCGTGCACAGCCTGGACACCAACTTCCGCTCCACGCCCGAGCTGGTGGACGCGGTCAACGCCATCTTCGAGGGCGCCGAGCGCCGCCACAGCGAGGGCGCGTTCCGCTTCGGCCTCGATGGCGGCCCCGGCGGCGTGCCCGTGCTGCCCTTCGAGCGCGTGCTGGCCCGGGGCCGCGCCGACCGCATCGTCGTGGGCTCGGCCCAGGGCGTGGGCCCGGTGCCGGCGCTCACGTTGGCGCTCGACCGCACGGTGCGCGGCGCGGTCGAGGCGCGCGAGCGTCTGGCCGACGCTTGCGCCGAGCAGATCGTGGCGTGGTTGTCTGATGAGCAGGCCCGCTGGCTGCCCGCAACGGCCGACCAGGAGCCGCCGCGGCGCCTGCGGCCCAGCGACATCGCCGTGCTCGTGCGCAGCAAGACCGAGGCCGATGCCGTGCGCCTGGCGCTGGCGGCGCGCCGGGTGCGATCGGTGTACCTGTCGGACAAGGACTCGGTGTTTGCCGAGCCCGAGGCCGCCGATCTGCTGCGCCTGCTGCGCGCCGTGGCCGAGCCCGCCGACGGCCGCGTCGTGCGCGCTGCCATGGCCACCGCCTGGGTGGGCCTGTCGCTGGACGAGTTGCGCGCGCTGGCCGACGACGACACGCGCTTCGAGGCCGCGGTGGAACAGCTGCTCGCGCTGCGCCAGGTGTGGCGCCAGCAGGGCGTGCTGGCGCTGCTGCGCCAGGCGCTGCAGAGCCTGGTGCCGCCGCAGCGCTGGCAGGGCGCCGGCGCCGAGCGCACGCTCACCAACACGCTGCACCTGGCCGAGCTGCTGCAGACCGCCGCCGAGGCGCTGGAGGGCGAGGCCGCCTTGCTGCGCTGGCTGGCACGCGCCATCGACGAGGCCGCCGAAGGTGACATGGCGCCCGAAGACCAGCTGCTGCGGCTGGAGAGCGACGGCGACCTCGTGCCCATCGTCACCGTGCACAAGAGCAAGGGCCTGCAGTACCGGCTGGTGTGCGTGCCGTTTGCGTCGCTGGCGCCAGGTTCGCGCGGCAAGCCCGACTTCGTCATCCGTCCGGCCCGCATCAACGACGACCCGCCGGGCGATGGTCGCCGCGAGCTGCTGTTCGCGCCCGACGCCGCCGCCCGCGCCGCCGATCAAGCCGAAGAGGCACGCGAGTCGCTGCGTCTGCTGTACGTGGCGCTGACACGCGCCGAGCACGCGCTTTGGCTGGGCGTGGCTGCCGCCAGCGTCGGTAACGCCAAGGCCCACGCCTGGCACCGCAGCGCGCTGGGCTGGCTCGTCAGCGACGACGAGGTGCTCGACGCCCCGGCCGTTTTCGGCCGCATCGAGGCCTGGGCGCAGGCGTTGCCGCACACGCAGCTGCAGCCGCTGTGGCCCGGCGCCGACGAGCAAGCCGCAGCCCCCGGCCGTGCCTGGGCCGACCCGCAGCCGCTGCGCCCCTTGCGCCCGCCTCGGCCGCTGGCGATGCAGGCGCCCAGCCCCTGGGCCGTGGGCAGCTACTCGGGCTTCATGCGCGGCCTTGAGAGCCCGCCCGCGCGCGGCTGGCGTGACGACGAAGCGCGCAACGGCCAGGCCGATGACGACGCCGGCGCGCCCGCCGAGCCGCTGCAGCGTGCCGCGCCCTGGCACCGCTTCCCGCGGGGCGCAGGGCCGGGCCAGTTGCTGCACACGCAGCTCGAGTGGCTGGCCGATGCCGGCTTCGCGCTGGCGCACAACCCGGCGCTGGCCCCGCAGCTGCGCACGCGGCTGCAGCGGCAGGCGCCGGAGGTGGATGCCGACGACGTGATCACCTGGCTCGCGCAGGTGTGTGCCACGCCGGTGCCGGTGCTGGGCGCGCCGCTCGCCGGCCTGCCGCGAGTGTGGCCCGAGCTGGAGTTCTGGCTGCCGACCGATCAGCTCGACGCCGCGCGTGTCGACGCGCTGTGCCGCGCCCACGTGCTGCCGGGCCACGAGCGCCCGCCCTTGCCGCCGCGCCGCTTGCGCGGGCTGCTGATGGGCTTTGCCGACCTGGTGTTCCAGGGCGTCGACGGCCGCTACGGTGTGCTCGACCACAAGAGCAACGCCCTCGGCGACGACGACGCGGCCTACACCGACGACGCGCTCGCTGCCGCCGTGCTGTCGCACCGCTACGACGTGCAGGGCGCCCTCTACCTGGTGGCCCTGCACCGCCTGCTGCGCCACCGCCTGGGCACGCGCTACGTGCTGGCCGAGCAGCTGCACGGCGCGGTGTTCCTGTTCCTGCGCGGCGTGGCGGCGCCGGGCGCGGGGGGCTGGCGGCTGGCGCCGGTGCCGGCGCTGATCGAGGGGCTCGACCAGCTGTTCGCCCCGCCCTCGCCGAAGGGGCCGACATGAGCGCGCCCCCGATCGGTGCCGTGCCGCCCCTGGCCCACGCGCTGGCAGCCTTGCTGCAACGCGTGGCGCCCGACGCGCCCGCCAGCCTGCTGCAGGCCACGCGCGTGCTGGTGGCCCTGGAGTCGCGCGGCCACACCGTGCTGCCCTTGCACGACGGCGGCCGTGCCGCCCGGGCCGAGCTGGGCTGGACGGCCGCCGCAGGCCAGCCCCCGCTGCCGCATGACGCCGCCGCCGCGCGCCGCGAGTGGGCGGCCTGCGCGCTGCTGGAGATCGACCCGGCAGACGAGTCCGGCCACTCGCCCCTGGTGCTGCAAGGCGAGGGCCTCGCGCTGCGCCGCCACTGGCGCGACGAGCGCGTGGCCGCCGGCCATCTACGCGAGCGCGTGCACGCGGCGCCGCCGCAGCCGGTGGTGCCCGCGGCGCAGCTCGAGCCCCTGCTCGACGCCTTGTTTCCACCCCGGCCCCAGGTGCACGGCCCCGACCTGCAGCGCCTGGCCGCGCAGCGTTCGCTGCAGGGCCGCATCACGCTGATCACCGGCGGCCCCGGCACCGGCAAGACCTGGACGGCGGCACGCGTGCTCGTGCTGCTGCAAGCCCTGCACGGCGGCCCGGCGCCGCTGCGCATGGCGCTGGCGGCGCCCACCGGCAAGGCGGCGGCACGGCTGCGCCAGTCCATCGACACGGCACTGCAGCAGCTGCGAGGCGAAACCGAGCCCCGGCTCGTGGCCGCGCGGGCCGCCGTCGCCAGCGCCCTGGCCCAGCAGCCGGCCCGCACGCTGCACGCCACGCTGGGCCGCCGGCCGGGCACGCGCCGCTTCGTGCACGACAGCGGCCATCTTCTGCCCGTGGACCTGCTGCTGGTCGACGAGGCCTCGATGGTGCACGGCGAGATGCTCGCGGCGCTGCTGCAGGCCTTGCCGGCCTCGGCGCGGCTGGTGCTGCTGGGCGACCGCGACCAGCTCGCGTCGGTAGAAGCCGGCGCCGTGATGGCCGAGTTGTGTGCGCCGGGCTCGCTGCTGGCGCCGCAGACCGTCACGCTGCAGGCCGGCCATCGTTTTGCCGGGCCGATTGCCGAGCTGGCCACGGCCGTCAACGAGGGCGACGCGCCGCGCGCCCAGGCCCTGCTGGGCGCGGGCGGTGCCGAACTGGCCTTGGTCGACACGCGCAGCCCCGAGCCGCTGTGGCGCCTGGCCGCCGGTGCCAACGGCCACGGCGCGTTCGCGGCCTTGCTGCGCCAGCGCAGCGACGACGCCGCGGCCTTCGAACCCTGGCTGCGCGCGCTGCTGCAGACCTTCGACGGCTTTCGGCTGCTCACGGCGGTGCGCGAGGGCCCCTTCGGCAGCGTCGCCCTCAATGCCCGCCTGACCGAAGCCCTGGGCCACCGGCCGGGCGCCGACGGCTGGTACGAAGGCCGCCCGGTGATGGTGACGCGCAACGAGCCGAGCCTGGACGTCTTCAACGGCGATGTCGGCCTGGCGATCACGCCGCCCCCGGGCTCATCGGGCGGCCAGACGCTGCGCGTGTGGTTCTTCGACGGCGCCACGCTGCGCTCGGTGGCGGCAGCGCGCTTGTCGGCGGTGGAGACCGCCTACGCGCTGACGGTGCACAAGAGCCAGGGCTCGGAGTTCGCCCATGTGGCGCTGGTGCTGCCGGCTGAGGACGCGCCGGTGCTGACGCGCGAATTGGTCTACACCGGCATCACGCGCGCGCGCCAGCGGCTCACGCTGGTGGCGCCGAAACCGGCCCTGCTGGGCGCCGCCTTGCAGCGGCGCACGCGGCGCTACAGCGGGCTGGCGCAGGCGCTCAGCCAGGCGGCGGATGCTAGCGATGGTGGCGATCACCCAGCGTGAACACGCCGACATCCGCTCCTGGCCTTGCCCCTGTCCGACGTAGTCCATAGCCACTCGGTTACGCGGCTTTCTTAACCTGGCCCGAGTGCCAGTTTGTTTCGAACTTCATGGGGCTGATGTAGCCCAGCGTGGAGTGCAGTCGGCGGTGGTTGTAGAACGTCAACCAGTCGATGACCTCGTCCATTGCCTCTCGGTGGGTGGCGAACCTGCTGCCGTACAGCCGTCCGACCTTCAGGCTGCCCCACAGGCTCTCCATGGGCGCATGGTCCCGGCAGTTGCCCTTGCGGCTCATCGAACTGGCCATCCCGTA
>JAIYDH010000251.1 GCA_027487585.1 Rubrivivax sp.
CCCCAGGAGGAACTTTTGATGAACTTCAAGCTTGTTGCCGCTTCGGCCATGGCTGTTGCGCTGCTTGCCGCCTGCGGCAAGAAGGAAGAGGCGCCCGCGCCTGCTGCTGCTCCGGCTGCCCCAGCCGCCCCGGCGCCCGCGCCGGCCCCGACCACGATCAAGATCGGTCACGTCGGTCCCACCAGCGGCGCCATCGCCCATCTGGGCAAGGACAACGAGAACGGCGCCCGCATGGCGATCGAGGAACTCAACGCCAAGGGTCTGACGATCCAGGGCGTGAAGGTCACCTTCGAGCTGCTCGCTGAAGACGACGCCGCCGACCCGAAGCAGGGCACGGCTGCCGCGCAGAAGCTGGTCGACGCCAAGGTTCACGGGGTCATCGGCCACCTGAACAGCGGCACCTCGATCCCGGCCTCGAAGATCTACAGCGATGCCGGCATCCCGCAGATCAGCCCCTCGGCCACCAACCCGAAGTTCACCCGCCAGGGCTACGCCACCACGTTCCGCGTCGTGGCTGACGACGTGCACCTGGGTGGCACGCTGGGCAAGTACGCCGTCACCGAACTGAAGGGTAAGAGCATTGCCGTCATCGACGACCGCACGGCCTACGGCCAGGGCGTCGCCGATGAGTTCGAGAAGGGCGTCACCGCTGCAGGCGGCGCGGTCGTGGGCCGTGAGTTCACGAACGACAAGGCCACCGACTTCACCGGCATCCTGACCAGCCTGAAGGCCAAGAAGCCGGACATCGTGTTCTTCGGTGGCATGGACGCTGTGGCCGGCCCGATGATGCGCCAGATGAAGCAACTGGGCATCAAGGCCAAGTTCATGGGCGGCGACGGCATCTGCTCGGGCGAACTGCCCAAGCTGGCCGCCGGCTCGATGAGCGACAACCAGGTCGTCTGCGCCGAAGCCGGTGGCATCGATGAATCCGGCAAGGCCGCGATGGACAAGTTCAAGGCCGACTTCAAGACGAAGTTCAACGCCGACGTCCAGATCTACGCCCCGTATGTGTACGACGCCATCATGACCATGGTCGCTGCCATGCAGAAGGCTGACTCGGCCGATCCGGCCAAGTACCTGCCGGCGCTCAAGACGATCGAGCACAAAGGTGTGACCGGCACCATCGCCTTCGACGAAAAGGGCGACATCAAGAACGGCGCGCTGACGCTCTACACCTACAAGGGTGGCAAGAAGCAGTCGCTGGGCATCGTGCGCTGATCTTCCAAGCGCCAAGCCGCGAGTCGAGGGCTCCCTGTAGGGAGCCCTTTTTCATGGCCGTTCGGATTGAAGGCGGCGGCACAAAGAAAAACCCGCCGGGACCGAAGTCCGGGCGGGTTCTTGTTGAAGCGGCAGCCTGGGCGGCTTACTTCAGCTTCACTTCCTTGTAGAGCACGTGCTTGCGTGCCTTCGGGTCGAACTTCAGAAATTCGAGCTTTTCGGGCGTCGTCTTCTTGTTCTTGCTCGTGGTGTAGAAATGACCGGTGCCCGCCGTGGACTCCAGCTTGATCTTCTCGCGTCCGCCTTTGCTGGCCATGATGCGCTCCTAGTCGGGTCAGGCTTCGCCGCGCTGGCGCAGATCGGCCAGGACGACATCGATACCCTTCTTGTCGATCAGACGAAGGGCGGCATTCGTGACGCGCAGGCGCACGAAGCGGTTTTCACTCTCGACCCAGAAACGGCGGTACTGCAGATTCGGCAGAAACCGGCGCTTGGTCTTGTTGTTGGCGTGGGACACGTTGTTCCCCACCATCGGGCCCTTGCCCGTGACTTGGCAGACGCGTGACATCAGTCACTTCTCCTTCGACAGCCGGCACCGCGGTGTCGGGTGGCCCGACGGCGGTGTGTTGCGGCTTGACCTCGCCAAGGATCAGGTGGCGGTTCCCTGTGCCGCGCTCGTCAAAATGCGGCAAAGCCTGCGAGTATAGCCCGAGGCTTGGGCCTTGGCGCGCGGCCCACTCAGTCCTGCTCGAGGAAGCGCTGCGCGTCCAGCGCCGCCATGCAGCCGGTGCCGGCCGAGGTGATGGCCTGGCGGTAGATGTGGTCCTGCACGTCGCCGGCGGCAAACACACCAGGTACGCTGGTCATCGTGGCCATGCCCTCCAGGCCGGTGCGGGTGACGATGTAGCCGTCCTTCATCTCCAACTGGCCCTTGAAGATGTCGGTGTTGGGCTGGTGGCCAATGGCGATGAAGCAGCCCTTCAGCGCCAGATCCTTGCTGCCACCGCCCTGGGTGCTCTTCAGGCGCACGCCGGTGACGCCGGTGTCGTCGCCCAGCACCTCGTCGAGCGTGTGCCACAGGTGCAGCTCGATCTTGCCGGCGGCGACCTTGGCCATCACCTTGTCGACCATGATGGCTTCGGCGCGGAACTTGTCGCGGCGGTGCACCAGGTGCACCTTGTCGGCGATGTTCGACAGGTACAGCGCCTCCTCGACCGCCGTGTTGCCACCGCCGACCACGCAGACCGTGTCGCCGCGGTAGAAGAAGCCGTCGCAGGTGGCGCAGCCGCTGACGCCCTTGCCCATGAACGCCTGCTCGCTGGGCAGGCCCAGGTACTTGGCGCTGGCGCCCGTGGCGATGATCAGTGTGTCGCAGGTGTAGCTACCGCTGTCGCCCTTGAGCTTGAACGGCCGCTCGCGCAGATCGACCTCGTTGACATGGTCGAACACCAGCTTCGTGTTGAAGCGTTCGGCGTGCTCGAGAAAGCGCTGCATCAAGTCAGGCCCTTGCACGCCGTGCACGTCGGCCGGCCAGTTGTCGACTTCGGTCGTCGTCATCAGCTGGCCGCCCTGGGCGATGCCCGTCACGAGCACCGGGTTCAGGTTGGCACGGGCGGCGTAGATGGCGGCGGTGTAGCCGGCGGGGCCGGAGCCGAGGATGAGGACGCGGGCGTGGAGCGGGGCAGTGGACATGGTGCGGAGGTTCAGCGAAAGAGGCGGCCGTCGCGGATCGACGACGCCGAGATGATGAGGTCGGGGCCCCACCGGTGGGTGAAAGGCCTGCTATGGGCACAATAGCGCGGTAGTCTCGCCCGATTCTTGCAGACCGTGCACCGGCAGCGCGGTCCGCCAAAACAAGAGGAGCACCTGCATGTCGATGCTGTCCAACCTGGACCTGATCCGCCGCGTTCCGCTGTTCTCGATGCTGACCGCCGACCAGGCCCAGGCCATCGCCGACAGCGTCGTGAAGCGGCGTTTCCGACGTGGCGAACTCGTCGTCGAGCAAGGGCGCAAGAGCAACGCGCTGTTCATCCTGCTGAACGGCCGAGCCCGCGTGCTGACGTCCGATACCCGCGGCCGCGAGGTCATCCTGGCGGTGCTGGAGTCGGGCGACTACGTCGGCGAGATGAGCCTCATCGACAACGAGCCGCACAGCGCCACCGTGCGCGCCGAAATCCAGACCGACATGCTGGTGCTGGCCCGCGCCGACTTCGCGCGGTGCCTGCCCGAGAACAGCACGCTGGCCTACGGCGTGCTGCGCGGCCTGGTGAAGCGGCTGCGCAACGCCGACCGCCAGATCGAAAGCCTGGCGCTGCTCGACGTGTACGGCCGCGTGGCGCGCACGCTGCTCGACATGGCCGAAGAGGTCGACGAGGTCAAGATCATCCGCCACAAGGTCAGCCGCCAGGACATGGCCAAGGTGGTGGGCGCCTCGCGTGAGATGGTCAGCCGCGTGATGAAGGATCTCGAGGAGCGCGGTGTCATCGAGACCCAGGAAAACGGCTCCGTCATCATCAAGGAGCGTTTGACGAACGATTGAGCCCGGCCGGGCCGGATGCGCGGCCGCATCGGCCAGAATCCGCTGCATGAGTTTTCCCCTCGGTTCGCTGCAAGGCGATCTCGGTGCCGCGCCGGGCCAGCCCGCCGGCGATTCGGCCGCCGCCCCTTGGCGCCGCAAGGCCTGGCTGGTGCTGGGCGCGCTGGCCTGGCTGCTGTTTGCGCTGGCCCTGATCACACGCCACGCCGGCGACCCGGCGTTTTCCACCTCGGGCAGCGGCGAGCCGGTGCGCAATGCCGTGGGCCTGCTGGGTGCGCGGGCGGCGGATCTGGCGCTGTTCCTGTTCGGCTGGTCGGCCTGGTGGCTGGTGCCGGTGGCCCTGCGCGCCTGGCTGGGCGCCCTGGCGCGCACCTTGCGCGACGAAGCAGCGCCCGCCCCGGCGGCCCGCGCCCGGGTGTTGGTGGGCCTGCTGCTGCTGCTGGCCGCGAGTTGCGCGCTGGAGTGGACCCGGCTGTACCGCTTCGAGGCCGCGCTGCCGGGCCATGCCGGTGGCGTGCTGGGCTGGTGGCTCGGGCCCTTGTCGATGCAGTGGCTGGGCTTTGCCGGCTCGGGCGTGCTGTGGATCGCGGCGCTCGTGGCGAGCCTCTCGCTGGCGCTGCGCTTTTCGTGGCTGGGCGTGGCCGAGGCGCTGGGCGAGCGCATCGACCGCCTTCGCGAACGCCGCGCCGAGACGCGCGAGCGCCAGGAAGACCTGCGCCTGGGCGAGCTGGCAGCGCGCGACCGCGAGCACGTGGTCGTGGAGGAGCGTGAGCTCGTCGACGAACATCCGCCTCTGGTCGTCACGCCGCCGGCCGCGCCCCCGGCCCCGTCGGCCCGTGTCGCCAAGGAGCGCCAGCAGCCGCTGTTCGCCGAACTGGCCGACACCAAGCTGCCGCAGGTCGACCTGCTCGACGCCATCGGCGGCCGCCAGGAGACGGTGACGCCCGAGTCGCTCGAGATGACCAGCCGGCTCATCGAAAAGAAGCTTAAGGACTTCGGCGTCGAGGTGCGCGTGGTGGCCGCGAGCCCCGGCCCGGTGATCACGCGCTACGAGATCGAGCCGGCCACGGGCGTGAAGGGCGCACAGATCGTCAACCTCGCGCGTGATCTGGCACGCAGCCTGAGCCTCGTGAGCATCCGCGTCGTCGAGGTGATTCCGGGCAAGAACTACATGGCGCTGGAACTGCCCAACGCGCGCCGCCAGACGATCCGCCTGTCGGAGATCCTCGGCAGTGAGGTCTACAACACCAGCGCCTCGATGCTGACCATGGGCCTGGGCAAGGACATCATCGGCCACCCCGTGGTGGCGGATCTCGCCAAGATGCCGCACTGCCTGGTGGCCGGCACCACCGGCTCGGGCAAGAGCGTGGGCATCAACGCGATGATCCTGAGCCTGCTCTACAAGGCCGAGGCGCGCGACGTGCGGCTGATCCTCATCGACCCGAAGATGCTCGAGATGAGCGTCTACGAAGGCATCCCGCACCTCCTGGCGCCGGTGGTCACCGACATGAAGCAGGCCGCCAACGCGCT
This sequence comes from Rubrivivax sp., assembly GCA_027487585.1. Classification (GTDB taxonomy): domain Bacteria; phylum Pseudomonadota; class Gammaproteobacteria; order Burkholderiales; family Burkholderiaceae_C; genus Rubrivivax. The sequence goes on from JAIYDH010000251.1 coordinate 5,285, forward strand.
GAACTGGTGCGTGGGCGAGATGGAGCGCCGCTACAAGCTGATGAGCAAACTCGGCGTGCGCAACCTCGGCGGCTACAACAAGAAGATCGCCGAGGCGGCCGAGCGCGGCGAAAAGCTCGGCAACCCGTTCAGCCTGACGCCCGACGCGCCCGAGCCGCTGGAGCGGCTGCCGCATGTGGTGGTGGTGATCGACGAGTTGGCTGACCTCATGATGGTCGTCGGCAAGAAGATCGAGGAGCTTATCGCTCGGCTGGCGCAGAAGGCCCGCGCCTCGGGCATGCACCTCATCCTGGCCACGCAGCGGCCCAGCGTCGACGTGATCACCGGCCTCATCAAGGCCAACATTCCCACGCGCATCAGCTTCCAGGTCAGCAGCAAGATCGACAGCCGCACCATCCTCGACCAGATGGGCGCCGAGGCCTTGCTGGGCATGGGCGACATGCTCTACATGGCCAGCGGCACTGGGCTGCCGGTGCGCGTGCACGGCGCCTTCGTGTCCGACGATGAAGTGCACCGCGTCGTCGACTACCTCAAGACGCAGGGCGAGCCGAACTACGTCGAAGGCATCCTCGAAGGCGGTGTGCTCGAGGGCGAAGGCGATGCCGCGCTCGGCGGCGGTGGCGCCAGCGGCGGTGGCGAAGGCGACTCGATGTACGACCAGGCCGTGGCCGTGGTGCTGCAGCACAAGCGCGCCAGCATCTCGCTTGTGCAGCGCCACCTGCGCATCGGCTACAACCGCGCGGCACGACTGCTCGAGCAGATGGAGCAGTCGGGCCTCGTCTCGCCGATGGGCCACAACGGCAACCGCGACATCCTGGTGCCCAAGAGGGAAGAATGACGAATGCCCGCGTGACCCGTCGCGCTGTGATGGCGCTTGGCGCCGCCGGCCTGCTGCCCCTGGCCATGCCGGCGCTGGCCCAGGACGCCGTCGAGCGCCTGCGGGCCTTCGTCCGCGACACCAAGTCGGGCCAGGCGCAGTTCACGCAGGTCGTCACCTCGGCCGACGGCAAGCGCCGCCGCAGCAGCAGCGGTGAGTTCGCCTTCGCGCGGCCCGACCGCTTCAGGTTCTTCTACCGCAAGCCCTTCGAGCAGACGCTGGTGTCCGACGGCCAGAAGGTCTGGATGCACGACCCCGACCTCAACCAGGTCAGCTCGCGCAAGCTCGGGCAGGCCTTGGCCTCCACGCCTGCGGCGCTGCTGGCCGGCGGTGCGCTGGAGCCGGCGTTCAGCCTGGTCGCCGAGGCAGCCGTTGAAGGACTGGATTGGGTCAAGGCCACGCCGCAGGCCCGCGATGGCGCCTTCCAGTGGATGCGTGTCGGCTTTCGTGGCAACGAGCTCGCAGTGATCGAGGTGCTCGACAGCTTCGGCCAGCGCTCGCGCCTGGAGTTCACGCGCTTCGAGGCCAACGTCGCCATCCCCGCCGAGCGCTTCCGCTTCGTCGTGCCGGCGGGCGCTGATCTCGTCGAGCAATAGCGGCACCGCCGCGGGGCATGGCGCAGGAAGGTTTGTTCGACGACGCCGCTGCCGCGCCAGCCGGCGCGGGTGGCAAGGGCAGCGTGCCGCTGGCCGAGCGCTTGCGCCCGCGCACGCTTGACGAGGTCGTGGGCCAGCGCCATCTGCTGGCGCCGGGCAAGCCGCTGCGCGTGGCCTTCGAGGGCGCGCGGCTGCCGTCGATGATCCTCTGGGGCCCGCCCGGTGTCGGCAAGACGACGCTGGCGCGCCTGCTGGCCGGCGCCACCGGCGCGCACTTCATCGTGCTCTCGGCCGTGCTGTCGGGTGTGAAGGAAATCCGCGAGGCGGTCGAGCAGGCGCAGTTGCTGGCCCGGCAGGGCCGCGCCACGGTGCTGTTCGTCGACGAGGTGCACCGCTTCAACAAGTCGCAGCAGGACGCCTTCCTGCCGCACGTGGAGGCCGGGCTCTTCAGCTTCATCGGTGCGACGACCGAGAACCCGAGCTTCGAGGTCAA
>JAIYDH010000218.1 GCA_027487585.1 Rubrivivax sp.
ACCAGCGAGCCGGCGTGCAGAAAGCCGTTGGGCGCCATCAGGTGCGGCTGCACGCGCATCTCGGCCTGCACCTCGCCGCCGTCGGCGGCCGCCTGCACGGCGGTGAACACCATGCCCAGTTGACCCGGCAGGCCATCACGGCCGCGGGCGTTGAGTTCGTCCAGCAAGGTGCTTGTCATCGGTGCTCCAGCGTCAGGAAGGCCTGGCCGCCACGGCGTCGGCGCGCAGCCAGGTCAGCACCTCGTCCCACAAGGGCCGAGCCGACGCGCGGAAGTAGCCCATGTGGCCGATGGAACGCAGGCCCAGGCTCGCCGGGTGCAGGTCGACATGGCGGCGTTCGGCGTTGCGGTAGGCGGCCATGAAGGCATCGCGCGAGGCCGGCGGTGCCCAGTGGTCGTCGAGCGCATTGAGCGCCACGATCGGCGTGCGCACGGCGGCAAAGCGCTCGGCCAGGCGCTCGCCGCGCATCGCCGGGTCGTCGAAGAAGTAGCGCGGGAAGCCGCACCAGCGGCGCCACTGCCGGTACACCGGCAGCGGCAGGTCTTCGCCCATGCCGAGCAGGCTCCAGGGCAGGTAGCCTTTCCAGCGTGTGAGCAGCGGGCCCACCACGCGCCACATCGCCAGCACACGCAGCCGCTCGGCAAAGGGCATCCAGCCATGCCAGCCGGCGCCGGTGGCGAAGGTGACGAAGCGCGCCACGCGCTGGTGGTTGGGCAGCAGCCCGAAGGCGTGGCCGCCGTAGGAGTGGCCGACCATGAACAGCGGCAGGCCGTCGTCGGGCACGGCGTCGACCGCGGCGGCCAGATCGAGCCGCGCCCAGTCGAGGTAGTCCATCTCGAAGCCGCGCAGCGTGTCGGGGCGCGACAGGCCGATGCCGCGGTAGTCGAGCGTCAGCACCTCGAGTCCCTGGGCCGCTGCATGCTGCGCAAAGCGGCGATAAAAGCGCTGCGGCACGCCCGTGGCGCCGGCCACGACCAGATGGCCCTGGCGCGGCCCGAGGGCGGCATAGCGCAGGGCCGTCAGGCCGAAGCCGTCGGCGGCGCGCAGGTGCAGCACTTCGCCTTCGGTGGCGTCGGCATCGGGGTCGGGTCGGTCGTTCAGCTGGCTCATCGGGGGCTCCGTCGGGCGTGTTCGATCTCGCGCTGCAGCAAGGCCAGCAGCGCCTGGGCGGCCTCGGCCATGGGTGCGCCGCTGCCGGCCACGCGGGCCTGCATCAAGGCACCTTCGTAGGCCGCCACCACCAGCGCCGCCAGGCCGCCGGCTTGCGCCGGCGCGATGCCGGCCGTGGCGAGCAGGCGGGCCAGCCGGGTGCGGATGCCCTCGAAGGCCTTGGCCAGCGCGGCACGCACCGGGCCGTCGTCGGCGGTGGTTTCCAGGGCCACGGTGGCCAGCGGGCAGCCACGCTCGTAGCCGCTGCGCTCGAGCTGGCCCTGCGCCAGCGCCAGCCAGCCGGCCAGCGTGGGCAGCGGGTCGGCGCGTGCCACCACCAGGCGGTCGAGCGAGGCGGTGATGTGCGCCGCGGTGGCCTCGATGGCCGCCACGGCCAGCTCCTGCTTGCCACCGGGGAAGTGGTGGTAGAGCACGCCCTTGGGCGCGTCGGCCGCGGCCAGCAGCTCGGCCAGGCCGACGCCGTGGTAGCCGCGCTGCTGCAAGGCGCGCGACATCGCCTGGATCAGGCGTTCGCGGGTGCCGGCGGGTGCGGGCGGAGGAACAGGGGCCATGCCCCATTCTCTAGACCAGTCGGTCTAGTTGTCAAGCACCCGGCGCGTTCGCCGAGCGCGCGCCGATCAGATCTCGGCCCACTCCCCATCGTCTGCCGTCACCGTGGTCGCTGGCTTGGCGGCAGGCGCATGGGCCACGGGCGGCCTGGCCGCCGGCCGCTGCGGCGGTGCCGGGATGCGGCCGGCAGCCGGTGCGGGCTTCGCCGCCGTCTCGGCGCGGACTTCGCGCCGCATCGCCACCGCATCGCGTTCAGCCACGGTCACGTCGCCCTGCTGCAGCCGGAACAGGCGCATCGAGTTGCTCACCGACTCGACCTGCGACGACAACCCGTTCGACGACGCCGCGAGCTCCTCCACCATCGCGGCGTTCTGCTGCGTCAGGCCGTCCATGTGCGTGACGGCTTCGTTGATCTGCGCAATGCCGTTCTGCTGCTCGGCCGCCGAGGTGCTGATGGACTCGAGCGTGTGGCTGACGCGGTCGACCGCGGTCAGCGCCTCGGCCATGCGCTCCTGGGCGTCTTGCGTGCGCTTGGCGCCGCTTTCCACGCGCTCGGCGCTTTCGACGATGAGCTGGCGGATCTCCTTGGCCGCCACGGCGGTGCGCTGCGCCAGCGAGCGCACCTCGGAAGCCACCACCGCAAAGCCGCGGCCGGCGTCGCCGGCACGGGCCGCCTCGACGGCGGCGTTCAGCGCCAGGATGTTGGTCTGGAAGGCCACGCCTTCGATCACGTGCACGATCTCGCCGATGCGGCGTGACGAATCGGCAATGCCCGTCATCGTCTCGGCCACCGCCTGCACGGCGCTGTGGCTGCGCTCGGCCACGCTCTTGGTCTGCGTCGCCTGCTTGGCGCCCTCGACCGCCGAAGCGGCGCTGTTCTGCACCGTGCTGTTGATCTCTTCCATCGAGGCCGCGGTCTGTTCCAGGCTGCCGGCCTGCGACTCGGTGCGGCCCGACAGATCGTCGGCCCCCGCGGCGATCTCGCGCGCCGCGTGTTCCACCTGCTCGACCTCGGTTCGCGTGTCGCGCACCACGGCGCGCAGGTTCACGGCCAGCTGCCGCAGGGCCTGCTGCAGTTCGCCGACGACGCCGTCGGCGCCTTCGGTGACCGGGTGCGACAGGTCGCCCGAGGCCATGCGGTAGGCATCGCTCAGCGTCGGGCCGATGGCGCCGAGCGTCGTGCGCATCGACAGCCAGGCCACCGCCGCACCGCCCGCCAGCGCCACCGCTGCCGCGGCCGGCAGGCCGCCCACGGCAACAGCGGCGATGACGGCGGCTGCCAGCCCCATCTGCATCGCCATCAGCCGCCCGGCGGCGCCCAGGCGCAGCAGGCGGGCCAGGCGGCCGGCGAGGTCCGTGCGCTGCACGGCGCCGCGGTGCAGCACGTGCACTAGCCGGCCGCTCTCGGCCTCGGCGCGCATCGTGGCGTACAGCTGCTCGGCCGCCTGCACGGCTTCACGCGAGGGCTCGGTGCGCACCGACAGGAAACCGACGATGCGGTCGCCGTCCTTCATGGGCGTGGCGTTGGCCTGCACCCAGTAGTGGTCGCCGTCCTTGCGCCGGTTCTTCACCTGGCCAGTCCAGGGCAACCCGGCCTCGATCGTGTCCCACATGTCGCGGAAAGCCTCGGCCGGCATGTCGGGGTGGCGCACCAGGTTGTGGGGCTGGCCCAGCAGTTCTTCGCGGCTGAAGCCGCTGACCTCGATGAAGGCGCTGTTGCAGTAGGTGATGCGGCCCTTCAGGTCGGTCACGGAGATCAGCGATTGCCCGCGCGGGAACGCGTATTCGCGCTGGCTGACGGGATGATTGACGCGCATGGAACAGGCCTTTCTGGGCGGACGCAGCGGCTGGCGGGTGCAACAACCGGGACACTGCCATGGGTATCGGTCCGCCAGCGCAGCAACTTGAGCCGGCGCCTGCCGGCCCCTGCGCCGTTTCAGGCGAGCTCAGGCGCGCAAGGCCTCGCTCAAGCCATAGGCCGGCCCGTGGGCGATGCGCTGGGCGTACGACGCGTGCGCGTCGCTGCCGGCGGGCCACAGGGTGGCGAAGTGGCGCTGCCAGGCCGGGCCGTCGACGGCCAGCGCCAGGGCCTCGACAAACACCTGCACCCCGCCCTCCCCGGCCGCCTGGGCGCCAAAACGGCGTTCCGGCCCGCCGAAGGGCCGCTTGCCAATGCGGCTCACGATGCCGGCGCCATCCCCCGCGAAGTTGGGCATGCCGGCGGCGCCGTTGTTCAGCACCCAGCCTTCACCGCCGGCCGTGGCCAGGCGCTGGAACACCGGCAGGCAGGTGTGGCTGCAGGCGAAGGCGTCGACGCC
>JAIYDH010000190.1 GCA_027487585.1 Rubrivivax sp.
CGGTAGCGCAGCGCGCCCAGCGGCAGGCTGCGGCAGCCGCGCAGCGGCGCGGCCAGCGCCGTGACGGCGGCCAGCACCTCGCCGCGGGCCAGTTGCTCGGCGGTGTGGTCCTGGTCTTCGATGCGCAGGTCGAACAGCCAGCCGTGCGCGCCCGCCACCTCGGCCGCGGCCGCGACGAACCAGGTCGCCAGGCTGTCGGCGTTGACGGCCAGCGCCAGCGTCGGCGGCATCCCGGTGGCCGCGCCGCCCAGCGCCGACAGGCCCGGTACAGCGGCGGCCAGTTCGTGCTCCATCAGCGCCAGGCGCTCGGCGTGGCGGCACAAGGCCTCGCCGGCGGCGGTGGCGCGGCAGGGCTGGCCGCGCACCACCAGCGGCCGGCCCAGGCGCTCTTCGATCAGCTTGACGCGCTGCGACACCGCCGAGGGCGTGACGTGCAGCGCCTCGGCCGCACGCTCGAAGCTGCCTTCGCGCACCACCGCCGCGACGGCGGCCACCAGGGAGTAGTCAAGCATCGGCGGCGGCGGAATGAATTCGGCTTCGCGGGCGGCAACAAGTCTAAGCCGCGCCCCCCGCGCGGCACGGCAGCATCGCGGGCATGACATCCAGCAGCTTCGCCACCGGCTTCGTGCTCGGCCTCACGCTCATCGTCGCCATCGGCGCGCAGAACGCCTTCGTGCTGCGCCAAGGGCTGCGGCGCGAGCACGTCGGCGCCATCGTCGCCTTCTGCGCCATCGCCGATGCGCTGCTGATGCTGGGCGGCATCGCCGGCCTGGCGCAGGTGCTGGGCCACCGGCCGATGCTGGCCGCGGCGCTGACGGCCGGTGGCGCGCTGTTCCTGGCCGTGTACGGGCTGCGGGCGCTGATGCGCGCGCGCCGCGGTGGCACGCTGGCGGCAGCCGAGGGCGCGGCACCGCTGACCCTGGCCGCGGCGCTGGCGCAGACCGCCGCCTTCACGCTGCTGAACCCGCACGTCTACCTCGACACCGTGCTGCTGGTGGGCAGCGTGGGCGCGCAGATGGGCGAGGCGCGCTGGTGGTTCGGTGCCGGTGCGGCATCGGCCAGCCTGCTGTGGTTCACCTCGCTGGGCTACGGCGCGCGGCTCATGGCGCCGGTGTTCGCCAGGCCACGCGCCTGGCAGGTGCTCGACGCGCTGATCGGCCTGACGATGCTCGGCATCGCGGCGCTGCTGGTGCAGCGGCTGGTGGTGTCGCTGAATCCCTGATCAACCCTTGAGCAAGGCGCGCCAGCCCGCCAGGCCCAGCCGCTGCAGCGTCTGGATGTTGCGGCCGTAGATGGCCTCGGCGTCGGGGTAGGCGGCCACGGCACGCGCCACGCTGGCCTCGCGCAGCAGGTGCAGCGTGGGGTGCGGCGCGCGGTTGGTGTGGTTGCCGATGTCGTCGGCAGTGGTGCCCGCGAACACCCACTGCGGATGGAACGCGGCGATCTGCAGCGTGCCGTCGAGCTGCAGCTCGGCCAGGGCGTCGTCGGCCACGCCGAGGAAGTCATTGAAATCGGCAAAGCGCGGTAGCAGCTGGGGCGCCACGATCAGCGTGGTGTCGACCTGCGCGGCATCGGCCGCGGCCAGGTGTTGCAGCTCCTGCGCCAGCAGCTGCAGCACAGCCAGCGGCGAGGTGGCCTCGCACTCCACCCAGCGGATCTGCCCCTTGGTGTGCACCGCTTTCGCGAACGGGCACAGGTTGAGGCCGATCACGGCGCGCTCGAGCCAGCGCTGTGTATCGGCGAGGGCGGTTGAGGTGCTCACGCCGGCTCATCCCGCTCGGCGCACGCGCAGGTCGTGCCGCAGCGCGGCATCGGCCCAGGCCGGCGGCGGCAAGTCGAGCGCCTGCGACGCGGCCAGCTGCCCGGCGGCCACGCTGCTCTGGATGCCATAGCCGCCCTGCGCGGCCAGCCACAGGAAGGCCGGCTCCAGCGGATCGGCGCCGATGACGAGGCTGCCGTCGGGCACGAAGCTGCGCAGGCCCGCCCAGCTGCGGCGCGGCCGGCGGATCTGCAGCGTGGTCGCCGCCTCGATGCGGTGGATGGCCGTGGCGATGTCGAGCTCTTCGGGCATCACGTCGTGCGGCGGCACGGGGTCGGCGTTGGCTGGCGAGCCCAGCAGCAGGCCGGCCTCGGGCTTGAAGTAGAAGCTCTCGTCGATGTCGGTGACGAGCGGCCAGTCGGCGATGGCCAGCCCCGCCGGCGGCTCAAAGACAAAGGCCGAGCGCCGCTTGGGCTGCAAGCCCACTGGCGGCAGCCCGGCGCGCGCAGCCAACTCGTCGGCCCAGGCGCCGGCGGCGTTGAGCACGCGCGCCGCCGAGAACACGCCCGCAGCCGTGCCCAGCTGCCAGCCTTGCGGCGTGCGCTGCAAGGTCTGCACCTCGGCATCGCAGCGCAGCCGCGCCCCGGCCGCGCGCGCGCTGCGCAGGTAGCCCTGGTGCAGCGCGTGCACGTCGATGTCGGCGGCGCCGGGGTCGAGCACCGCGGCGGCCACGGCCTCGGGGCGCAGCACGGGGCACAGTGCCTGCGCGGCGGCGGTGCCCAGCCACTCGGCGGCAACGCCTTCGGCGCGCAGCGTGTCGTGCAGGCTGCGCAGCGGCGCCAGGCGATCGGCCGCGGCCACGAACAAGGCCCCGCGCGGGCGCAGCAGGGGCGCCTCGGCAAAACCGGCGGGCGGCTGCTGCAGGAAGCCGCGGCTGGCGCGCGTGAGCGCCCGCACCGGGCCCGGGCCGTAGCTCTCTTCGAACATCGCGGCGCTGCGGCCCGTGCTGTGCAAGCCGGGCTGGGCCTCGCGTTCGAGCAGCAGCACACGCGCCTGTGGTGCCGCCTGCAGCGTGAAGCAGGCCGCCGCCGCACCAGCGATGCCGGCGCCGACGATGGCGATGTCGAAAGGGCTGTCCGTTGCGGCGTGGGTCATGGCGGGTTGGCAGCTTGCGCCAGTTGCGTGAGCAGCGCCGCCGCCTGCTCGAGCAGCGGCCCGCGCGGGCGCTGCGCCGAGGTGGCCAGCGAAAGGCTGGTGCTCAGCGGGCGCTTCGGGGCGATGAGGATGGGCCGCGCCTGCAGGCGCTCGGCATCGGCCTGGCCCTGCAGCGCCGTCACCGCCAGCACGGCGTGCAGCGCGTGGCGCTGCACCAGGGCCAGCATGGCGCCGACGCTTTCGATCTCGAGCGCCACACGCGGCGTGAGGCCGGCTTCGGCCAGCGCGGTCTCTACGCGCATACGCAGCGCGTGCGGGCGGCTGGGGATGACGAGGTCGCGCGTGGCGAGTTCGGCCAGCATCACAGGCTGCGGCGTCTGGCGCGCCCGGCCGGGCGCCCGCGCCGAGATCAGGTGCAGCCGCTCCTCGAGCACCGGCGCCAGCGCCACGTGGCTGGAGGGCGTGGCGTTGTAGACCAGCGCGCAGTCGATGCGGCCCTGCACCAGCCACTCCAGCATGTAGTGCGTGAGGCCCTCGACGACGCTGACGCCGGCACGCGGAAAGCGCTCGCGGAAGGCCTCGACCAGCGGCGCGGTGAGCGTGCGGCTCAGCGTGGGCGGCAGGCCGATCGACACCATGCCGGTGGCGGCGCCGCGCTGCTCTTCGAGGTCTTGCACGGCGCGCTGCACCTGCTGCAGGATGCCGCGGCCGTGCGCCAGCAGCCGCGTGCCGGCGGGCGTGAGCGTGACGCCGCGGCCGTTGCGCTCGAACAGGGTTTGACGCAGTTCCACCTCGAGCGCGCGCACCTGGCGGCTGAGCGCCGGCTGCGCCACGCGCAGCACGGCGGCGGCACGCGTGAAGCTACCGAGTTCGGCCACCTGCACGAAGCTGGTGAGCTGCTTCAGATCCATGTCGGCTCCATGCCGCGGATGCTATGCCGAAACGTTCTAGCAGCTAGTGAGACCCCGCGGTTGATACATGGGCCGTGGGGCCGAAGAATCCGGGGCTCCATGAACCCCCCGCTCACCGGCATTTCCTCGATGGCCACCCGCCAGGTGCTGGCCGAGCTGGCCGCACACGCGGCGCGCGCCGGCGGCCCGGCCGTGCAGTTCGAGAGCGTGGGCGGCGTCGACGCCGCGCGCCGCGTGGCCGCCGGCGAGCGCTTCGACCTCGTCGTGCTGGCGGCCGACGCGGTGGGCAAGCTGCTGGCCGCCGGCCACGCCGAGGGCCCGCGCGTGGACCTCGTGCGCTCGGCCATGGCCGTGGCCGTGCCGAGCGGCGCGCCGCAGCCCGACATCCGCACCGAGGCCGCGTTGCGCGAGGCCGTGGCCACCGCCGCCAGCGTGGGCTACTCCACCGGCCCGAGCGGCAACCACCTGCTGGCGCTGATCGAGCGCTGGGGCCTGAAGGACGCCCTCGCGCCGCGCCTGGTGCAGGCGCCGCCGGGCGTGCCGGTGGCCACGCTGGTGGCGCGCGGCGATGCGGCGCTCGGCTTCCAGCAGATGCCCGAGCTCGCCGGCCAGCCCGGCATCGAAGTGCTCGGCACGCTGCCGGGCGCGGCCGCGCAGATCACCACCTTCAGCGCCGTGTTCGGCCTGCACGGCGCGCAGCGCCGCGCGGCCGAGGCGCTGCTGGAGCTGTTCAACGACGACACCGCCGCCGCGATAAAGCGCCGCTGCGGCTTGGAACCCGCCTAAACCCCGACGGACGGCCAGCCCCATGATCATCGACATCCACGGCCACTACACCACCGCGCCCAAGGCGCTGGAAGCCTGGCGCAACGCGCAGATCGCCGGCATCAAGGACCCGGCGCTGAAGCCACGTGCTGCCGACCTGAAGATCTCCGACGACGAGATCCGCGAGACCATCGAGACGAACCAGCTCGCCAAGATGCGCGAGCGCGGCAGCGATCTCACCATCTTCAGCCCGCGCGCCAGCTTCATGGCGCACCACATCGGCGACTTCGAGGTCTCCAGCACCTGGGCCGCCATCTGCAACGAGCTCTGCTACCGCGTGAGCCAGCTGTTCCCGGACTCGTTCATTCCGGCCGCGATGCTGCCGCAGAGCCCGGGCGTGGACCCGGCCAGCTGCATCCCCGAACTCGTGAAGTGTGTGGAGCAGTACGGCAACGTCGCGCTCAACCTGAACCCCGATCCGAGCGGCGGCCATTGGACGAGCCCGCCGCTGACCGACCGCCACTGGTACCCCATCTACGAGAAGATGGTCGAGTACGACATCCCGGCCATGGTGCACGTGAGCACCAGCTGCAACGCGTGCTTCCACACCACCGGCGCGCACTACATCAACGCCGACACGACAGCGGTGATGCAGCTGATCCAGGGCGACCTGTTCAAGGACTTCCCGACGCTGAAGTTCATCGTGCCGCACGGCGGCGGCGCCGCGCCCTACCACTGGGGCCGCTACCGCGGCCTGGCGCAGGAGCTGAAGAAGCCGCTGCTGGCCGATCACCTGCTGAACAACGTGTTCTTCGACACCTGCGTGTACCACCAGCCCGGCATCGATCTGCTGACGAAGGTGATCCCGGTGAAGAACATCCTGTTCGCCAGCGAGATGATCGGCGCCGTGCGCGGCATCGACCCCGAAACCGGTTTCAACTTCGACGACACCAAGCGCTACATCGAGGCCAGCACGCTGCTCAGCGCGGCCGAGAAGCACGCCATCTACGAAGGCAACGCACGGCGCGTGTACCCGCGGCTGGATGCCGCACTCAAGGCAAAGGGGCTCTGACCATGTACGAACTCGGCGTCGTCTACCGCAACATCGAGCGCACGCCCGGCCACCTGGCCGATGCGCTGGCGAAGTTCGGCAGTGCCACGGTGCACGAGGCCATGGGCCGCGTGGGCCTGATGCACAGCGGCATCCGCCCCATCCACGCCGGCGCGCAGGTGAGCGGCACGGCCGTGACGGTGCTGCTGCACCCGGGCGACAACTGGATGATGCATGTCGTGGCCGAGCAGATCCGCCCCGGCGACATCGTCGTGGCGGCCATCACCGCGCCCTGCACCGACGGCTACTTCGGGGATCTGCTGGCCACCAGCTTCCAGGCCCGCGGTGCCCGCGCGCTGGTCATCGACGCCGGCGTGCGCGACGTGAAGACGCTCGGCGAGATGGGCTTCCCGGTGTGGAGCAAGGCCATCAGCGCCAAAGGCACGATCAAGGCAACTCTCGGCAGCGTGAACATCCCGGTGGTGTGCGCCGACGCGCTGGTGCACCCGGGCGACGTGATCGTGGCCGACGACGACGGCGTGGTCTGCGTGCCACGCAAGCTGGCCGCCGCCACGCTGGAGGCGGCCACCAAGCGCGAGGCCAACGAAGGCGAGAAGCGCGCCAAGCTGGCCAGCGGCGTGCTGGGCCTGGACATGTACAAGATGCGCGAGCCGTTGGCGGCGGCGGGGCTGCGGTATGTGGATTGAGGAGGTGGTGGAGGCGGGGCTTCGACAAGCTCAGCCCGAACGGAGCTTGCCCACCTCCGTTCGCACTGAGCCTGTCGAAGTGCCCGCACACCGCACCGCAAGTCGCACGCCATGATCATCGCCCTCATCGCCCTCATCGGCTACGGCGAAGTCGGCCGCATCCTCGCTGAAGACCTGCGCGCACGCGGCATGGCCGTGCGTGCCTACGACCTCAAGCTCGATCAGGCCGACAGCGCCCAGCCCCTGCGCGAGCACGCCGCCGCGCACGGCGTGGCGCTGGCCGCCAGCGCCGCCGACGCCGCCCGCGGCGCCACGCTCGTGATCAGCGCCGTCACCGCCAGCCAGGCCGTGCCCGTGGCCACCGCCGTGGCGCCCGCGTTGGCCGCAGAGGCGTTCTTCCTCGACTTCAACAGCGCCAGCCCCGGCGCCAAGATCCGCGCCGCCGAGGCCGTGCATGCCGCCGCCGGCCGCTACGTCGAAGGCGCGGTGATGACCAGCGTGCCGCCTTACCGCAGCCGCGTGCCGCTGCTGCTGGGCGGCCCGCACGCCGAGGCCCTGAAGCCGCTGCTGGATGAACTCGGCTTCGCACCCAAGGTCCACAGCCCACAGCTCGGCGTGGCCAGCGCCACCAAGATGTGCCGCAGCGTGATGATCAAGGGCCTGGAGGCCATGGTCATCGAGAGCTTCACGACGGCGCGCGCGCACGGCGTGGAAGACGCGGTGATCGCCTCTCTCAAGGAAACCTTCCCCGGCATCGACTGGGAAAAGCAGACCAGCTACTTCTTCCAGCGCGTCATCGAACACGGCCGCCGCCGCAGCGAAGAGGTGCGCGAGGTGGCCGTCACCGTGCGTGAAGCCGGCCTCGTGCCACACAGTGCCGCCGGCACGGCAGAGCGCCAGGCGCACATCGCCGATCTGGCCGACGCCGGTGTGTTCGGCCCACGCGGCGAACCCGGCTTTGCACGCAGCGCCGACTGGCGCGTAGAGGCCGACCGGCTGCTGGCAGCCGTCAACAAGGACAAGGCATGAAGACCCAGGTCGTCATCATCGGCAGCGGCCCCGCGGGCCTGTTGCTCTCGGAGATCCTGCACCGCCACGGCATCGAGAGCCTGGTGCTGGAGCGCCAGACGCGCGAGTACGTGCTCTCGCGCATCCGTGCCGGCGTGCTGGAGAGCACCACGGTGGACGTGCTGCGCGCCAACGGCCTGAACGAGCGCATGGACCGCGAAGGCCACCCGCACGACGGCATGCGCATCGCCTGGGCCGGGCGCGACAGCTTCCTCGTCGACACCGCCAGCACGCTGGGCCGGCGCTTCATGGTCTACGGCCAGACAGCCATCCAGGAAGACCTCTACGCCGCCGCCGACCGGCGTGGCCAGACCGTGCTCACCGAAGTGCAGGACGTGGTGCTGCACGACTTTGATGGCAGCCCCGGTGCCAAGCCCTTCGTCACCTTCACGCGCCATGGCGAAGCGCAACGCGTGGATTGCGAGTTCATCGCCGGTTGCGACGGCTTCCACGGCGTGAGCCGCCGCAGCATCCCCGAGAGCGTGCGCAAGGAGTACGAGAAGGTCTACCCCTTCGGCTGGCTGGGCGTGATGGCGCGCGTGAAGCCGCTGCCCGACATCACCTACGTCAACCACCCCAAGGGCTTTGCGCTGGCCAGCTACCGCAACGAGCAGCTCTCGCGCTACTACATCCAGGTGCCGGTGGACGACAAGGTGGAAGCCTGGTCCGACGACCGCTTCTGGAGCGAGCTGGTCACGCGCTTCCCGGCCGAGATGGCCGAGATGATCCAGACCGGCCCCACCATCGAGAAGAGCATCGCGCCGCTGCGCAGCTTTGTCAGCGAGCCCATGCGCTATGGCGCGCTGTACCTGTGCGGCGACGCCGCGCACATCGTGCCGCCCACCGGCGCCAAGGGCCTGAACCTGGCGGTGAGCGATGTCTTCTACCTCTCGCGCGCGCTGTCGCGCTGGTACGGCCAGGGCAGCGACGAGCTGCTCAACAGCTACAGCGCGACGGCGCTGCGCCGCGTATGGAGCAGCGTGCGCACCAGCTGGTACCTGACGACGCTGCTGCACCGCTTTCCGCACTTCAGTGAGTTCGACCAGAAGGCGCAGGAGCACGAGCTCGATTACCTGAAGAACTCGCGGTTTGCGCAAGCCGCGCTGGCCGAGCAGTACGCCGGCCTGCCCTTCGAGAAGGTGGACTGAACAGACATGAACACGCCTTTCGAAAAGACCCCGGGTTGGCTGGACTGGTACGCCGGGCCCGCCAAGCCCCGCTTCGTGCTGCCCGCGGGCGCGGTGGACGCGCACTGCCACGTCTTCGGCCCCGGCGCCGAGTTTCCGTTTGCGCCCGAGCGCAAGTACACGCCCTGTGACGCCAGCAAGGCGCAGCTGTTCGCGCTGCGCGACCACCTCGGCTTCGCGCGCAACGTCATCGTGCAGGCCACCTGCCACGGCGCCGACAACCGCGCCATGGCCGACGCCTGCGCCACGAGCGGCGGCAAGGCGCGTGGCGTGGCCACCGTCAAGCGCAGCGTCACCGACCACGAGCTGGAGCAGTTGCATGCGGCCGGCGTGCGCGGCGTGCGCTTCAACTTCGTCAAGCGGCTGGTGGACTTCACGCCCAAGGACGAGCTGATGGAGATTGCCGGCCGCATCAAGGCGCTGGGCTGGCACGTGGTCATCTACTTCGAGGCGGTGGACCTGCCCGAGCTGTGGGACTTCTTCACCGCCGTTCATGACGATCTCGCCACCACCGTGGTAGTCGACCACATGGGCCGGCCCGACGTCGGCCTGCCGGTGGACGGGCCGCAGTTCGCGCTGTTCCAGAAGCTCATGCGCGAGCATGAAAACGTCTGGAGCAAGGTCAGCTGCCCCGAGCGCCTGAGCGTGGCCGGTCCGCGCGCACTGCACGGTGAGCAGGCGGCCTACCGTGACGTGGTGCCCTTCGCCCGCCGCATCGTCGAAAGCTTCCCCGACCGCGTGCTCTGGGGCACCGACTGGCCGCACCCCAACCTGAAGGACCACATGCCCGACGACGGCCTGTTGGTGGACTTCATCCCGCACATCGCCGTCACGGCCGAGCTGCAGCACAAGCTGCTCGTCACGAACCCGATGCGCCTGTACTGGCCCGAGGAGGTTTGACCATGGCTCTCGACAAGCCTTACCTGGACGTGCCCGGCACGACCATCTTCGACGCCGAGCAATCGCGCAAGGGCTACTGGCTCAACCAGTTCTGCATGAGCCTGATGAAGGCGCCCAACCGCGCGCGCTTCCTGGCCGATACCAAGGCCTACATCGACGAGTGGCCGATGACGCAGGCGCAGAAAGACGCCGTGCTCGCACGCGACCTCAACCGCTGCATCGCCGAGGGCGGCAACATCTACTTCCTGGCCAAGATCGGCGCCACCTACGGCAAGAGCTTCCAGCAGATGGCCGGCAGCATGACGGGCATGACGGAAGAGGAGTACCGCGAGATGATGATCAAGGGCGGCCGCTCCGTCGAAGGCAACCGCCACCCCGGCGAGGACGGCACGGCGCAGCCGCAGCACCAGCCGCAGGGCCACGGGCAGGGGAGCTTCTGACATGGCCCGCATCACCGCATCGGTCTACACCAGCCACGTGCCCGCCATCGGCGCCGCGCTCGACCTCGGCAAGACACACGAGCCCTACTGGCAGAAGGTGTTCGCTGGCTACGAGTACAGCAAGCAGTGGCTGCGCGAGAACAGGCCCGACGTCATCTTCCTCGTCTACAACGACCACGCCACGGCCTTCAGCCTGGACCTCATTCCCACCTTCGCCATCGGCACCGCGGCGCAGTACCAGCCGGCCGACGAAGGCTGGGGCCCGCGGCCGGTGCCTGTTGTGCAGGGCCACCCCGAGCTGGCCGCCCACATCGCGCAGAGCGTGATCCAGGACGACTTCGACCTCACCATCGTCAACCGCATGGACGTCGACCACGGCCTGACGGTGCCGCTGAGCCTGATGTGCGGGCAGCAGGACAAGGACTCGGGCGCCTGGCCGTGCCCGGTGATCCCGTTTGCCGTGAACGTGGTGCAGTACCCGGTGCCCAGCGGCCGTCGTTGCTTTGCTCTGGGCCGCGCCATCCGCAAGGCCGTCGAGAGTTTTGATGAGCCGCTGAACGTGCAGATCTGGGGCACCGGCGGCATGAGCCACCAGCTGCAGGGGCCGCGCGCCGGGCTCATCAACGCCGAGTGGGACAACCGTTTCCTCGACCGCCTGATCGCCGAGCCCGAGGCCCTGGCCCAGGTGCCGCACATCGACTACGTGCGCGAGGCCGGCAGCGAGGGCATCGAACTCGTGATGTGGCTCATTGCACGGGGTGCAATGTCAGATGTCTCGCGCGGTGCGATGAGCGACCACGCACCCGCCGTGAAGCACCGCTTCTATCACGTGCCGGCCAGCAACACGGCGGTCGGCCACCTGATCCTGGAGAACACATGAAGACCTTGAAAGTGGCGCTGGCCGGAGCCGGCGCCTTTGGCCTGAAGCACCTCGACGCACTGAAGCTGATCGACGGCGTCGAGGTCATCAGCCTCGTCGGCCGCGAGCTCGACAAGACCAGGGAAGCCGCTGCGAAGTACGGCGTCGGCCACGTCACCACCGACCTCGCCGACACGCTGAAGCTGCCTGGCCTGGACGCCGTGATCCTGGCCACGCCGACGCAGATGCACGCCGCGCAGGCCCTGCAATGCCTGAAGGCCGGCGTGCACGTGCAGGTCGAGATCCCGCTGGCCGACAGCTTGCGCGACGCCTACGCCGTGGTCGATATGCAGCAAAGGACCGGGCTGGTGGCGATGGTCGGCCACACGCGGCGCTTCAACCCCAGCCACCAGTGGGTGCGCCAGCGCATCACGGCAGGTGAATTTGCCATCCAGCATATGGACGTGCAGACCTACTTCTTCCGCCGCACGAACATGAACGCGCTCGGCCAGCCGCGCAGCTGGACGGACCACCTGCTGTGGCACCACGCTGCGCACACGGTGGACCTGTTCGCCTACCAGTGCGGCAGCCCCATCGTGCAGGCCCACGCGATGCAGGGGCCCATCCATCCCGCGCTCGGGATCGCCATGGACATGAGCATCCAGCTCAAGGCCGCCAACGGCGCGATCTGCACGCTGAGCCTAAGCTTCAACAACGAAGGGCCGCTGGGCACCTTCTTCCGGTACATCGGCACCACGGGCACCTACCTCGCCCGGTATGACGATCTCTTCACCGGCAAGGACGAGAAGATCGACGTCAGCGGCGTCGACGTCTCGATGAACGGCATCGAGCTGCAGGACCGCGAGTTCATCGCCGCCATCCGCGAGGGCCGCGAGCCTAACGCCAGCGTGGCGCAGGTGCTGCCCTGCTACGAGGTGCTGCACCAGCTGGACAGGCAGCTGGCGGCGGGCTGAGGCCCTCCCCGTTCGGGGGCTGAGCCCACTCCCGTTCGGGCTGAGCCAGTCGAAGCCCTTCGCAAGCACTTCGACAAGCTCAGTGCGAACGGAGGTTCCTCACCCCACCCGTTCAGGCTGAGCCGGTCGAAGCCCCTCGCGAGCACTTCGACAAGCTCAGTGCGAACGGAGGTTCCCCACCCACCCGTTCGGGCTGAGCCTGTCGAAGCCCCTCGCAAGCACTTCGACAAGCTCAGTGCGAACGGAGATTCCCCACCCCACCCGTTCGGGCTGAGCCTGTCGAAGCCCCTCGCGAGCACTTCGACAAACTCAGTGCGAACGGAGGTTCCCCACCCACCCGTTCGGGCTGAGCCTGTCGAAGCCCCTCGTGGACATTTCGGCGCCCAACGGGCATACGCCATCTGCCTGCGGGTTGGGCCGGCTCAGAACCCGAGCTCGTCGTAATGGTCCATCAGCCGGAACTCGGCCTGCATCTGCTTGAGCCAGCGCTTGGCCAAGCGCGGCTCGCCCAGCAGCGCGCGGCGCTGGTCGCGCAGATCAAGCTCCAGGTTGATCAGCTGCGCGGCGGCGTCCTTCAGGTGGGGCGCCAGCTTCATCGGGTCGGGCCGCTGCCGCAACTCCACGCCGTAGGTGCTGCTGAAGGCGTGCTCGCGCTCGGCGATGTCCATCTCGATCTCACGCAGCTGCTCGTTCAGCACGCGGTTGAACTGCCGCACCTGCGTGGCGGCCAGCTGCCCGGCGCGGGCCACGTCGATCTGCTCGACCTGCAGCTGCAGCGTCAACAGCGCCAGCAGGTCGCCGGCCGCGTAGGCGGCGTTGGCCTGGGCCATCTGCGCGGTGCGCGCGGCGCGCTCGGCGTCGGGCACGTCGGCGGCGATGCGGTCGGGGTGCAGCACCGCAGCCAGCTTGCGGTAGACCTCGCGCACCGACTGCGTGGCCTGGGCCGCCTCGGCCTGCTCGCGCCGCTCGGCGGCCGTCTGCTTGCGCCGCCGTTGTGGTGCCTCGGGTGACGGCCGCTGGGCGGCCTCGTCCGCCTGGGCGCGCTGCTGCTCGCGGGCGCGGGCCATCAGCTCATCAAAGCTTTCCACGGGGCCGTCGCCCAGGTCCAGGTCGGTTGCGGCCTCGATGCGCTCACGCAGCGCCTGCAAGGCCAGCGCCTGCAGTTCGTCGAAGCCCTGGTCGGCGTGGCGGTCGTGCAGGGCCTTCAGCTCAGGGTCCGAGTCGGCGCCCTCGGCCGTCAGGAACGAGGCGCAGATCGACGTGATCATGCGCGCCAGCGTCGCCTGCTCGGCGCGGCTGAAGCGCTCGCGCAGCAACAACTGCTCCAGCTCGAAGGCCCAGGCGCGGCGCGCGGCATCGACGCGGCGTTCGATGGGCTGCACGTGCTCGGCGTGCAGCTGCGCAAAGCGCGGCAGCTCTTCGCGCCAGGCCTGCAGCCGCTGGCGCGCCTGCTCAATGCGCGCCAGCAGGCTGCGAAAGCGTTTGTGCTCGGGCGACTGGGCCGCACCTCCAAGCGCGACCTGCGCGATGTCGAGGGCGGTGTTCGGCACGGTGTCGGGGGCGGGCTTTGGCTTCATGAGGCGACAGTGTCGCAGCGCGCCGCGGCCGGCGTCTGCGTCTGCTCGCAACCCGCCACCGCGGGCAAGGCCTGGCTCATCGGCGGCGGCCGAGCCGCGAGCCATTGCCGCTCAAGCCCGTGCTAGGGTGCGTACCCCACCCCCAAGATTGCAACTCCGGCGATGGGCACACCCAGCCGGAGCAAGTTGAAGCCATGATTGCCAAGCGTTCCATTGCGTCTTTCCTCGTGAACCCCCTGGGTCTGGGCTGCATGAACCTCAGCCACGC
Organism: Rubrivivax sp.; assembly: GCA_027487585.1. Lineage (GTDB taxonomy): Bacteria > Pseudomonadota > Gammaproteobacteria > Burkholderiales > Burkholderiaceae_C > Rubrivivax. The sequence goes on from JAIYDH010000190.1 coordinate 13,622, forward strand.
CTACGACACGCCGCCTTCGGCCGAGCAGGCCGAACGCGTGCTGCTCGAGGCGCTGGACGCCGGGGTCGACTTCTTCGACACCGCCGCGCTCTATGGCTTCGGCGCCAACGAGCAGCTGGTGGGCCGCGTGCTCGGCCCGCACCGCAGCCGCTTCGTGCTGGCCAGCAAGGGCGGCATGACGGGGCAGCCGGTGGCTGGATCCGGCCCGGGCGGTGCGCTGCAACGCGTGATCGACGGCCGCCCCGAGAGCATCCGCCGCGATTGCGAACAGAGCCTCAGGCGCCTGGGCACCGAGGTCATCGACCTCTACTACCTGCACCGCTGGGACAAGGCCGTGCCCATCGAAGACAGCGTCGGCGCGATGGCCGACCTGCTGCGCGCCGGCAAGGTGCGGGCGCTGGGGCTGAGCGAGGTCTCGGCGGCGACACTGAAACGCGCGCACCGCGAGCACCCCATTGCCGCGCTGCAGACGGAGTACAGCCCCTGGACGCGCAACCCCGAGATCGCGGTGCTCGAGGCCTGCCGCGAGCTCGGCACGGCCTTTGTCGCCTTCAGCCCCGTGGGCCGCGGCTTCCTGACCGACGCCCTGCCCGACGTGGCCGCGCTGCACGCCAAGGACATCCGCCGCTCGATGCCGCGTTTTGCGGCCGAGCACTGGCCGGCCAACCTGGCGCTGCACCAGCGGCTGGCGGCGCTGGCGCGCGACGCCGACTGCACGACGGCACAGCTGTCGCTGGCCTGGGTGCTGTCGCGCGGGCCGCAGGTGCTGGTGATCCCGGGCACGACGAGCGTGGCGCACCTGCAAGAGAACCTGGCCACGCCGGTGCTGCCAGCCGCGGTGCTCGACGCGGTGAGCGCGCTGATGACGCCCGAGGCACCCGCCGGCAACCGCTACGGCGCGCAGGCCCAGGGCGAGGTCGACACCGAGACGTTCTGAGGCCTCCCGCGGGAGCCCCTTGGGGCCCGCTCCAGGCGACCGGGAACGAGGTGCCTTGTGTGCGGAAGCGAACAGACGCCACGCCGGGCGGCTTCTAGCCTGCTCCAGGGTTGTCTTGCGCTGCAGACGCCCCGCGAACCTGGCGCCCATGACCATCACCCCCCAAGAACAGCGCAACGAGTCCGAAGCTACACCCGGCGACGGCCCTCGGCTCGGCCTGTCGTCCGAGGCCCGCCACCGCCGTTCGCTACTGAAGGCCGGCGCGCTGCATGACGCCATCCTCAGCAGCGAGAGCGTCTCCAGCATCGCCACCGACGAGCACGGCGTGGTGCAGTTGTTCAACGTCGGCGCCGAGCGGCTGCTGGGCTACAGCGCGGCCGAGGTCGTCGACCGGCTGACGCCGGCGGATCTGTCGGACGCCGACGAGCTGCTGTGCCGGGCCTGCCACCTGAGCCGGGAAGCCGGCGTCGACATCGCGGCCGGCTTCGAGGCGCTGGTCTACAAGGCCGCGCGCGGCATCGAGGACATCTACGAACTGACCTACGTGCGCAAGGACGGCCGCCGGCTGCCGGTGCGCGTGTCGGTGACGGCACTGCGCGACATCGACGACGCGATCATCGGCTACCTGATGATCGGCACCGACGACACCGCGCGCCAGAAGAGCGAGGCCGAACGCGATCGGCTCGACCAGGTGCTGCGCGACACCAACCTGAAGCTGCGCGCGGCCAAGCAGCAGGCCGAACGGGCCAACCAGGCCAAGTCGGACTTCCTGTCGAGCATGAGCCACGAGTTGCGCTCGCCGCTGAACGCCATCCTCGGTTTTGCGCAGCTGATGGAGTCGGGCTCGCCGCCGCCGACACCGGCGCAGACGAGCAGCATCGAGCAGATCCTGAAGGCCGGCTGGTACCTGCTGGAGCTGATCAACGAGGTGCTGGATCTGAGCTTCATCGAGTCGGGCAAGCTGTCGCTGTCGATCGAGCCGGTGGCCCTGGCCGAGGTGCTGGCCGACTGCGAGGCCATGATCGACGCGCAGGCGCGCCGCAAGGGCATCGAGGTGCAGTTCGACGCCGTCGACGAGGCCCTGCACATGCGGGTCGACCGCACGCGCCTGAAGCAGATCCTGCTGAACCTGCTGAACAACGCCATCAAGTACAACCGCGTCGGTGGCAGCGTGCGCGTGAGCTGCCGCCGCACGGTGGGCCGCGATCACATCCGCGTGAGCCTGCAGGACACCGGCAACGGCCTGTCGGCCGAGAAGCTGGCCCACCTGTTCGAGCCCTTCAACCGGCTCGGCCAGGAGGCCGGCGTCGAGCAGGGCACGGGCATCGGCCTCGTGGTGTGCAAGCGCCTGGTGGCGCTGATGGCCGGCGAGATCGGCGTCGAGAGCACAGAGGGCGTGGGCAGCGTGTTCTGGTTCGAGCTGCCCGCGGCCGCCCACCCGGCGGCAGCGGCCGAGCCCGCTTTCGCCGCCACGCGCCAGCCGCAGCGGCGCATCGGCAGCCCGCGCGTGCACACCGTGCTGTGCGTGGAAGACAACCCGGCCAACCTGATGCTCGTGGCGCGCCTGCTGGAGCGCCGCCCCGACATCCGGCTGCTCAGCGCCCGCGACGGCCGCCGCGGCGTCGAGATGGCGCTGGAGGCCCTGCCCGACGTGATCCTGATGGACATCAACCTGCCCGGCATCGACGGCACGGCCGCGCTGCGCCTGCTGGCAGCGGCACCCGAGACCCGCGACATCCCGGTCATCGCCGTGAGCGCGAACGCGCTGCCGCGCGACATCGAGAAGGGGCTCGACGCGGGCTTCTTCCGCTACCTCACGAAGCCGATCAAGCTGGGGCCCTTCATGGACACGCTCGATCTGGCCCTGCACGCGGCGAGCTCGCGTGCGTCCCGCCGCGAGGCCGCTGCCAACCCGCCATGAACATCGAACAAGACATCCTCGCCGCCCGCATCCTGATCGTCGACGACCAGGATGCCAACGTGCAGTTGCTGCGCCGCCTGCTCGAGCAGGCCGGCTACACCGACGTGAGTTCGACCTCGGAGCCCACCGAGGTGTGCCGCATGCACCGGCACCAGCCCTACGACCTGATCCTGCTTGACCTGCAGATGGCGGGGATGGACGGCTTCGCGGTGATCGAGGCGCTGAAGGCCAGCGCCGGCGACGGCTACCTGTCGGTGATGGTGCTGACGGCCCAGCCCGGCCACAAGCTGCGCGCGCTGCAGGCCGGCGCCAAGGACTTCGTCAGCAAGCCCTTCGATCTGGTGGAGATCAAGCTGCGCATCCACAACCTGCTCGAGGTGCGGCTGCTGTACCGCGCGCTGGCCGACCACAACCGGCTGCTGGAGCACACGGTGGCCGAGCGCACCGCCGAACTGCGCGAGAGCGAAGCGCGCTTCCGTGCGCTCACGGAACTGGCCTCCGACTGGTACTGGGAGCAAGACGAGGGCGGCGAATTCACCAAGGTCTCCGGGCCGGCACTCGAGATGCTGGGCATCCGCGTGGGCCCGCTGGTGCCCGGGGCGGCCTTGCCTGACGACGATGGCTGGGATCCGGTGGAGCGCGCGGCGCTGCACAAGCGCGTGGCCGAGCGCCAGCCCTTCATCGACAAGCTGTTCCATCGCACGCTGCCCAGCGGCCTGCGGCAGCAGTTCCGCGTGAGCGGGCAGCCGATGTTCGACCGCGAATGCCGCTTCATCGGCTACCGCGGCGTGGGCGTGGAGGTTCTGCCCGGAACCTGAACGCACGGGCCGCCCGGCAAAAATGCCGGCCGCCCGCGGCCCCGCCGGCTCTTGAAAAGCCGCCCCGGCGCCCCCACCGTGGGCCATTCCCCGGTTTCCACTCTCTCCCAGACGCACCATGGACAAGAAGACGCTGTCGTTCCAGGCCGAGGTTCAGCAGATCCTGCACCTCGTCACGCACTCGCTGTACAGCAACAAGGAGATCTTCCTGCGCGAGCTGGTCTCCAACGCCTCCGACGCCTGCGACAAGCTGCGCTTCGAGGCCTTGGACAAGCCCGAGCTCTGGGAAGACCAGCCCGAGCTGAACGTGCGCGTGTTCTTCAACGCCGAGGCCAAGACCATCACCATCCGCGACAACGGCATCGGCATGAGCGCCGAGGAAGCCGTGGCCCACCTGGGCACCATCGCCAAGAGCGGCACGCGCGAGTTTCTCGGCAAGCTCGAGGCCGACAAGAAGAAGGACGCCAACCTGATCGGCCAGTTCGGCGTGGGCTTCTACAGCGGCTTCATCGTTGCCGACCGCATGACGGTGGAAACCCGCCGCGCGGGCGCCGCGCCGGCCGAAGGCGTGCGCTGGAGCAGCACCGGCACCGGCGACTTCGAGGTCGAGACGATCGAGCGCGCCGCGCGCGGCACCGACGTCATCCTGCACCTGCGCGAGGGCGAGGAAGAGTTCCTGTCGGCCTGGAAGCTGAAGTCCATCATCGGCAAGTACTCCGACCACCTGAACCTGCCGGTGCTGATGAAGAAGCAGACCTGGGACGAGGAGAAGTCGGCCCAGGTCGAGACGGACGAGTGGGAGCCGGCCAACAAGGCGCAGGCGCTGTGGACGCGCAGCAAGAGCGACATCACCGACACCGAGTACCAGGCCTTCTACAAGCAGATCAGCTACGACTCCGATGCGCCGCTGGCCTACACGCACAACCGCGTCGAGGGCCGCACCGAGTACACGCAGCTGCTGTACGTGCCGAAGAAGGCGCCCTTCGACCTGTGGAACCGCGACAAGCGCGGCGGCGTCAAGCTCTACGTGAAGCGCGTCTTCATCATGGACGACGCCGAGGCGCTGATGCCGGTGTACCTGCGCTTCGTGAAGGGCGTGATCGACTCGGCCGACCTGCCGCTGAACGTGAGCCGCGAGCTGCTGCAGGAAAGCCGCGACGTGAAGGCCATCCGCGAGGGCAGCACGAAGAAGGTGCTGGGCATGTTGGAGGACGTGGCCGAAAACCAGAAGGAGGTCTACGCCGAGTTCTGGGCGCAGTTCGGCACGGTGCTGAAAGAAGGCATAGGCGAAGACCACAACAACCGCGAGCGCCTGGCCAAGCTGTTCCGCTTTGCCAGCACGCACGCGGACAGCGGCGTGAGCTTTGCCGACTACGTGGGCCGCATGAAGGAAGGCCAGGACGCCATCTACGTGATCACGGCCGACAGCCTGAGCGCGGCCCGCAGCAGCCCGCAGCTGGAGATCTTCCGCAAGAAGGGCATCGAGGTGCTGCTGCTCACCGACCGTGTCGACGAGTGGATGCTCAGCCACCTGTACGAATTTGACGGCCACAGCCTCACCAGCGTGGCCAAGGGCGCGGTCGACCTGGGCCAGCTGCAGGACGAAGAAGAGAAGAAACAGGCCGAGGCCGCCGCCGAGGCCGCCAAGCCGCTGGTCGAGCGGCTGAAGAAGTCGCTGGCCGAGCGCGCCAAGGACGTGCGCGTGACGACGCGGCTGGTCGACAGCCCCGCCTGCATCGTGGCCGACGAGGGCGACATGAGCGGCCACCTGGCCCGCATGCTCAAGGCCGCGGGGCAGGACGCGCCGAAGAGCCTGCCCATTCTCGAGATCAACACCGAGCACGCGCTGGTGAAGAAACTCGATTCGGCCGAAGGCAGCGAACGCTTCGACGACCTGGCGAACATCGTCTTCGACCAGGCCGTGCTGGCCGAGGGTGGCGTGCTGGAAGACCCGGCCGCCTACGTGCGGCGGGTGAACGCGCTGCTGGTCGGATAACCCAGGCCCGCCGCGCGAGACGGCTCAGGGCGCCATCACCTCGAGCTGCTCGCGCAGGAGCGTCGTCTGCTGGCTCCAGTAGGCGGCGCTGCCGAACCACGGAAAGTGGATCGGAAACGTCGGGTCGCTCCAGCGCGCGGCCAGCCAGGCGCTATGGCGCAGCATGCGCCAGGTGCGCAAGGGTTCGATCAGCGCGCGCTCGCGGTCATCGAAGTCGCTGAAGTCCTCGTAGCCGCGCAGCAGCACGTCGAGCTGGCGCGCCATCGTCTGCGCATCGCCCGAGACCAGCATCCACAGGTCCTGCACGGCCGGGCCTTGCATGGCGTCGTCGAGGTCGACGATGTGCGGGCGGCCGGGGTCGCCCTCGGTCGTGCCGGGCCGCCACAGCACGTTGCCGATGTGGCAGTCGCCGTGCAGGCGCAGCGTGGCCAGCGGCCCTTGCGATTCGAATGCGGCAAAGGCCGCGGCCACGGCGTCGGCTGCCGCCGTGGCGGTGGCGCGCCAGGCCGGCATCTCGGCGGGTGTGACGATGTCAGCCGCGAGAAGAGCCTGCACGGCCGCGTGGGCGTCGGCAGCGACCAGGTGATGACGGTGCGCGAACACCTGCTGCCGCCCGACCGCGTGCAGACGGCCGATGAAGCGGCCGAGCTGCGCCAGGATCGCCGGGTCGTCGAGCTCGGGCTCGCGGCCGGCGCGTCGCTCGGCCACGGCAAAGCGGTAGGGCGTGCCGTCGGTGTCGGTCCAGGTGGCCAGCGTGCAGGCCGCGCCTTGCAGCTGCAACGCCGGGCCGGCCTCGGCGGCGGCCTGCAGCGGCAGCGGCGGCACCACCGGCACCTCGGCGGCGACCAGTTCGAGCGCGAAGGCGTGTTCCTCGAGGATCTGAGCGTCGCTCCAGCGGCCCGGCCGGTAGAACTTGGCCACCACTGCGCGGCCGTCTTCCAGCATCACCTGGAAAACCCGGTTCTCGTAGCTGTTGAGCTGCAGCAGCCGGCCGTCACCCCGCAGGCCGGCGGCATCGAGCGCGTCGAGCACCTGCTGCGGGCCCAGGCCGGCATAGCCCGCCGGCAGTGATGCGGCCTCGCGGGCGGAGGTCAATGCCGCAACGCGGCCGGCGGGGTGTCGGTGACCACGGCCGCGGTGGCGTTGTCGCCCGAGATGTCGATCTCGCGCACGCTGACGCCTCCGCGCCCCGCGCGGCCAAAGCCGCTGATCGTGGCCTCTTGCGCCACGTCGTCGAAAAACGAATCGGCGACGAAATTGCTGTCGACAAAGCCCTGCCGCTGCCGCTGCCGCCGCCGCGTCGCGACGGCTGCGCTCAGGTTCTCGCTGGCCTGCGCCATGCGGGCCACCGGTACGCTCTTGCTGACTGGCGCCGGCACGATCGAGCGCAGTTCGGGCAGCGAAGGCAATTGATCGGGCGTGCAGCGCAGGTACTTCACCTTGCAGGCCGCCAGCACGGACTCCTTGATTTGTAGGCTGCGGCGCGAGCTCGGGCGCAGGCCTTCGAGGTCAATGGCGGCCAGCACGCGGCCGCTCTCGCTGCAGATGGCAAAGCTGACGTGCTGGTTGCCCAGCAGTTCGAACCAGTAGCGCACGGCAGCCGGGTCGTCGGGGTGGCAAAAGCGCACCAGCGGGAGCTTCGACAGCACCACATGCTCGGGCAGGGCCTCGCGCAGCTGACGGAAAACACGCAGCTCATGCTGGCCGAATACGCGGCGCGCCGTGAGTGGCCACTTCTCTGGAAGCGGGGCGGATTCGCGCTTGGGCGCAAATCGCAGCCACAGCACGCCTGCGGCTGCCAACAACAGCAGCGACAGCGAAGCGATGACCCAGGACACGCTCATCGGCCAAGATTCCATGCAGAGGTCAGTGGAAAAAGCGCGCCTGCACAGACCAGACAGCCCAGGGCGCAGCGCTGCATGTTAGCGATTGCAACGAACGCGACCACCCCTTGCTCGCATGCCCGACCCGGCGCCCGGGTGGGCTCGCCTGCGATCCGCTACGCTCGCGGCCGATGGAACGCAACACCCGCCAGCGCACCGCCATTCGCAACGCCCTGGCGCAGGCGCGCCGGCCGTTGTTGCCCCAGGAGGTGCTGCAAGCCGCACAGGCCGTCGCGCCCCGGCTGGGCTTGGCCACTGTTTACCGCAACCTGAAGTCGCTGGTCGAGGACGGGGAGCTGTGCACCGTTGAACTGCCGGGTGAAAACCCGCGCTTCGAGCTTGCGGGACGCCAGCACCACCACCACTTCCAGTGCACGAACTGCCAGCGCGTGTTCGACGTGCACGCCTGCCCGGGCGACCTGTCGAGGCTGGCGCCGCCCGGGTTCACGGTGCTCGACCACGAACTGACGCTGTATGGCCGCTGCGGCGAGTGCGGTGCACCGGTCGCCTGAGAGCTTGGCCTGCCGGGCTGTGAGCTGGACGCCCGGGCGGTTCTGGGCTTGAGACGCGCCCATATAAGTCGTTCACGCCGCTATGCCGCAGCCAGCGAAAAGCCCACCCGGGTGAGCCCGTCGCCCGAGCTGGCGAGCGGCTCGCCGCGGTGCATGCGTGCAATGGCTGCCACGATGGCCAGGCCCAGGCCGTGGTGTGCGCCCTCGGCCGTGCAGCGCACGGTGTCGACGCGGAAGAAGCGGTCGAAGATGCGCGGCAGCGCCTCCGGCGCGATGGCCGGGCCAGTGTTTTCGACCTCCAGCCGCACCGGTGCGCCTGGTGCCGGCTGCACGATGCGCACCGCCAGCGGCGTACCCGGCTGCGCGTAGCGCGTGGCGTTGCCGATCAGGTTGGACAGCGCGCGCTTGACCAGCGGCTCGTCCACCGCCACGGCGGCATCGCCGTCGATGTGCACCTCGAGCGCCGCGTCTTCGAGCGCGGCCTCGTGGAACTCGATCACCTGCCGCGCCAGCGTCGCCAGGCTCAGGGGCTCGCCACGGCGCGCCGCGGCGCCGCGGTCGGCCTGGGCCAGGAACAGCATGTCGTTGACCAGAGCCGACAGGCGCTGCAGCTCCTCGAGGTTGGACGACAGCGTCTCCTCGAGCTCGCTGCGGCTGCGCTCGCGCGACAGCGCCAGCTCGGTGTGGCCGATCAGCGCCGCCAGCGGCGTGCGCAGCTCGTGCGCCACATCGGCGTTGAAGCTCTCCAGCTGCACATAGGCACGCTCCAGCCGGCCCATCAGCGCGTTGAACTGGTCGACGGCCGGCTGCAGCTCTTCCACCGGCTCGGCCAGCTTCAGGCGCTGGCCCAGGCGCTGCGCGTCGATGGCGCGCGTCTGCGCGGCCAGGTCCATCATCGGCGCCAGGCCGCGCTTGACGGTGCGGAACACCAGCAGGCCCACGCCCAGCCCCCCGGCCAGGGCCGTGGCCAAGAGCGCCAGCGCAATGCCGGCCAGCATGCGCCGGTCTTCGCCGCAGTTCAGCACCATCGTGCCGCGGATGCGGCCACCGGCCACAGTGGCCGGCGTCTCGATCTCGAACCGATTGGTGAGCACGCGGTCGGAGTGGATGTCGAAGCTGGGCGTGCCGTCGCGGTAGAGCTCGCTGCCGTCGGCGCGCAGCAGCACGACGTAGGTGTCGGACCGGCGCATGGCGTAGAAGGTCATCTTGGCGATGACCTCGGCCTCGCCGAGATGCATGGTGTTGCGCACGATCTCCTTCGAGATCGAGGCCTTCACCTCCCACTGCTCTGCGTGCTTGCGCTCGAACTGGCTGCTGGTGAAGGCCCACAGCAGCGCGCACAGCAGCGCCAGGCCGATGAAGGTCTGCACCGCCACCATCCAGCTCAGGCGGCGGCTGATCGAGTGGCGCACCACCGCGCACGCAGCGGGCTTGGCGCTGGCGTCGAGCACGGCGCTCACGGCGTGGCCTCCACGCCCGACACCGCCGCAGGCAGCGCCTCGCCCGAGCGCTGCTCCAGCACGTAGCCCATGCCGCGCACGTTGTGCAGCAGCTTGCCGCGGAAGGGGTCGTCGAGCTTGGCGCGCAGGCGGCGCACGGCCACCTCGACGACGTTGGTGTCGCTGTCGAAGTTCATGTCCCACACCTGCTCGGCCAGCGTGCTGCGCGACAGGATCTGCCCCTGGCGGCGCAGCAGCAGCGTCAGCAGCGCGAACTCCTTGGCCGTGAG
>JAIYDH010000012.1 GCA_027487585.1 Rubrivivax sp.
CGCATCGCCGGCGAGACGGCGCCGCTGCTGTTCACCGCGCTCAACAACCAGTTCTTCACCAGCAACCTCGGCGAGCCGATGGCCAGCCTGCCGGTCACCATCTTCAAATACGCGATGAGCCCGTACGAGAACTGGCGTGAACTGGCCTGGGTGGGCGTGTTCCTGATCACGCTGGGCGTGCTGGCCCTGAACATCCTGGCGCGGGTGCTGTTTCGTAAGAAGATTTGAGAGGACAACGATGGACACCAAGGTCGACACCGCTGCTGGCGAGAAGATCAAGATCCAGGTCAGCGACCTGAACTTCTACTACGGCAAGTTCCACGCACTGAAGCACATCAACCTGGAGATTCCCGAGCGCAAGGTCACGGCCTTCATCGGCCCTTCGGGTTGCGGCAAGAGCACGCTGCTGCGCGTGTTCAACCGCATGTTCGAGCTCTACCCCGAGCAGCGCGCCGAAGGCTCGGTGCTGCTTGATGGGCAGGACATCATCAAGACCAAGGTCGATGTCTCGCTGATCCGCGCCAAGATCGGCATGGTGTTTCAGAAGCCGACGCCGTTCCCGATGTCGATCTACGACAACATCGCCTTCGGCGTGCGCCTGTTCGAGACGCTGCCGCGCGCGGAGATGGACGAGCGCGTGGAGTGGGCGCTGAAGAAGGCGGCGCTGTGGAACGAGGTCAAGGACAAGCTGCAGCAGAACGGCGCCAGCCTCTCCGGTGGCCAGCAGCAGCGCCTGTGCATCGCGCGCGGCATCGCGATCAAGCCCGAGGTGCTGCTGCTCGACGAGCCTTGCTCGGCGCTGGACCCCATCTCCACCGGCAAGATCGAGGAGCTGATCCATGAGCTCAAGGCCGACTACACGGTGATGATCGTCACTCACAACATGCAGCAGGCGGCGCGCTGCAGCGACTACACGGCCTACATGTACCTCGGCGACCTGGTGGAGTTCGGCCCCACCAGCGAGCTGTTCATGAAGCCAAAGAAGAAGGACACCGAAGACTACATTACGGGTCGGTTCGGCTGATCCGCCACCACCCGCGCACCGCAGAGGAAGCCCGATGTCCGACAAGCACATGTCCACCCAGTTCGATGCCGAGCTTTCGGGCATCTCCGGTCGCGTTCTCGAGATGGGCGGCCTCGTGGAGTCGCAGGTCACGCAGGCCGTCAAGGCCCTGACCGAGTTCAACGACGAGCTCGCCAACCAGGTGCTCAAGCAAGAGGAACGTGTCAACCAGATGGAGATCGAGATCGACCGTGATCTCTCCGCCATCATCGCCCGTCGCCAGCCCACGGCGCGCGACCTGCGGCTGCTGATCGCCGTCAGCAAGACCATCGCCAACCTCGAGCGCGTGGGCGACGAGGCGGCGCGCATCGCCCGCACAGTGCTGCGTCTCATCGACACCGGCGTGTCGTCGCGGCTGCGCCTGCCGGTGGCCGACCTGGGCTTCGAGGCCGAGCTGGCCATCGCGCAACTGCGCAAGGCACTGGACGCCTTTGCACGGCTGGACACGGCCCGGGCGCTTGAGGTGCTGAAGCAGGACGACCAGATCGATCAGGAGTTCGACGGCCTGATGCGCAAGCTGATCACCTACATGATGGAAGACCCGCGCACGATCTCGTCGAGCATCGACCTCGTCTTCGTGGCCAAGGCCATCGAGCGCGTCGGCGACCACGGCAAGAACCTGGCCGAGGCCATCATCTACGTCGTCAAGGGCACCGACGTGCGCCACACGTCCCTGGAGAACGTCGAGAACGCGGTCCGCTGAAGCGCACCGCGCTCGAATGTCAACATGGCCCGGGTCCTGGTCGTCGAGGACGAGCCCGCGATCGCTGAGCTGATCGCGTTGAACCTGCGTCATCAGGGTTTCGAGGTGACCCTGGCGGCTGACGCCGATGAGGCTCAGGCCCGCATCGACCAGGTGCTGCCCGACCTCGTGATCCTGGACTGGATGCTGCCCGGCACCTCGGGCGTGCATCTCGCGCGGCGCTGGCGTGGCAATCCGCGCACGCGCGAGGTGCCCGTGATCATGCTCACCGCGCGGGCGGCCGAGTCCGACAAGATCGCCGGCCTCGATGCCGGTGCCGACGACTACCTGACGAAGCCGTTTTCGCCCGCCGAGCTGCAGGCCCGCATCCGCGCCGTGCTGCGCCGGCGCGCGCCGACGGCGCTCGATCTGCCGGTCGAGGTCGGGCTCTTGCGGCTCGATCCAGGCTCGCGCCGCGTCACCTATGGCGTGGGTGCAGGCGCAGTCGAGCTGAAGGTCGGTCCGACCGAGTTCCGCCTGCTGCACGTGCTGCTGAGCCAGCCCGAGCGCGTGCACAGCCGCTCGCAGCTGCTGAACCGGGTCTGGGGCGACCATGTCTTCATCGAGGAGCGCACGGTCGATGTGCACGTCAAGCGCCTGCGTGAGTCGCTGGCACCGGCCGATGCCCAGGCCATGATTGAAACCGTCCGGGGCGCAGGCTATCGGCTTGTCGCTCAGCCGGCGGGCGCCTCCGACCGCGGCACGACCGTCCACGGCACCCGCAAGAGCGCGAGCGAAGCATGACGCCGAATTCACTCTCGCGGCTGAGCTTCGCGCTCGTGTTCGGCGCGCTGGTCGGCGCAGTCATCGGTGCCGTTCTTGCCGAGCCACTGGTGGGGGCTGCTCTGGGCGCGCTGGTGGGGACGCTGATCTCCATCACCGTCGATACCCGGCGCGGCCTCGGCCTGCTCGATTGGCTGCGCGGCCCACAGCAGGCCCAGGCGCCGCGCGACCAGGGCTTCTGGGGCGAGCTGGCTTACCGCATCGAACGGGCGCTGCGCCAGAAAGAACAGTCCATCGCGCAAGAGCGCGAGCGACTGGCACAGTTCCTGGCCGCCATCGAGGCGTCGCCCAACGGCGTGATGCTGCTCGACGACAGCGACCAGATCGAGTGGTGCAACACGGTCGCGGCACAGCACTTCGGGCTCGATCCCGTTCGCGACCGACTGCAGCGCGTGACCAATCTCGTGCGTTCCCCGCTCTTTGTGGCCTTCCTGCAGTCGGGCGACTTCGACGAACCCGTCACCGTGCCCGGGCCGCTGGGGCACGCTACCTTGTCCCTGCTGGTGCGCCCCTACGGCGAAGGCATGAAGCTGCTGCTGTCGCAGGACATCACCGAACGCGAACGTGCCGAGGCCATGCGCCGCGACTTCGTCGCCAACGTGTCGCACGAGATCCGCACGCCGCTGACGGTGCTGTCGGGCTTTGTCGAGACGCTGGCGCAGTTGCCGCTGACCGAGCCCGAGCGCCAGCGTGTGCTGCTGCTGATGGGGCAGCAGACCGGCCGCATGCAGGCCCTGGTGGGCGATCTGCTGATGCTCGCGCAACTTGAGGGCAGCCCGCGCCCGGGCGCTGATCGCTGGTTGATGCTGACACCTCTGTTGCAGCGTGCCTTGGCCGATGCGATGGCCCTTTCGGCCGGCCGGCACACGGTGGTGTTGCGCAGCACCGACGACATCGAGCTCGCCGGCGTTGAAGGCGAACTGCTCAGCGCCGTCGGCAACCTGCTGGCCAATGCGGTGCGCTACACGCCCGAAGGCGGGCGCATCGAACTCGGCTGGGCGCGGCTCGACGATGGCCGCGGCGTGATCGAGGTCAGCGACACCGGACTGGGCATCGCACGTGAGCACCTGCCGCGCCTGACCGAGCGCTTTTACCGTGTCGACGGCAGCCGCTCACGCGACACCGGCGGCACCGGCCTCGGGCTTTCGATCGTCAAGCATGTCGTGCAGCGCCACGGCGGCGAGATCGACATCCAAAGTGAGCTGGGCAAAGGCTCGAGCTTTCGGCTGCTGCTGCCAGCCCTGCGCGTACGCGCGCCGGCGCTGCCGATCAGCGTGCGCGCTGAAGCAGCTGCGTGAGCTCGTCGCGGGATGTCGGCCGCGGCACCACCGCGACGACGCTCCAGCCCTCCGGCACGGGCGGCAGCGCGCGGTCGCGGGCCACGCGCAGCCACAAGGGGCAGGGGCCCTGCAGGGCACCCGACGTGGCATCCACGCGCCAGCGTCCGAAGTACTCCAGCGCCGCCACGGTGGCCGGCGCCAGGCCCGGTGCGGCAATGCAGGGCGTGTCGGCCGGCACATGCGGCGCGAGGCGCAGTACGAGCGGGCGCGCGCTGCGGGCGTGGTCGAGCGCTGGCAGCCACAGCGTCATCAGCAGCAGCCAGCACAGCGCCACGCCGCCGGCCGGCAGCACCAGGCTCTTCCAGAGTGCCTCCTGGTGGCGGCCGGTGCGCCAGCGCACCACTGCCACCCAGGCCAGGGTGCCGGCCACGGCCATGGCCAGCGCCAGCGCCGAGAAGGGCGAGTCGAAGCCGGGCACTTGCCGCGCCACGTTGTCGGCCGTCTTGGCGGGCACGCCGGTCTGCATCGCCAGGTAGACGACCCAGATCGTCAGTGCCCCGGCCGTGAAGAAGAACATCGAGAACCAGTCGATGGCCGCCGTGGCGCTGCGTTTGAGCGTGGGCAGCGCAAACGCCGCCATCACCGCCAGCGCCGGCAGGCCCAGCAGCAGGGCGCGGTCGGAGCCCCCCATCGTGACGTTGGCGCCCAGCGCCGCCAGCACAAAGACCAGCGGCACCGAGACATGCCGGTACAGCAGCTGGCGACGCCAGCGCCACAGCGTCCACAGCGCCAGCGGCCAGGCCGGCCAAAGAAACCACAGCCACTGGCGCGCAAGGCCGGGCACGTCGGCCAGCACCTCGCTGCTGACGCGCCAGCGCCACCAGCCCAGGGCGCTGGCCAGCGCGGCGCTCAACACCAGCGCCGCCATCAACCAGGGCGCGAAGCGGCGCACCTCGGGCAGACGGCTGCGCAGGCACACCAGCGCGCCGCCCAGGCCCACGGCGACGGCCATGGCCGGCGCGCCGCTGGCGGCCAGCAGAGGCAGCGCGGCCAGTATCGCCAGCCGGGCGCGCCACACGCGGTAGGGTGCTGCGGCCATGCCGTAGAGCGCCAGCGAGGCGGCGGCCAGCTGCGCGAGCTCCGGCGTCGTCTCGTGGCCCAGTTGCAGCAGGCCCAGCGTGGCCATCAGGGCCAGCAGTCCGCCGTCGGCCATGGCCCGGGCATAGGCCACCGGATCGGCCTCGCCGCCAAAGGCAAAGGCCACGGGCTGCGCGGCCTCGGTTCGGGCCAGCAGCAGCGTGCTGTACCAAGTGAGGGCCAGCGTCAGCGCCAGCAGCAGCGCGAAAGGCAGGCGCGCGGCCAGCGAGGCATCGAGCCAGCCCTGGCCGAGCATGATGAAGACGGCGCCCAGCCAATGCGGCAGCAGCGCGCCCTCCAGCGGCACGCCGCCCAGCAAGGGGGCGAGCCAGGGCGTGCGGCCCTCGGCCATGGCGGCCATCACGCCGAAGGCCGCCACGTCGGCGTTGCGCCACGGGTCGCGCCCGAACAGGCCGGGCAGCAGGTAGGCGGCGCACAGCAGCAGCAGCGGCAGCCGCGGCAAGCGGCGAGCGCCGCGCTGCGTGACCACGGCAGGCGTGATCGGCGGCAGGGGCGGCGGCAGGGTCGGCGTTACCGAATTGGGACCTGACGGCGGCAGCGTGCGGCTCACGGGCTGATGATGGCAAAGAAGCGAGGGCCAAAGAAAAAGGCAGCCGAAGCTGCCTTCACGGAGGGGCGCCGGGCCGGCGCCAGCCTCACTTCTTGAGTCCGACGCGGGCGAACTTGTTGCGGAACTTCTCGACGCGGCCACCGAGGTTGTCGATGCTCTTCTGCGTGCCCGTGTAGAACGGGTGCGTCTCGCTCGTCGTTTCGAGCTTGATCAGCGGCAGTTCACGGCCGTCGTCGAGCTTGATCATCTCCTTCGTGGGCGCGCACGAGCGCGTGACGAAGGTGAAGCCGTTGGAGAGGTCTTGAAAGCAGACCTGGCGGTAGTTCGGGTGGATGCCGTCTTTCATGATCGAGCCTTGTTTGCCGGGAGCCACGCCGAACCTCTGGGTGGGCGCACTTTCCGTGGTTTGCGAAATCGAGCTGCGCGAGCCGCGAGCGGAAAACCGCGAATTCTAGACCGGAAACGGGCTTACCCGCCCCGACGCATCATGTCGAAGAAGTCGAGGTTGTTCTTGCTCTGCTTCATCTTGTCGAGCACGAACTCCATCGCCTCGATCTCGTCCATGTTGTAGAGCAGCTTGCGCAGGATCCAGGTCTTCTGGAGTATTTCCGGCTTCAACAGCAGCTCTTCGCGCCGCGTGCCGCTCTTGTTGATCAGGATGGACGGGTACACGCGCTTCTCGGCCATGCGGCGGTCGAGGTGGATCTCGCAGTTGCCGGTGCCCTTGAACTCTTCGTAGATGACCTCGTCCATCTTCGAGCCGGTGTCGATGAGCGCGGTGCCGATGATGGTGAGCGAGCCACCTTCCTCGACGTTGCGCGCCGCGCCGAAGAAGCGCTTGGGCCGCTGCAGCGCGTTGGCGTCGACACCGCCGGTGAGCACCTTGCCGCTGCTGGGCAGCACGTTGTTGTAGGCGCGCGCCAGGCGCGTGATGCTGTCGAGCAGGATCACCACGTCCTTCTTCAGCTCGACCAGGCGCTTGGCGCGCTCGATCACCATCTCGGCCACCTGCACGTGGCGCGCCGCGGGTTCATCGAAGGTGGAGCTGATGACCTCGCCGCGCACGCCGCGCACCATCTCGGTCACTTCCTCGGGGCGCTCGTCGACGAGCAGCACGATGAGGTGGATCTCGGGGTGGTTGGCCACCAGCGCGTGGGCGATGTGCTTCATCATCACCGTCTTGCCGGTCTTGGGCTGGGCCACGAGCAGGGCGCGCTGGCCTTTGCCGATGGGCGCCACCAAATCGATGATGCGGCTGGTGATGTTCTCTTCGATCTTGATGTCACGCTCGAGCCGGAACGCCTGCGTCGGGAACAGCGGCGTCAGGTTCTCGAACATGATCTTGTGCTTGCTCTCCTCGGGCGTGAGGCCGTTGACACGGTCGACCTTCACGAGCGCGAAGTAGCGCTCGCCGTCCTTGGGCACCCGCACCTCGCCTTCGACCATGTCGCCGGTGTGCAGGTTGAACCGGCGGATCTGGCTTGGGCTGAGGTAGATGTCGTCCGTGCTGGCCATGTAGCTGGCCTCGATGCTGCGCAGGAAGCCGAAGCCGTCGGGCAGCACCTCGAGCACACCGTCGCCGAAGACCTGCTCGCCGGCCTTGGCGCGCTTCTTCATGATCGCGAACATCAGCTCCTGCTTGCGCAGGCGCTGCACGTTCTCGATTTCCAGCGCTTCGCCCATCTCGATGAGCTTGGCGACGTGCATGAGCTTGAGTTCGGACAGATGCATGAGGCACCCTGAGGCCCGGCCAAGCCGCGGTATCGAGCGCTGGTGGGCGCACGCCGCAGCAGGCGTTGAAGGGCAGTTCGTGGAGTGAGGCCGTGACCCTGCACGGGGCCGGACCGGCGCAGGCCGGGGTCCGGTGGGCGCTGCAGACCGAGTGTTCGGCCCCAGCGGCGCAGGGAGGCGGATCAGGCGGAGGGCACCTCAGGCACCCACCGCGTGGCGCAGATTATAGATGGCCGTCAAGAAAAGCGGTCAGCTGCGCTTTCGACAGCGAGCCCACCTTGGTGGCGGCGACCTTGCCGTCCTTGAAGAGCATCAGCGTCGGGATGCCCCGGATGCCGTGCTGACCGGGCACGACGCGGTTCTCGTCGACGTTGAGCTTGGCGATCTGCAGGCGGCCCTCGTAGGCCTTGGAGACCTCGTCGAGGATCGGCGCGATCGCCTTGCAGGGGCCGCACCACTCGGCCCAGTAGTCCACCAGGACCGGCTTGTCCGACTGCAGCACGTCGCTGCTGAAGGAGTCGTCGGTGACGTGCTTGATCAGGTCGCTGCTCATGGCTTGTTGGCTCCGCATGCCCGCGGCGCGCGCACG
>JAIYDH010000199.1 GCA_027487585.1 Rubrivivax sp.
CCGCGCGAGACCGAGGTGCTCACCTACCTGAGCAAGGGCTTCACGATCAAGGAGATCGCCAGCCTGATGGGCATCAAGTGGTTCACCGTCAACGACCACATCAAGTCCATCTACAAGAAGCTCAACGTGTCCAGCCGGGCCGAGGCGGCGGTGCTGGCCAGCAAGCAGGGTCTGGTCTGATCGACGCCACCTCGGCCGGCGACGACAGCGCGGCTGGGGAACTGCGAGCACGCACCTGGGCCGGCTGGCGGCGCCGTGTGCTGCTGGCCGTGGCGCTGGCGGGCTGCCTGGCGGTGGCCTCGTTGCTGCGGCTGCTGGCCCACACGCCAATGCTCGATCTGAGCGTGGTGGCCCAGGCCCAGGGCCCGCTGATCATCGACGCCAGCCGTTCGCCACAGGGGCAGGCGCTGGTCGGCCAGACCCTACTCGCGGTGTCCGTTCCGGGGGGCGCACCGGTCGCGGTCGACACGGCACTGCTGCACCGCGTGCCGCGCTGGCAGGTCGACGAGGCCGCGCGGGCGCGCAGTCGCATTCAGCAGCAGGCGCTCTCGCAGGCCCTGGCCTCGGGTTCGGTGGCCCTCTACACCGGCCCTGGCCCGCCGACAGTGGTGCAGGCCCGCACCCGGGGCCTTGCCGGCCTGGGCCTGATCACCTGGCCGCTGGTGCTGGGCGCGCTGCTGCTGCCGCTGTTCGGCTGCATCGTGATGCTGGCCCGGCCGTCGCTGAAGTCGGGGCTCTTCCTGCTCGTCTGCGTTTCGCAGGCGCTCGGCCTGGGCTGGCTGGCGGCCGTGTCGCTGCCCGGCCTGGGGCTGCCGCCGGCCGCGCAGGCCTTGGGCCTGCCGCTCGGGCTGGCACTCGATGCGGTGGCGGCGGCAGCCACCGTGCAGGCTTTCGGGCTCGCAGCGCGGGGACGGCGCGCAGGGGCGGCAGCGATTTGGCTGGCCAGTGCCGCGGGCGTGGCGGCCATCGGCAGCGGGCTGCTGCAGCCGGCCTGGCCTTGGGCAGCGGCACTGAGCGTGGCGCTGGCCGGGGCCGTCGGCTGGGCCGTGCGGCAAAGCCCGGGTGGCAGACCCGACCCGCGCCGCGCCATCACCGGGCGGCTGGCGCTCACGGCACTGGCGACCTGGCTGCTGATTCACCTGGTGGTGGCGCTGACCGCGTCGCAGGCCGCGCTCGCCCACGCCGTGGCTCTGGGTGCCGCGGTGGCCTGGGCGCTGCTGGTCGTGTCGCTGCTGCTGCTGGTGCCGTTCCTGGCCCGCAGCCGCCAGCTGCTGCGCGAACTGGCCCTGCTGGCCGGCATCAGCATCGTGGCGGCGGCGCTGGACCTGCTCTTCGTGGCCCTGTTCTCGCTCAATGCCACGGCCTCGCTGGCCGTGGTGGTGTTCGTGGCGCTCGCCGTGTACGCCTTCGTGCGGCAGCGCCTGCTCGACCACCTGCTGGGCGTGCGCCCCCACACCACCGAGCGCATCTTCGAGCTGCTCTACCGCGCCGCCCGCGACGTGCAGCGGCGCCCCGAGAGCCAGCCGCAACGCCTGGCCCAGCTGCTGCGCGAGCTGTTCGAGCCGCTGGAGATGACCCGCGCCGCCACGGTGCCGCGGCAGGCCCAGGTGCAAGGCGGCGGCACGCTGTTGCTGGTGCCCTTGCGCGCCGAAGGCGAAGACGGCAAGCCGGGTCTGGCCGTGCGGCTGCGGCTGGCCGGGCGCGGCCAGCGGCTCTTCATGCCCGAAGACGCCCGCCTGGCCGACCGCCTGGCCGAGCAGCTGCGCCGCGCCGTGGCTTACGACCGCGCCGTCGAGCGCGGGCGACACGAGGAACGCCAGCGCCTGGCGCAAGACCTGCACGACGACATCGGCGCGCGGCTGCTCACGCTGATGTACCAGGCGCCGACACCCGAGCTCGAGGACTACATCCGCCACACCCTGCAGGACCTGAAGACGCTGACGCGCGGCCTGGCTGTGGCCGAGCAAAGGCTGGGCCCGGCCGCCGCCGAGTGGAAGGCCGATCTGACGCAACGCCTGGCCGCCGCGCAGGCACAACTGGGCTGGGACTGCCACGGCGACGAGGCACTGGTGCTGACGGTGGTGCAGTGGTCGGCGCTGACGCGGGTGTTGCGCGAACTCGTCACCAATGCGCTGTACCACGGCCGCTCGACGCGCGTCGACGTCGTCATCGAGCTGTCGGGCGCCGCACTGTCGCTGAGCGTCGCCGACGATGGCCAAGGCCGCGAGCCCGCCGCCTGGGCCCACGGCCTGGGGCTGGGCGGCGTGCGCAAGCGCGTCAAGCAGCTGGGCGGCACCGTGGCCTGGCTCGAAAACGGCGAGCGCGGCATCGTCTGCCGCGTGCACGTTCCGCAGTTCCGCGACCCTGCCTGAGGCGCCTGGGCGGCGGCTGGCCTGCCGGCCGCGAAACGCACGCCGGACCGGCACGTTGACGGCCGATGTGGGCGGCAAGCCGTACTGACACAGGCCTGACCCGGCCATCCATGGCACACCTGAGTGCTGGGGCGCGGGTTTGCGACGACAATAGCGGCTTCGCGTCGACCGGGGCGCCATTCCCGGCCTCCAGCTGCCATGACCACCCGCCGCACCACGACACCCGCCTCGGCTCCTGCAGCCACCCGCCCGACCCCCACTGCCGCCGCGCCTGCCAGCGCCCCCGGCCCCAAACTGCGCCAGACGCAGGCCGAGTACACGGCCGCCCGGCCGCACGCCGAGCCGGGCGTGAAGCCGATGATGTCCAGCTCGAAGATGTACGTGTGCATCAAGTGCCACGCCAACTTCAAGACCGGCGACGGCAAGCCCGACCCGCGCCTGCGCGGCCTCGGCCGCTGCAACAACTGCCTCAGCATCACGGCGCCGGCGGCGTCCTGAACCGATCCCCCTGGCGGCCCGGCCGCCGTTTGCAGCAACTCTCCAACTCAACCCCGGAGTGAAGATTCCATGTCCCAGAGCAATCGCCGTGTCTTCCTGATGCAAGTCGCCGCCTGTGGTTCGGCGCTGGCCGCTGCCGGCGCCCACGCACAAGCTGCCCGTGTCGACGAGAAGGACCCCCAAGCCGTGGCGCTGGGCTACGCCCACGACACCACCAAGGTGGACAAGAAGAAGTTCCCCAAGCACACCAACGACCAGAAGTGCAACAACTGCGCCCTGTACCAGGGCAAGGCGGCTGACGCCTGGGGCGGTTGTCCGCTGTTCGGCACCAAGCAGGTCGCCGGTCCGGGCTGGTGCAGCGCCTGGGCCAAGAAGGGCTGATCGCGCACAGCGCGGGGCCCTGCGGGGCCTGGCA
>JAIYDH010000092.1 GCA_027487585.1 Rubrivivax sp.
CGCGACGACCGGCCGCTGGAGACGCACTCCGAGCCCGTCTCGATGAGCCGCGAGACCACCTTCGACCGCGACCTGCACGCCGTGCGCGACCGCGCCGAGCTGACCGCGGTGTTCGACGAGCTGGCCCGGCGCGTGGCCACCGATCTGCAGAAGAAGGGCTACGCCGGCCGCACGGTGGGCATCAAGCTGCGCTTCGAGGACTTCCGCACCGTCACGCGCGACCACACGCTGGCGGACGCCGTGGCCGACGCCGCCGCCATCCGCCACGCCGCCGGGCTGTGCCTGAAGCGCGTGGACCTGACCCGCCGGCTGCGCCTGCTGGGCGTGCGGGTGGGGTCGCTGGTCAAGGTCTGAGCAGCAGCCGCGCTGCGTACCATCGCCGCATGAACCCCCGCCTGCCCTCGCTCGATGGCCTGCGCGCCTTCGAGGCGGCCGCACGGCTGGGCAGCTTCGAGCGCGCCGCCGACGAGCTGCACATCACCGCCAGCGCCGTGAGCAAGCGCGTGGCGGTGCTCGAAGAGCTGGTCGGCGCGGCCCTGTTCGTGCGGGGCGCGCGCGCGCTGCAGCCTACCGAGGCCGGACGCGACTACCTGGGCCAGGTGGGCCACGTGCTGGCCCTGCTGAGCGCGATGCCGCAGCACCGGCGCGACCTGCCCCGCCAGGAGCGGCTGCGCGTGTGCCTGCCGCCCACCTTTGCGCGGCAGATCCTGGTGCCCCGGCTGGACGGCTTCACGGCCGCCCAACCCCACATCGAACTGGAGCTGGTGCTCAGCCTGCCCCAGCTGGACATGGCCGCCACCGACGCCGACGTGGAGGTGCGCTTCGGTGACGCCGGCCTGGGCAAGCCGCTGCTGCACGACCGCGTGCTGCCCCTGGCCACGCCCGCGCTGCGCGCGGCGCACGGGGGCCTGCGCGAGCCCGCTGCGCTGGCGGGCGTACCCTTGCTGCGCTCGCCGCTCGACCCCTGGACACCCTGGTTCCGCGCCGCCGGCCTGGCCTGGCCCGAGCCGTCCAGCGGGCCGCGGCTGGCCGATCTGGGCCTGGTGCTGGAGGCCGCGCTGGCGGGCCAGGGCGTGGCGCTGGCGCGCCCAGGCCTCGCGCGGCACTGGCTCGCCGCGGGCGCGCTGCAGGCGCCCTGGGCCCTGACTGCCGAGCCGGCCCACCAGTACTACCTGTTGCCCCATGCGGCCGACGGCCCGGCCGCGGTGTTCGCGGACTGGCTGCAAACCAGCTGCGCGGCGGCGCGGCGCGAGGCGCTGGCCTTGATTTCCGGCCCGACCTGACGCGAATTCGCGGCTCAGGCCGCGGCGCTGGCTAGCATCCTGGCCACAGGAGACAACGAACCATGACCGTCATCACCACCATCGAAGACCTGCGCCAGCTCGCCAAGAAGCGCGTGCCGCGCATGTTCTACGACTACGCCGACAGCGGCAGCTGGACCGAGACCACCTACCGCGCCAACAGCGAAGACTTCCAGCGCATCAAGCTGCGCCAGCGTGTGGCGGTGAACATGGAAAACCGCAGCACCGCCGTGACGATGGTGGGGCAGCTGGCGAAGATGCCCGTGGCCATCGCGCCGGTGGGCCTGACGGGCATGCAGCACGCCGACGGCGAGATCCACGCCGCGCGCGCGGCGCAGAAGTTCGGCATCCCGTTCACGCTGTCCACGATGAGCATCTGCTCCATCGAGGACATCGCCGAAAACACCACAGCGCCGTTCTGGTTCCAGCTCTACATGATGCGCGACCGCGAGGCCATGGCGCGCATGATCCAGCGCTGCAAGGACGCCAAGTGCAGCGCGCTCGTGCTGACGCTCGACTTGCAAGTCATCGGCCAGCGCCACAAGGACCTGAAGAACAAGCTGCGCGCGAGCGTCATCCCGAGCATGGGCAACGCGCTCGACATCGCCACCAAGCCGCGCTGGGTGCTGGGCATGATGGGCACGCGGCGGCACACCTTCCGCAACCTCGTCGGCCACGTAAAGGGCGTCAGCGACATGGCTTCACTCGCCGCCTGGACGAACGAGCAGTTCGACCCGCGCCTGAGCTGGGCCGATGTGGATTGGGTGAAGCAGCAGTGGGGCGGCAAGCTCATCCTGAAGGGCATCATGGATGTCGAGGACGCGCAGTTGGCGGTGCAGCACGGCGCCGACGCCATCGTCGTGAGCAACCACGGCGGCCGCCAGCTCGACGGCGCGCCGAGCAGCATCGACGCCCTGCCCGCCATCGTGGCCGCGGTCGGCGACAAGACCGAGGTCTGGATGGACGGCGGCATCCGCAGCGGGCAGGACGTTCTCAAGGCCTGGGCCCTGGGCGCCCGCGGTACGATGATCGGCCGCGCGATGGTCTACGGCCTGGGCGCCATGGGGGAGGCCGGCGTGACCAAGGCGCTGCAGATCCTGCACAAGGAACTCGACGTGACCATGGCCTTCTGCGGCCATACGCAGCTGACAAACGTGGACCGCACGATCCTCGTGCCAGGTACTTTCCCGGCGGCATAGCGCAGGGATCAGGGCTCAACCCGGCCTCTCACCCCACCCTCCGTTCAGGCTGAGCCTGTCGAAGCCCTCCCCTCCGTTCGGGCTGAGCCTGTCGAAGCCCCGCCCTCCGTTCGGGCTGAGCCAGTCGAAGCCCTCCCCTCCGTTCGGGCTGAGCCTGTCGAAGCCCTCTTCTCAGCATCGCGCGTCGCGGCAGGCGGTACACGGTGCGGGCGCTAGGTGTGGCGGTCGGCCCTGTGGGCCGACTCCCTTCCGCTGCTCGACTTGAGGGGGCACCGCAAAACTCGCTGCGTTCGCTGGCGCGAACTCCGCTCAAACACTTGCGGTGAGTCAGTTCACGAAGCGCGCTGCGCGCGCCCCCCCCTCAAGCCTGCGCTGCTCAGCGCCCCACATA
>JAIYDH010000182.1 GCA_027487585.1 Rubrivivax sp.
GGGGTTGGGTTCGGACTGAACACCACAACCTCTCCCTGAGCGGCAGGCGGTGCACGGTGCGGGCGCTATGTGGGGCGCCGAGCAGCGCAGCATTGAGGGGGCGCGCGCAGCGCGCTTCGTGAACTGACTTACCGCAACTGTTTGAGCGGAGTTCGCGCCAGCGAACGCAGCGAGTTTTGCGGTGCCCCTCAAGGCGAGCAGCGCAAGGGAAGTCGGTGCGCAGCACCGACCGCCACACCTAGCGCCCGCACCGCGCACCGCCTGCCGCGACGCGCAAAACAGCGTAACCGTGAAGGACAGCCCACGCGCCTCGATCGCCCCGCACCAGGCTTCTGGCTAAACCTTCCGCCCAGCCTGAGCCAGCAGTTGCTGCGCCGTGCGCCGCACCAGCGCACGGCGCACGGCGAGCAAAGGCACGAAGGCCAGCAAAGCACCCCCCAACACCAGCAGGAAGGGCGCGTCGCGCAGCGGCGCCAGGTACACCACGGCCAGCACGGACAGCACGCCCAGCGTCACGGCCCAGGCCCAGAGCATGGGTGGCTGCGTCGTCACGCGCTCGGCAGCGTCTTCCACCAGGCGCGCACGTTCACGGGCTTCGAGCGACTGCAGTTCCGGGAACTCGTACCAGGGCAGGATGAAGGCGGGGTCGAGCGGCGATCGCATGGGCTGGGGTTCCTCCGTTGCAGCCGGAGTATCCAACGCCCGGTGCCCAGGCCGGGTTCGCCCTCAGCAGATCACGACACCGCCCGCCGCGCCGCCAGGAACGAACGCACCATCAGCACCAGCAGGCCGCCACACAGCGCCAGCATGCCGAGGTTGACCGACAGTGCCAGCGGGCTCATGGCCGCCGCGCGGATGCCCAGTGCCGCAGCCGGCGCCAGCGCGCCCAGCAGGGCCACGACAGCCGCCACGTGCATGAGCGCCTTGCGTGCGCCACCCAGCCGATCGGCCAGCAGGCCCAAGGCCCCGAGCAGTACGCCAAAGCCCGCCGGCAACAACGCCGTGTTGCTGGACGACACGGCAAAGGCGCCGACACCGAGCACGATGAGCAACGCGGCGAACACGAGGGTGGTCTTGGGCATGGGAGTGGGGTTGAAGTGCCCCGATGCGGGCACGGCGGCGCGAGGCTATCCCAGGCGCGATGGGGCCAGCGCCACTGGGGCGATGCGCGCGAGCTGGCGCGGGCCGCCGGGCCAGGGCTCGCCGCGCGAGACGCTGGTCGACGAGGTTGTGGATCGCCGCCGTGGCGAGCTGAGCATGCCCGCCTGGCAGGGCGAACCCGTGGTGACCGCGCACGTGATGGACCTGTACGCGTACCTGACGGCACGGTCGGAGGGGCGGCTGGGAGCCGTCCGACCGCCTGGCCGCTGAGCGCGCCGCGGCGCGAAGCGGGCCCGGTTCAGGCAGGCACCACGGCCCGGCTGCGCATGCGCTCGCGGTAGGCCTGCGCGGCACCGCGCGTGCCGCCAGCGGCCTCGTGGCGCCGCAGCGCGTCGTGGCACAGGTCCCAGGCACCCAGCACATGGTGGCTGATCAACGCCAGGCGCAGCGCGCGGTCGGCGTCGAGGGTGGCGATGCGCTCGGGCGCAGGCACGTAGATCGCGTCGGCCCAGATCTGCTGGAACCGGCGTGGCGCCGGCAAGACGGGGCCTGTGGCTGGCACGGCAGCCCAGCTTGCCAGCGGCCGCTGGGCCACGCCGTCGAAGCCAAAGAAGCGCAGGCCGTGCTCGCGCAGCATGCGGTCGATGTCGCCGAACAACGGCTGCCCCTGGTAGAGCTCCAGGAACTCGACTTCGGTCCACACCAACAGGCACTCGGCCAGGCGCGCCCTCGCGCCGTCGAACACCCGGCCCTCGCCGCCCTGCACATCGATCTTCAGCAGGTCCATGCCGCCGGCGGGGATGACATCGTCCAGGCGCACCGTGCGCACGGGGTGGCGGGCACGGTCCTGCACCAGCGAGCCGAGGTCCGAATAGCGGTCGAGCACCGGCCGGTTGGGGGCCAGCAAGGACCCGGTCAGCGACCAGTTGGTTTCGTGAAACACGGCCTCAGCACCGTCGCCCACAAAGTGCGGCAGGTAGCGGCGCTGCTGAACGCCCTGGTGCGCGCGCTGAAGCTCGGCCAGCGCCTGGGGGTCGGGCTCGAAGCCGGTCACGCCGACGCGGCAGAAGTCCGCCAGCGTGGCGTAGGGCTCGGTGCCGCCAGCCAGCGAACTGGCACCGACGTCCACCACCTGCACGATCGGATCACCCAGCTCTGCAAGCAGTTGCTCGGGGCCGTCGGGCGCCGAGCGCTGCAGACCCGGCGGCCGGGCCGCCAGCTCACGGGCGCTGTCCACAAGGGCCGACCACAGCGTGACGTTGGCGCAGGCGGCCGGAACGTCACGCAGGCGCGACAGCAGCGCGGGAGTGGGCGGCGTGTCCGCCGCCATGTGAGCCACCAGCGCCGCCCGCTCGGCGCAGGCCGAGTGGGCGGGATCGGCCAGCGCGGCGGTCCACTCCTCGGGCGTGGTCTGTGGCGAGCGGTGCAGCACAAATTCCAGCAAGGATTGGCGCAGCACAGAGGGCTCGACGCCGACCAGCGCCGATGCAGCGCCCAGCCGCACCGCGGCAATCGGCCCCGCGGGGCAGCGCGCAAGCACCGTGCGGCCCAGCCCGCTCGCCTCGGCCACCAGGCCCAGCGCCTGGAGCAGCAGCACGCGCTGGGCATCCGCATCGACGGCGGTCTCTGCCGAGGCGGGCATCGCGGCGGCATCGAGCGCCTGCAGCGCCGCCAGCAGACCCTGGGCGTGCCGCGCACGGGGCCCCTGCGCGGGGCCGGCCATCGGGTCGAACAGGGCGTCGGCGCGCGCGAACCGCTCCACCAGTCTTGGCGACAGCAGCACCAGAGCCTGGTCACCTGACAGGCGTTGGCACGCCGTGTCGTGGGGCAACAGCACGCCGGCCGCGGCGCACAGGCGCCAGCACCGCCAACCGGCTGGCACGAGGGCGGCCAGTCGCGGCAGGGCGGCGTCGCCCAGGCCCTGCAGCACCACGGCGCCGGCACCCCGCGCCAGCCACGGCGCGAGCGCAGGGCCCAAGGCATCCGCATGGCCTGCCACCGTGGCGCGCACCACGGCCCCTTCGGCGGTGGCCGGCACCGGCCCATCGAGCCACGACACGGCATCCTGATGCCCGTTCAATGCCAGCGTGGCGGCCACCCGGTGGCGCGCCGCTGCATGGGCCTCGTGCAGCCAGACGCGGCCCGGCGCGGCCGCTGCCCAGGCCAGCGTCGCCCAGCCCGACGCCGGCGCCAGATCGACCAGCGGACCGTCGGCCAGTGCCAGCAGTGGCCACAGTGCCGCCTGCTCGTCAGCCTCGTCCTCGCGCACGAGCACGGCCCGCGTGTGCGGGCAGGCGAAGCTCGGCGCGACCCGCAGGCGCGTGCCATCGGGCCGCTCCAGCGTCCAGTCCGGCAAGGGGGCTGGCTCGGTGCAGGCCGACCCGCGCGGCTCGCAGCGGTCCTGGCGCGCAGAGGACAGGCCTGCGTCTGTCCGGGGCGGGTCGGCTGCGGTGACGCGGGCCTCTTCCAGCAAATGGTTCATGTGGCTCCCGAGTCAGGCCATCGTCGGCTCGCGGCAGGCTGGCACGGCAACGGCCACAAGAGCCGGCTTGACGGCCTGGACGTTCAAGCTGATGGGCGTGCCGGCCCACTCCATGGAGGAGGTGTCGTCGAAGATCCCGTGGCTGGCCACGCGCTGCAGGGAATCGAAGCCGGCCGCCTGCAGGTAGCCCGCCAGGAACTCGGCATTCAGCCCCACCAAGTGCACGTCATGTGCGTCGACTTGTCCGCCGAACATCATGCGCATGATGTGGAAACGTTGGTTTGCATCGAAGCGGTGGCGCTGCAGGAACAGCTCCGCCAGCACGTCGAGGTCGGGCACCGACAGGCGCATCACGCCGCCTGGCACGAGCACGCGTCGCCACTGCTTCAGGGCCTGCAGCATTGGGCCGTTGTAGGCGAAGTGCTCCAGCACGTGCGAGGCATAGATCTCAGAAAAAGTCGCCTCGGCAAAGCGGCTCAGGTCGACCGCGTCGCCGACGTGGTCGACATCCGGGCCGGGCAGCACGTTGAAGTTCTCCCAGCCCGGGCTGCGGACGCTGCCGCCGATGTGAAGCTTGCGTTGCATCTTTCCTCCAGCACCGACCATGCCACGTTGGCGACGGCGCCTGCCCCAGGCCGGTCACCGGCAAAGCGCAGCTGAATGCTGGCGGCTTGGCACCCGGCTCGATCCATCGAACACCAGGCGCAAGGCAGCCCAGTTCCGGGCCACAGCCCGGCGGCGCCCGTCGCCAACCCGGCAATGGATCGGCCCACGACAGCCACGGCCTCGGCCCGCGGGGCCCTTCTGCGGGATTGAGCGAGCTTCGCGCCGCTGATCAGGTGATCCGGGTCCGTGTCGAGGCACCACACTGCGCCGCATCGCACAAGCCCGAGGACTCCCAGTGACCGCTGCGCGACCCGTGTTCATCTCGTTCCACACACCCAACGGCAACTATCCCGGGTTGGCCGTGCAGCTGCGCCGCTCGCTGGAACGATTCGAGCTGGCGCACGACATCCAGTGCGTGCCGTCCTTCGCTGACTGGTCGCAGGGCTGCAGGTTCAAGTCCAGCTTCATCCTGCAGATGCTGCTCAAGCATCGCCGCCCGGTGGTGTGGATGGACGTCGATACCGAGGTCGTGCAGCACCCGGATCTGTTGTTCGGACCCGAGGACTTCGCGATCTACAACTGGCTGGCCGACAGCCACCACCACCTCGAAGAAGCCATCGCCAGAGGCGAGCACGGCGGCAGCCTGCTGTGCTCTGGCGGCGTGCAGAAATGGGGCTACACCGCGCCGGCGCTGGAACTGCTGTTGCGCTGGATCGCGGGCTTCGCCACGCACGACTGGCAGCGTGGAGACGACCTCGTGCTCGATGCCGTGTTCTCGCAGCACCGCCCGCCGGTCCGCCCGCTCTGGCTGCCCAAGACCTACAACCGCATGGCGGGCCTGTCGCCCCACTGGGCCTGCTTGCCGCAGCACCAGGTGGTCATTGAACACCATTACCAAGGGGGCCGCCATCGCGGCGGCACCTCGGCTGAACGCGCCCGGTCCGCGGCGCAAGGAGAACTCGCATGATGCCCAACCTGATGGACGCGCTGCCGAACTGGGGCATCCGGCCCCGAGGCGTGGTGCATGTGGGCGCGCACGAGGGCCAGGAGGCCGATCGCTACGCGGCCATGGGCATCCGCCAGATGCTGATGATCGAGGCCAATCCCGCCGTGTTCGCCCGGCTGCAGGCACGCCTGGGCGGCAGGCCTGGCATTCACCTCGCCCAGGTCGCGATCAGCGACCGGCCGGGCAGCGCCAACTTCAACGTGACCTCCTTCGACCAGAGCAGCTCCTTGCTGCCGCTCAAGCACCACCGGCAGCTGTACCCGCAGATCGAGGTTGTGGACCAGGTCCAGGTGCGCACCCAGACCCTGGACGGGCTGCTGGCCGAAACCGGGCTCGCACCCGCGGCCTTCGACCTGCTGCACATGGACATCCAGGGCGCCGAACTGCTGGCGCTGCAAGGCGCCGACGCCCTGCTCGCCAACGTGCAGGCCATCAGCTGCGAGGTGAACTTCGCCGAGCTGTACGAAGGCGGGGCCCTGATCGACGCCATCGAGCTGAAGCTGGCGCAGCATGGCTTGCACCGCGTGGCGCTGGCCACGCCGTACCACCCGAGCTGGGGCGATGCGCTCTACGTGCGGCGGCCGCTGGTCGGCTGCAGCACGCTGGGCCGCAACGGGCGACTGGGCAACCAGCTGTTCCAGTATGCGTTCGCGCGCCTGATGGCCGAGCACCACGGCGCTGTCCTGCAGACCCCGCCCTGGATCGGCCGGCAGATCTTCGGGCTGCAGGACCAGGACCAGCGCATCGTGCCCCGCTGCTGCGACGAGTCGACACTCGACGACCCGCGGCGCCTGCTGGACCCCGCGGTCCCGTTGGCCGGCAGCCTCGACCTGCTCGGCTGGTTCCAGCTTCACGGCTCCGCCTGGCGCCCCTACGCCGACCGGCTGCGCACCTGGTTCCGCTTCGCGCCGGGGCTGCTCGAGCCGCTCGACAACGTGCTGTCATCGCTGCGCGGGCCGAAGGCTCGGCCCATCATCGCCGTGCACCTGCGGCGCGGCGACTACGGCTACCGGCACTTCTTCCGCAGCCCGGCGACGTGGTACCGCGAGTGGGTGGAGACGGTCGCCCGTGGCCTGGAAGACCCCTTGGTCTACCTCTGCTCCGAAGACCCGTTGCCGCTGAAGCGCCACTTTGCCGGCTTCGACGTGCGCTGCGCGCAAGACCTGCGCGGCATCGATCCGGAGCTGGCGGTCCTGCTCGACTTTCACATGATGACCCGTGCCGACGCCCTGGCGATCTCCAACAGCAGCTTCTCGTACATGGCCGCGCTGCTGAACGAAAGGGCACGCAGCTTCGCGCGACCGAGCCTTGACGCCGGCAGGCTCGTGGACTTCGACCCCTGGAACTCACCGGTTCTGCTGCCCCGCGAGTTGCGGCCTGGCGAGCAGGCCGCCCTGGATGCGATCGACCTCCAAGACATGCCGCACCGTGCGGTCGCACCGGCTTGGATGCAGGGTGTCAACGACCGGGCTCGCCACAACATGCTCGCCGCGACCTGAGGTTCGGCTGACACTCGACTGGAGCACCACCATGATGCAGACACAGGCCTCGCAGACCCTGCCGTTCCCGCAGCCCAACGCCCTCAGCGCGTTCGACCCGGCCATCCCTCCGGCTCGAAGCACCGTCGCACCGCTGTTTGCCGCAGCGCCGCCCCACTTCACGGCGCCGTTGCACAAGATCGCACAGTGCCTTGTGCCCGGAGACGTCGTCTTCGACATCGGCGCCAACAACGGCGACAAGGCGGCCGCCCTGCTTTCCCGCGGCGTCAAGGTGGTGTGCATCGAGCCCCAGCCGGCCTGCGTGGCGGTGCTGAACAACCGCTTCCGCGGCCATCCGGGCATCAGCATCGTGCCCAAGGGGCTGGGCAGTCGGCCGGGCATCATGCCCATGCACATCAACAGCAGAGCGCCGGTGCTGTCGACGCTCTCGACGGAGTGGATGAAGGGACGCTTCGCGAACGAAACCTGGGATCAGACCCTGGACGTCGCCATCACCACGCTGGACGAGATGGTGCGTCAGCACGGCAGGCCCCGCTACGCCAAGATCGATGTCGAGGGCTTCGAGTACGAAGTGCTGTGCGGCCTGAGCCGGCGGGTGGGCGTGATCTCGTTCGAGTTCACGGAGGAGTTCTTCGGCCACGCCGAGCGTTCGCTCGCCTACCTGCAGAACCTGGGCTACAGCCGCTTCAACTTCTCGCTGGGCGAACAAGTGGACTTCGCTCTGGACCAGTGGGCCGACGCCGGCCGCCTGTGTACCGTGCTGAAGGACGTCTTCAGCAGGTACAACCAGGCCTGGGGCGACATCTACGCCAACTGAGCGGCCCCGGCCTACCTGGCGTTACTGCAAAGGCCTTGCTGCAGAGGCCTTGCTGCAAGGGCCTTACTGCAGGCGCCTTACCGCCAGATAGTTCGTCACGACAAAAGCCTCGTCGGCTTCGCGGTAGGCACGCACCGGCATCGGGCCGCAAGGGGCCAGGCGGTACAGGTCGAAGCCTCGTTCGTCGAAGAAGAACCAGAAGTCCCGGAAGAAGGTGCGGGTGTCGATGTGGGTACCCCCGAACTCGAACTGCACGACACGCGTGCAGGCCAGGGCCGCCCCAAAGCCTTCGAGCACCTGCAGCTCGTGGCCCTCGACATCGATCTTGACCAGGTCGATGGGGCGCCCGTGCAGCTGGCGCTGCCAGTAGTCCTCGAAGCGCAGCGTCTGCACCGACTCCGTCGAGTTGAAGCTGATGCCCAGGTGGCCGAGCCGCCGGCGCGTCAGGCTGGCCAGGCCAGAGCCCGGGCGATCGGCGTACAGCGTGGCCGCTCCGGACTGGGCCGCCAGTGCCGCGGGCACCTGCACCACGCCGCCGTCTTGTGCGAAGCGGTTCGCGAGCGTTTGCCGATGCGCTGACGAGGGCTCGAACAGGTGAATCTCGAGCGAGGGCTGCCAGCGCCGCAGTTCGGCGGCGTAGTCGCCCTGGTGGGCACCCACGTCGATCGCCAGCCGCGGCTCGGCTCCGCAGAAGGCCAGCGCCATCCGCACTTCGTGGGCGCTGGAGAAGGCGCCCGAGCCCTTGCCCTGGGCGAGCTCGCAAAGGCGCTCGAACTCTGCGGCAAGACCCGGGTGATCGGACAGCAGCTGCGCCATGCGCTGCGTCGCCGCCTGCACCTGCTGTGCCGCCGTGGCCGGCGCGGCAGCCATGGGCGCCGCCGGCGGGGTGTGGGCCGTGTCGGCACTCGGCTGGGCCGAGAACTGCGAGGCGACAGCGCGCCACAGCTCCGCGTTGACCGTGCCCGGATGATGCGCAACCGCGTGCAGCAGCGGCACCGGCAGCGCCTCATCGCGGCGCAGGTGCGCAAGCAGCTGGCGGCGCGCCGTCGCGGGCCGATGATCGGGCTGAGCCGTCAGCGCGGTCAGGACAGCCAGCCGCGATGCAGCGGGCGCCGTTGACCAGGGCGTCCACGGTTGCCCGTCCTCGATGAACTCGGCCAGCCGAAGGCGCAACCACGCGGCATCGGGCTGCGTGCGAGGCGGGTCCAGGTCTTCGCGGCGCGGCGGCATGACCGGGCGGTTGACCGGCACGCTGTCGTCCCATTGCTTCAGCAGCTCCCGGGCCAGATCCACGGCGTTGGCTCTTTGCCCCAGCGCATGCAGCAGGTGCACAAGCAGCGCCCACGCCTCGGGACCCGATTCGTCGCCGGCGTTGAGGGCCGCTTGAAGATCGTCGCGGGCGGCCATCAGCCAGGCGATGCGCTCCGCCGCCGATCGCTCGCGCTCCGTATGGCCCGTGATCGTGCGCTCCAGCGCTACGAGATACGGAGCGACGGCCTGTTGCGGCGCGGGCGGGCTCGGGGCACGCAGCACGTCATCGACATCGGCGAGCAGGCCCCGCCGGGCCAGCTCGGCCACCCGCTCCAGCGCAACGGCCCAGCATGGGCGCTCGCCGAGGTCGTCGGCCGGCAGCAGGTCGACCGGGGCCAGCACCTCGAGCTCCGGAAGGTACGAGAACAAGCCGTAGCCCACGGCGGCCAGGCGTTGCGACACGGCCTGGCCGGGACGCATGGAACAACTCGGCAGCAGCAAGATGGGCCGATGGCTGGCAATCACCTGCTGGCCGCCGTCGAGGACTGCTGCGACCGGCGCCCCGTCGCCCATGCGCACCAGATCGATCGGACAGCCCGCCAGGTGCCGGGCCACAAAGCCGTCGAGCGTGTCCTGGCGATCGCCCGATGCCCCGGGGCCGGACAACTGCACGGCCAGCGACGCCACGCGCTCCTGCAGACCGTTGGCCTGCACGCTGCTCTGCAGACGCCGCAGCGCAGACGCGTCCGGCTCGAGCGCCCAGACCCGTCCCTTGCCGAGATGCCGGCCCAGCGCGACCGTGTACATCCCGTGGTCGGCACCCGCGTCCAGCGCGATGGCGTCTGGGGCGAGAAGCTTCGAGAGGAGCTGGGTGTCAGGCTCATGCCACCGCTCCAACTCCAGCAGCGAAGAAGTCGTCTGGCTCGCCAGATCGGCCGGCACATGAAGCGCCAAGCCGCCATCGGTGTGCAGCAGCCACGAGGGGGCGTCGTCGAGGGTTTCGGGCACGGAAGTCCTTCTTGAGGCGGTGCAGCGCACCAAGAGCCGGAGGCTAGGTTCTCAGCAGCGTGTTCGGCAGTTCGAAAAGCGCCGTGAATTCGGTCAAGACGCCAGGGCTGACGAGCGGCGAGCCCGTGTGCGGCCGCGTGGTCTTTGCAGCGCCGCGCGGCGCAGCCGTCGCCGCCACCGCGGTGGCGGTGGCCCGGTGGGCAGCGTCTATCAGCACCTGCCAGATGGCCGTGTTGGCGGTGCTGGCCGCGTCAGGCAGCCATCGGAGGGCTGATGTCGAAGGAACCCGGTCGCTCACCAGGTGGGTGAGCAGATAGCGCCGCTCGATCTCTGGCGAGTGATCGGGGCGGGTGATGAGCGCGGCCCAGTTGGCGGCGCTGCCGGGCTGGAAGTACGACGACCAGGCGCTTCGCCTGGTGACGTACTCTGCCAGCCGCTGGCGCAACCAGTCGCGCGGCGAGCCTTGGGGCACGAACCGCAGGTCGGTCCGCTCGGGCGGCACCGCGGGCAGGCCAACTTCGGCCTGCGCGGCGCCTGGCCGCCACTGCTGCAGCACCGCGCCGGCCAGCTTCAGGGCAGCCGTTTGCCGACCCAGCGCGTGCAGCACGTGAACGCGCAGCACCATCTCCTCGGGCGTGGCGGTGCGCGGGTCCACCTTGTCATTCGCCGCCATCAGGCAGGCCACGCGCTCTACCGGGCTCAGGCCCGCCTGGCCGTGCGCAGCCGCCACCGCGGCCACGGCCTGCAGCCAGCCGCTGGCCTGCACCGCGGCCGCACCCGGAGCGCCCTGGTCTGCCAAGGCGGGCGTCGCACACCAGATCGACAGCGCCTCGGACCCCACCGCCGGAACCGGCCTGGAGGCCATCGCCTCCAAGGTGAGCAGCAGCCCGCGCGCGGCCAGCTCAGCCTGGCGGCGGGGCGTCACGGCCACGAGGTTGAGCGCGAAGTCGAGCTCGGCCTCGCTCTCGTCGAAGGGCAGCAACAGCGAGAGCGGCTCGCTCCACCGGAACATCCCGTAGCCCAGCGCCCGCCACTGCTGCAGCAAGGCCAGGTTGACGTGGGCACCGTGCTTCAGTTCGAACACCACCACGGGCTGCTGCTCGGTGAAGAAGCGCCGGCCGCCGACGATGATCCGCGGCTCCTCGCCCTCGGCGTCAAGCTTGACGAAGCCGATGCGCCGCCCTGGCGCGTGTCGCTCGAGGAAGCCGTCGAGCGCGTACAGCTGCACCCGTTCCACCGCCCCGGTGCCACCACCGCGCTGGTTGAACTCGCTGTGCTCGCTGACGTTGAACTCGGCCTCGCAGTCATGTTCGGCCAGGCCCGCCGGCACCACGGTGAGGCGCTCTTCGAAGCCGTTGTCGCGCACGCTGCCCGTCAGCAGGCGGCGGGGGGCCTGCGTGGGCTCGAAGGCCCAGACGTGGCTGTCGGGCCCGCAACGGGCCATCTCCAGCGCGTAGAAGCCATGGTTGGCGCCGATGTCCAGTGCGTCCTCGCCGGGCTGCATCAAGTGGCGCACCAGCGAGATCTCGGGCTCGAACCAGCGCTCCTGCTCGAGCGCCACGTAGGTGCTGAGGCTGCTGAGCGACGGCGGCAGCTGCAGGCGCAGGCCGCTGGCGAGTTGCACGGTCCAGGGGCGGGTGTCGCAGAGGTTCATGCGGGGTGTCCGATCGGCGTTTGGGGTACTGCGGTGGCCAGCTCATCGGCTGCCACGTGCTGCGGTGGCAGCCCTTCGCACCACCGCCGCCAAACCGCTGCCAGGGCCGCCTCCAGGCGCCGTGTGTACGCAGGGGTGTCGAACAGCGGCAGCTGCAGCCGGTTCTCCACCAGGTGCGCGCGCAGGCCCGGCAGCACCTCGGGGTCCGTGGCCATGGTCACCAGCGCGGCTTCGTAGTGTTCGACCGAACCCATCGCCAGGCCTTCCAGCCCGACGGCAGCCAGAATGCTGGCCGCCACGCGCGACGCGAAGCTCTCCCCCGGCAGCGTCAGCACCGGTACGCCGGCCCACAAGGCATCGGCGGCCGTGGTGTGGGCGTTGTACGGCCAGGTGTCGACGAAGACGTCGGCCAGCGCCAGGCGCGAGAAGTGCACGTCGTAGGGCACGTGGGGCGCAAACACGATGCGCTCCGGCGCAATGCCGCGCAGCGCCGCCTCGCGGCGCACGTTGTCGTGCAGCTGCCCGTTGCTCTCGCGGATCCACAGCACCGCACGCGGCACGCGGTGCATCACACGGCACCAGGCGTCGAAGGCCTGCGGGCCGATCTTGTAGGTGTGGTTGAACGTGCACATCACGAAGGCGTCTTCCGGCAGGCCGGCCTGGGCACGTGTCATGGGTTGCGGCAGCGGGCGCCAGCGCCCGTTGGGCTGGAAGCAACCGGGCAGCTGCACGATCCGCTCGCTGAACTGCGCCTCGTGGGCGAGCGGCGCCGCGATGGCGTCGCCCACGAAGTAGTCGATGAAGTTCGCGCCCGTCGTGCCCGGGTACCCCAGGTAGCCCAGCTGCAGCGGCGCCGGCCGCGCCGCGAACAGGCCCATGCGGTGTCCGCGGGTGTGCCCGGCCAGGTCCAACAGCAGGTCGATCTCGTCGGCACGCACGCGGGCAGCTGCTTCGGCGTCGGACCGGCCGCGGATGTCCACGAAGCGGTCGGCCGCGGCGGCGATGCGCGCCCGCAGCGGCGAGCCGTCGTCGGGCCCGCTGCTGTACAGCACGACCTCGAAGCGGCTGCGGTCGATCTGCTCCAGCACCTCCACGAGCAGCTGCGACACGGGGTGCTCGCGGAAGTCGTAGCTCACGAAGCCCACGCGCACGCGGGCACGCGCCACCCGCCGCGCGCGCGCAGCAGCGCCCAGGCGCGGCAGCAGTCGGGCGCCGGCCTGGAAGGCCGCCGACTCTTGCGCCGCCGCCACGCGCTGCAAGGCCGCCGGCAAGGGCAACGACAGGGTGCCGAAGGCCGCCACCACGCGCGGGCGCTGCTGCGGGCTCTCCGAGAGGCTGCGCGCGATGCTCTCGATGTCGGCGTCGAGTTCGCTCCAGTCGGCGATGAAGCGCTTCTCGAACGACAGCTGGTTCAGCGCCTCGAGGTTGTCGGGCTGCAGGGCCCGGACGGTCTTCAGGCACTCCACGGCCTCGCGCTTGAGAAGCTGGTCGCGGAACGCGTCGGCCATCAGGTTATGCACGCTCACCACGCCCGGGTTGACACCGAGCGCCCGAATCAACACGTCCAGCGCCTCGCGCGGGCGGCACAGCGCCAGCAGCATGCTGGCGTGGCGCGCCATCGACTCGGGATCCTGGGTGCCGGCGGCCTCCAGCGCCGTGAACACCGCCGCGCTCTCGGCGTAGCGATGCTGGCTGGCCAGCACGTCGGCCAGCACCTGCTGGCCCAGCGCGTGAGCGGGCTCCAGTTTCAGCAGCCGGCGCGCAGCGGCCTCGGCGGCCTCGAAGGCACCGGCGCGGCGCCGCGCGTTGGCCAGGTTCAACCAGTACAGGGCGTCGCCGGGCGTGGCGCGGGTCGCCCTCTCGAAAGCCCTGACGGCGGCGGCCCAGTCGCGCCGCAACAGGTGGTCGCGACCGGCCTGCCAGTGGCGGGCGCCCTGCGCCTCTAGCGAATGGCGCGCCGATGCCGAGGCGCTCATTGCAGGCCCCGCGGGGTGGGCAGGCTGCAGGGCTGGGCAGGCGCCCGGCTTGGCTCGGCAGGGTGGGCGTAGAAGGTTGTGCGGTTCATGGGGTCTCCAGCCTCGACCGGAGCCCCAGCGGCGCCGGCCGGCACAGGAGCCCTCGGGCCGTGCCTGTGCCTGGGCATGTTCTCGCTGTCACGGCCCTGGGGATGCCCCGAACAGCACCCCCCGCGCGGCGCTTTTGTGCGTGACATCAGAAAAAAGGGTGTTTCAGGGCCTAAATCTTCGGCAGACCCGATCGATAACCCCTCAACGCAGCTGCTCAGTCGGGGCTGCGGGGTCCGGACCACCAGGAGGTCGCGGCACGGCGGCGGCAACGCGGCAGTGACACGGCATTGGCTGGCCCGGGCGGGTTCCCCGGCAAAACGGCGGCTTGGAAGAGCCACCACGCGCCGGGGACATTGCAGGCCACCGCCGCGTGCGCCCAGAGGCGGCAGTCGCGGCGGCCGCCGGGCAAGTGCCCAGGTCCAACCATCACTTTTCGGAGCTTTCCATGCCCAGCATCAATACCAACGTGATATCCATGACCGCCCAGCGCAACCTCAAGGACAGCCAGGGCGACCTCGCGGTATCGATCGCACGCCTGTCCTCGGGCATGCGCATCAACACCGCCCGCGACGACGCCGCGGGCATGGCCATCGCCGAGCGCATGAACACCCAGGTGCGCGGCATGAACGTGGCCCTGCGCAACGCCAACGACGCGATCTCGCTGGCTCAGGTGGCCGAGGGCGCGCTGGGCAAAACCGGTGACATCTTCCAGCGCATGCGCGAGTTGGCCGTGCAGTCCGCCAACGGCACGAACACCGACGCCGACCGCATCAGCCTGAACAACGAGTTTGTGCAGATGGCCCAGGAAGTGACGCGTACGCTGGGGGGCACGCAGTTCAACGGCGCAAACATCCTCGCCTCCACCGGCAGCAACGACTACCAGATTGGCGCCAACAACAACACCTTGATCGATCGACTGTCCTTCAGCAACTTCAACTGGGCGGGCAACACCAACATCACGGCCGTCACGGGCACGGCCATCATCACCGGCACGTCGACGCCCACGCTGCAGATCACCAACATGGCCAACGCCCAGTCGGCCATCGCCAGCATCGATACCGCCCTGACCGAGATCAACGTACAGCGCGCCACCTGGGGCTCGCGCCAGAACCGCTTCGAGAACGTGGTGTCCAACCTGATGTCGGCCGTGGAGAACCAGACCGCCGCACGCGGCCGCATCGTCGACGCCGACTACGCGCAGGAGACCGC
This sequence comes from Rubrivivax sp., assembly GCA_027487585.1. GTDB lineage: Bacteria > Pseudomonadota > Gammaproteobacteria > Burkholderiales > Burkholderiaceae_C > Rubrivivax. The sequence goes on from JAIYDH010000182.1 coordinate 14,700, forward strand.
CAACCTGTCGCGCGCCAGCATCCTGCAGCAGGCCGGCAACGCCATGGTGGCACAGGCCAACCAGCTGCCGCAGCAGGTGCTGTCGCTGCTGCGCTGAGCGGGCCGCCGGCAGCCTGCCGGCAGGCACGAGAGATACCGAGCCCGCCTCCGGCGGGCTCTTTGCATCGCGGGTGAGCCATCCCCGCTTTGATGCAGGCCCCTTGAGTGATGGGCCAGGCGGTCCATGCCCGTACAAGCCCGTACAAGCCCGTACAAGCCCGTACAAGCCCGTACAAGTGGCACCCGCACGTCAGACGCCAACCCTGGCCGCTGCTTGAGAGCAAACAGGGCTCCTTTGCATGCCCTTATCGCGCGACCTCGCCGATGTAGCTTCCGGCGGCCGCGACGAAAACCTCCTCAACGCGGCCGCCAGTTCGGGGCTGCGGGGTCCGGACCACCAGGAGGTCGCGGCACAGCAGCGGCAACGCGGCAGTGACACGGCGGAACTGGTTGGCCCGGGCGGGTTCCCCGGCAAAGCGGTGGCTGAGAACAGCCGCCGTGCGCCGGGGGCGTTGCAGGCCACCGCCGCGTGCGCACAGTTTCGGCAGTCGCGGCGGCTGCCAGGCAAGTGCCTAGGGTCAACCATCACCATTCGGAGCTTTACATGTCCAGTATCAACACCAACCTGATCTCGCTGAACGCCCAGCGAAACCTCAAGTCCAGCCAGGGCGACCTGGCCACCTCGATCGCACGCTTGTCCTCGGGCCTGCGCGTCAACACGGCCCGTGACGACGCCGCCGGCCTGGCCATCGCCGAGCGCATGAACACCCAGGTGCGCGGCATGAACGTGGCGCTGCGCAACGCCAACGACGCGATCTCGCTGTCGCAAGTGGCCGAAGGCGCGCTGGGCAAGACCGGCGACATCTTCCAGCGCATGCGCGAATTGGCCGTGCAGGCCTCCAACGGCACGAACACCGACGCCGACCGCGTCAGCCTGAACAACGAGTTCGTGCAGATGGCCCAGGAAGTGACGCGTACGCTGGGCGGTACGCAGTTCAACGGCAACAACATCCTCGCGTCGACCGGCAGCAACGACTTCCAGATCGGTGCCAACAACAACAGCAACATCGACCGCCTGTCTTTCAGCAACTACAACTGGGCGGGCACCACCAACATCACGGCCGTCACGGGCACGGCGATCATCACCGGCACGTCGACCCCCACGGTGCAGATCACCAGCGCGGCCAACGCCCAGGCGGCCATCGCCAGCATCGACACGGCGCTCAACGAGATCAACAGCCAGCGCGCCACCTGGGGCTCGCGCCAGAACCGCTTCGAGAACGTGGTGTCCAACCTGATGTCGGCCGTGGAGAACCAGACCGCCGCGCGCGGCCGCATCGTCGATGCCGACTACGCCGCCGAAACGGCCAACCTGTCGCGCGCACAGATCCTGCAACAGGCGGGCAACGCCATGGTGGCGCAGGCCAACCAGTTGCCCCAGCAGGTGCTCAGCCTGCTGCGCTGATCGTCGCGCCGGCAGCACGCCGGCCCGCGCGAAAAGGACTGCGCCCGCCCCAGGCGGGCTCGTTGCCTGGCGGCTGCGAACTGACCCAGTTCGGCAGCCCTTTTCGCGCGACCTCCTTCACGGACACGGCTGCAACATTCGGTGGCGCGTTTCGGTGCCTCGGCAACGCAAAGCGCCCACCGAACCACCCGCCGTTCCTCCAGGAGAGCCGCCGTGCCCCAGACGATCAACACCAATCTCGTATCGCTCAATGCACAGCGCAGCCTGGCCGCCAGCCAGGGCCAGCTGTCGACCTCGATGCAGCGCCTGTCTTCGGGCCTGCGCGTCAACAGCGCCAAGGACGACGCCGCCGGCCTGGCCATCGCCGAGCGCATGAACACGCAGGTGCGCGGCATGAACGTGGCCATGCGCAATGCCAACGATGCGATCTCGCTGTCGCAGGTGGGCGAAGGCGCTCTGGGCAAGGTCAGCGACATCTTCCAGCGCATGCGCGAGCTCGCCGTGCAGGCCGCCAACGGCACGAACAACGCCGAAGACCGCATCAGCCTGGACCGCGAGTACCTGCAGATGGCGCAGGAGGCGACGCGAACGCTGGGCGGCACGCAGTTCAACGGCGTCAGCATCCTCGCCTCGACCGGGACCAACACCTTCCAGATCGGCGCCAACAGCAGCAGCCTGATCGACCGCCTGACCTTCGACAACTTCAACTGGTCCGGCGCGACGACCATCACCAACGTGGTGGGCACTGCGGTGATCACGGGCACGTCCACGGCACCCACCGCCATCACCGACGCCGCCGGCGCACAGGCGGCGATCACGGCCATCGACACGGCCATCAACGCCGTCAACAGCCAGCGCGCGACCTTCGGCGCCGTGCAGAACCGCTTCCAGAACGTGATCTCGAACCTGATGGTGGCCAGCGAGAACCAGTCGGCCGCGCGCAGCCGCATCATGGACGCCGACTACGCCGCTGAAACCGCCAACCTGTCGCGTGCGCAGATCCTGCAGCAGGCGGGCAACGCCATGGTCGCCCAGGCCAACCAGCTGCCCCAGCAGGTGATGAGCCTGCTGCAGCGCTGATCACGGTCGTTCACAACCCGTCACACGCCAGGCTCAAGTTCCGAAAGGCGGGGCCGATACAGGGCTCTGAGGGGGGGCATCCGCCACCTCTCGGGGCCCTTTTGGTCTTTCCATCGGCCCAGTCCCGTCCAAGGAGAAAACCATGCCCGCCATCACCTCTCTGGGAATCGGCAGCGGTGTCGACATCAACACCATGGTCGACCAACTGGTCGCCCTGGAGCGGCGGCCCATGAGCCAGCTGCAAAGCCAGGCGCGCGAGCTGCAGACGCAGGTCTCCAGCTTTGGGCAGCTGTCCAGTCTGTTCAGCGGCTTGCAGACGGCCGCCAACCGGCTGACAAACAGCTCGCTGTGGACGCAGTCCAAGGCCACCAGTTCCGACGAGGCGGCGGTGCAGGCCATTGGCGGCGGCAACGCGGCAGCGGGCAACTATGCCGTCAGCGTCGACTCGCTGGCCACCGGCCAGACCGTGGTGGGTTCCACGAGCCTGTCCTCGGCGACCGACGCGGTGGGCAGCGGCGTGATGACGCTGCAGATGGGCCGCTGGGAACAGCCCCCGATGAACTTCGTGCCCAGGGTCGGACGGGACCCCGTCTCCATCACGGTCACCGGCAGCGACACGCTGGGCAGCTTGCGCGACAAGATCAATGCCGCGGGCGCCGGGGTCACGGCCAGCATCGTGACCGATTCCTCCGGCGCGCGCCTGGCCCTGCGCTCCACCGACACCGGTGTCGACAACGGTTTCCGTCTCTCGGTGAGCGACAACGATGGCGGCGCGCCCGCCGACGGTGTCGGGCTGTCGCGCTTCGCCTACAACCCGGTGGCAGGCGGCAATGGGCTGGAGCTGAAGCAGGCCGCCGGCAACGCGCGCGCCACCGTCAACGGCATCTCGGTGCAGTCGGCCTCGAACGACGTGTCCGGCGTCGCCGAGGGTCTGACGCTGAGGCTGCGACGTGCCGGCGCAAGCGCCGAGGTCTCGGTGTCGAACGACCGCGACGCCGTGCGCACCGCGGTGCAGGACTTCGCCACCGCCTACAACAACCTGGCCAAGTCCATCGCCGACCAGACGCGGTTCGACCCGGGCAGCAAGGTCGGCGGCCCGCTGCAGGGAGACACCGCCGCCACGGGTCTGCAGCGGCAGCTGCGCAGCCTGGTGGCCACGGGCTCGCAGGCCTCATCGACCTTTCGCAACCTGTCGGAAGTGGGCCTGTCGATGCAGCGCGACGGCACGCTCGCCGTCGACACCACGAAGCTCAACAACGCCATGTCCAACCTGCCGGAGCTGCGCAAGGCGCTGGCTGCCGACGACACCGACCCGCAGAAGGACGGCATCGCGCGCCGCTACGCCGACCTGGCGCAGCAGGTGCTGGGCGTCGACGGCAGCCTGAGCACACGCACCGAGAGTCTGCGCAAGCGCATTGGCGTCAACAGCGAAAGTCAGGCGGCACTGGACGACCGGGTCGACCGCTTCCGCGCCCGCCTGGTGGCCCAGTACTCGGCCATGGACGCCAACCTGTCGCGGCTGAATGCGCTGTCGGGCTACGTGAGCCAGCAGCTCACGGCGCTGGGCGGCAACAGCACCCAGCGCTGAGAGGGGGTTCGCGGGTTCATTTCCCGACCCGCGCCGCCTCAAGCGAGCCCACGGGACGCCGATAAAAGAAGCATCTGCTTCATCACTTGGCGACCCGTCCGATGTTCCACAGCCCCTTCGCCGCCCGCCCCACCAGCCCGCAGCACGCGGGAGGTATCTACAACCAGGTCGGGAATGAGGCCCGCGTGGCCGTCGCCACACCGCACGAACTGGTGGCTCTGCTGTTCGACGCCTACATGGAGGCGCTGGCGCAGGCGCGCGGCGCGATGCGTTCCGGCCGTCGGGCCGACAAGGGAATCGCCCTGTCGCGCGCTGTCCGCATCGTCGAGGAAGGCCTGCGCGCCGGGCTCGACCTGACGGCCGGCGGCGTCTTGGCGCGCGACCTCGACGAGCTCTACCGCTACCTCACCCGCCGTCTGACGATGGCCAATCTGCACGACGACGAAGCCGCGCTGGATGAGTGCCGCCAGCTCGTGCTGCCACTGCAGGAGGCGTGGGCCGCCATCGGCCCGACGGTCGCCACCAGCACCACGGCGCGTCGCTGAGGCCCGCAGCGCATGCCCTCCGCACACCCGTGCCCACCCACCACGCCGTCGCCATGGACCCGCAGCTGCTGAGCTACTACGAAGCGATCGAGCGTGCGAGCGCCGACATGCTGACCGCGGCCCGCGCCGGCCGCTGGGACGAGGTCGTCAAGCTCGAGGGCGCCTGCGTGCTGCTGATCAGCCAGCTCAAGCACGCCGCGCAGGAGCCCGACGCGCCCGCCAGCGAAGCCGCGTTGGTGCCCACGGCCCATCTGCGGGAGGCGGCGCGCATCAAGTCACGCATCATGCAGCGCATCCTCGTCAACGACGCCGAGATCCGGCATCTGGCGGAGCCCTGGCTGCACGGGCTCGATGACGCCCTGGCAGGCCGCCGCCAGACGCTGCACTGACGCGGCACCGGCATCCCGAAGACGGCCATGGTCCAGGACGCCCTGCCCGCCGCGCTCGACGCCGAGTCCGGCGACGACCCGTGGAGTCCGTTCCGCGTCTGCCACCCGCAGGAGTGCCTGACGCTGCTGCGCCAGCTGCGCGACGGCCCGCATCCCGTGGTGCTCAGCGGCCCCGATGGCAGCGCGCTCAGTGCAACGCTGTCGTCGGTGGACGAGCAGCGGCGACAGCTCACCTTCAGCGTGGAGCCTGGACTGCCGGCGCTCGACCGCCTGGTCGAGGCCGACGAAGGCGTGGCCGTGGCCTACATGGACCGCATCAAGCTGCAGTGGGACATCGGCGGCCTCGTGCTGGTGCGCGGGCAGCGCCACGCGAGCCTGCAGCTGGATCTGCCGGCGTCGCTCTACCGCTTCCAGCGGCGCAGCGCGTTTCGCGTGCTCACGCCGACGCGCTGCGCCCCGGTGGCGCGCATGCGCCATCCCGCCATGCCCGAGATGGCACTGACGCTGCGTGTGCTCGACCTCAGTCTGGGCGGCTGCGCGCTCTGGTGCCCGGCCGACGTGCCGGCGCTCGAGGCCGGCACGCGCCTGGGCGAGATTGCCGTCGATCTCGACGCCACCACGCGCTTCGTCTCGCCGGCCACGATGGCCCATGTCAGCAGCCTCGGCGACCACGACCGCGGCGTGCGCATCGGTTGCGAATGGCACCAGCTGCCGCCTTCAGCCGAACGCACGCTGCAGCGCTGGATCGAGGCCGCCCAGCGCCGCCGCCGACTGTTGGCGCTGGAGTGACAGGCGCCGAGCCATGCCTCACCGCCCTACCCCCGCCCTGACCAGGCACCAGGCACCGCGCGGCTTCACCCTCGTGGAGCTGCTGGCGGCGCTCGCGCTGGCGGTGCTGCTGCTGACACTGGGCCTGGGCAGCTTCCAAGGCCAGAACCTGCGCGCCGGTCGACTCGATGCGATCGAGGCCCTCACACGCGTGCAGCAGGCCCAGGAACAACACCGCAACGCGCATGGCCTGTACGCCTCGGACATCGGGGCGCTGCAAGGCGCGGCGCCCACCAGCCCGCAGGGCCGCTACGCCATCGCGCTGGACATCGTCGGCGGCGAGGCCTACCGCGCCACCGCCGTGGCCCAGGGCGCGCAGGCCAAGGACCGCGCCTGCGCGCAGCTGACGCTCGAGGTGAGGCAAGGCTTCGCGCAGGCCGGCCCGGGCGCCGGCTGCTGGAACCGCTGAACGCGCGGCCGCTGCGTGGCACCCGATCTTGCACCCCAGACCATGCACGCCCTGCACCGTGGCCGTGGTCTCACCCTGATCGAGATCGTCGTGGCCCTGGCCGTGCTGGCCATCCTGGGCGCACTGGCGATGCCGAACTTCGCTGCGCGTGTCGACCGCGAGCGCTTGCAAGGCGCCGCCGAGGCGCTGGCCGCCGACGTCAACGAGGCGCGTTTCGAAGCCACGCGCCAGGGTCGGCCGCTGCACGTCAACGCCTTCGGTGGCCCTGCATGGTGCTGGGCCGTGGCGGCGACGCCGGCGTGCCCCTGCGGCAGCGGCCAGGCCTGCCAGCTGCGCAGCGCAAGCGAACACGAGCACGGTGGTGTCATGCTCGCGTCGAGCGGCCACATCGAGATGAGCCCCGATGGGCGCTCCGCTTCGCCCGGCACCGGCTTCGACCTCGAAAGCGCCCGCGGCCTGCGCGTGCGCGTGAGCGTGAGCGCGATGGGCCGCGCGCACATCTGCACCGTGCGGGGTGAGTCGCTGCGCTACCCGCGCTGTTGAGCCGGCCGATCGGCGGCTCCGCGGCCAGCAACGGCCATCAGCAATAGTCAGCGACTGTCAGCGACCGTCAGCGATTTTCAGCGCCGTCGATCCCGTTGCCCTCGCCACGCCCGCGCAGCCTGTTTCGTGGCCGGGTCGGCCAGCAGGTTGGCGCAGCAGCAATTCAGCGGCGGCCATCGACCACGTCCACCAGCAGCAGGCCCGCCAGCATGGCGAGCACGAACAGCCACACATCGGCCAGGCCCGCGGCCAGCGCCACGATCGCCGGGCCGGGGCACAGCCCCGCCAGGCCCCAGCCGATGCCGAACAGCAGCCCGCCGAGCAGCAGCCGGGTATCGATGCCGCGCGCGGCGGGCCACTGCACCGGCTGGCCCGCGAGAGTTCGGCCCCGCCGCTTGGCCCAGCCGAAGGGCAGCAGCGCCACGGCAATGGCGCCGCCCATCACGAGTGCCAGGCTCGGGTCCCAGGCGCCGGCCAGGTCGAGGAAGGCCAGCACCTTGGCGGGGTCGGTCATGCCGGCGGCGATGAGGCCGAGGCCGAACACCAGGCCGGCGGCCAAGGGGGCGACGAGGTTCAGGGTGTTCCGCATGGCGTCAGCCTGCCAGCACGTGGCGGACCACGAACACGGTGGCAAACCCCGCCGCCATGAACACCAACACGTTGACGAGCGAGCGCACCGACAGCCGCGCCAGACCGCACACGCCGTGGCCGCTGGTGCAGCCGTTGGCCAGCCGCGTGCCCACGCCCACCAGCAGCCCGGCGGCCACGAGCACGGCGCCACGCGCTCCGAGTGTGGCCTGCGGCAACGGCGCGACCAGGCCCCAAGCCCACGGCGCCAGCACCAGACCCAGCAGGAACAGCAGGCGCACCCGCTGCGGCGCCAGCGACCGCCGCTGCCACAGCGCCTGTAGCGGCGCAGCCAGGATGCCGGTGATGCCCGCGATGCGCCCGCTGAGCAGCAGATACATCGCCGACGCCAGCCCGATGAGCCCGCCGCCGATCAAGGCCGACGCGGGCGAGAAGGAAGTCCAGTCGATGGTCATCCCGCCATCGTATGCCGCCCGCGCTCCTAGACCTGCATGTTCATGATTTCCGAGTAGGCCTGCACCAGCCGGTTGCGCACCTGCAGTGTGGCCTGGAAGCCGATCTGGGCCTTCTGCATGGCCACCATGGTTTCCTCCAGGCTGACCTCGGGGTTGCCCAGCGTCACCTCGCGCTGCAGCCGGCTGGCTTCCATCTGGCTGCGGCTCACGTCCTGCAGCGCCGTCGACATGGCCGCTTTGAAGCCGCCCTGCACGCCTGGCGCGCTCTGTGCACCGCCCGTCGCGGGCATGCCATCCGGGCGCAGCCCGGCGCGGGCCACGGCGGCCTGGAAGTCGAAGGGCTTGAGACGCAAGTCGGTCATCGTGGGGCGAACTTTAGGGTCGCACCCTTGCCGCCGTGGCGTGAAGAGAACCGTCTTCCACGGCTTGTTCCGGCTTCAGTTTCGGCGCGCGGCAGCCAAGATCCAGCCCATGGAAAACGCCGTCGCCACGACCGCCCCGAACGCGGCCGTCCTCATGCCCGCAGGCACCCCCGTTGCCGGGCCCACGCTCGGCCAGCGCTGGAGCA
>JAIYDH010000219.1 GCA_027487585.1 Rubrivivax sp.
GGCCTGGCGGTGACGCTGGCGCCGGCCTACGTGGGCGTGATGGCGCGCAGCTTCGGCCTGAGCATGCGGCGCGTGCTGGCGCCGGAGTCGATGCGCAAGGTGTGCCTGTACGCGCCGGCCGTGCGCACGCGCTCGCCGGCCGCCGAAGGCTTTGGCGAGTTCCTGGCGGGCTGGATCAAGAGCTGGCAGGCGGTGTCGGGCTGAGCCTGCGCTCCTGCTTTATCAAGGGCTGCTTGATAGAACGGGCCAAACGCTTGCTTGTGGCTAGTCGCGCCACTGGTGACACTGCGCCGCGCCCCCACGCACAAGACGCACAAGAAGGCCCCGATGGAGACCACCCTACACGCCATGCTGGCGCGCGAGCTGGCTGAATCCGAGCGCAGCCGCGTGCAGCTCGAGCAGTTCTCGCGCCGCCACCCGGCGATGAGCATCGCCGACAGCTACGCCATCCAGCGCGAGTGGGTGCGCCTGCAGCTGCAGGCCGGCCGCAAGACCATCGGCCACAAGATCGGCCTGACCTCGCGCGCGATGCAGATCGCCTCGCAGATCACCGAGCCCGACTACGGCACGCTGCTCGACAGCATGCTGCTGCGCGACGGCAGCGAGGTCGAGGCTGCGCGCTACATCGTGCCGCGCCTGGAGGTGGAGTTCGCCTTCGTGCTGGCGCGCCCGCTGGCCGGGCCGGGCGTGACGCTGTTCGACGTGCTCAACGCCACCGACTACGTGGTGCCGGCGCTGGAACTCATCGACGCGCGCATCGAGCAGTTCGACCGCCACACCAAGGCCCCGCGCAAGGTGCTGGACACGATTGCCGACAACGCGGCCAACGCCGGCATCGTGCTCGGCGGCCGGCCGATGCGCCCCGACGCGGTGGACTGGCGCTGGGCCGGTGCGCTGCTGTTCAAGAACGGTGTCATCGAGGAAAGCGGCCTGGGTGCCGCGGTGCTCAACCATCCCGGCAACGGCGTGGCCTGGCTGGCCAACAAGCTGGCGCCGCATGGTGAAAGCCTGGCCGCTGGCGAGATCGTGCTCGGCGGCAGCTTCACGCGCCCGGTGGCCTGCGCCGCGGGCGACACCTTCCATGCCGACTACGGGCCGCTCGGCTCCATCTCGCTGAGGTTCGTCTGATGCACACGCCCCCGAACCTGTTCAAGCAACGCATCGCCCAGCCGGGTGCGCAGATCGGCCTGTGGCTGGGCCTCGCCGACCCGTACGCCGCGGAGCTGTGCGCCACCACCGGCTTCGACTGGCTGCTGATCGACGGCGAACACGGCCCCAACGACCTGCGCTCGATGCTCGGCGCGCTGCAAGCGGTGGCGCCGTACCCGGCGCAGCCGGTGCTGCGCATTCCGCAGGGTGACGCCACGCTGATCAAGCAGGTGCTGGAGATCGGCGCGACGACGCTGTTGGTGCCGATGGTCGAAACCCCCGCGCAGGCGCGCGAGCTGGTGCGCGCCACACGCTACCCGCCGAAGGGCGTGCGCGGCGTGGGCAGCGGGCTGGCGCGCTCGTCGCGCTGGAGCGCACACGCGAACTACCTGCATGAAGCCGACGACAGCATCTGCCTGCTGCTGCAGGTGGAGACGGCCGCAGCGCTGGCGCAGCTCGACGAGATCGCGGCCGTGGACGGCGTGCACGGCGTGTTCATCGGGCCGGCGGATCTGTCGGCGTCGATGGGCCATCTGGGCAACCCCGGGCACCCGGACGTGCAGCTGGCCATCGACATGGCCATCGGCCGCATCCTGGCCGCCGGCAAGGCGCCGGGTATCCTGGCGGTGGACGAGGCGCTGGCGCGCCACTACATCGAGCTGGGCGCGCGCTTCGTGGCGGTGGGCGTGGATGCCACCTTGCTGGCGCGCACGGCGCGGGCGCTGGCGGCGAGGTTCAGTGGAGTGAGGTAACTCACAGCCGCAAGTGAGGCAGGTCGTGGCGCGAATCCACACCAAACCTGCCACCGTGGGGGACACGTTGAACTGTGTGTGGCGCAAGCTTGCCCAGCTCATCGACCCACAGAAGCATCGGGGCGGCCTTGTGACGATCGCGCCCGCAACGCCTCGTACAACTGCGCCGGCCCCAGCAGAATGTCCTTCAACCCCGCCTGCACCTTCGCCGACCCCAACGCTTGCGAACTCATCGCCTGATGCGCTTCGAACGCATCGATGATCGCGTCTACCAGGGCCTTGTTCAGGTCGGGTGAGTTGGCGAACTGCTCCTTGCTGTTGCTGGCAGCCTGCTGCACCAGCGTCTCGTTCTCCAGCAGCTTGCCCTTGAGCACGCCGTTCACGTAGACCAGCTGATCGTCGTCGGTCAGCTCGCCCTCGAACAGGCCGTTCACCTTCTCGATGATCTCGTTCAGGTAGGCCTGCTGCTTCTCTTGCAGCGTCCCGCTGCCCACGGCGTCAATGGGCGGCAGCTTGTAGGTGCCATCGGCATTCAGCGTCATGGGCTGCTTGCCGCGGTCCTTGAGCGTGTGGTGCGTCAGCACGACCTTGGAGAGATCCAGCTGCGCGCGCTCGCGCCCGAACTCCAGCAGCGGCAGCAGCCGCTTGAAGAAGATGAAGCGCTTTTCAATGGCCGTGTTGCCGTAGTCGAAGATCTGGCTCAGGAAGGCATACAGGCGCACATACGCGGCCATGTCGCCCTTGAAGAGCACCAGTGCGTCCAGCGTGTCCTTGGCTGCCTTCGCCGCCTTGTCGTCACCCAGTGCGTCGGCGTTGGCCTTCTCGGTCTGCGCAGCTTTGTAGCGCTTCAACAGTCGGTCGGCCACCGGCGCGATGGCGGCGTCCAGTTCCTTCTGCGTGCCTTTGGGGTCCAGCTCCACCTGCACCACGCGCTCCACCTCGAAGTCGTCGTAGTGGCCCGCGGAGTCCAGCTTGGCGCGCAGGTCGTAGACCAGATGCGGGTCGGTCGCGCTCTCCAACTCCGCCGTCTCGTAGTAGGTCTTGAACGCCTTCAGCACCTCGGCCGGGTCGTTCACGAAGTCGAGGATGTAGGTGGTGTCCTTGCCCGGGTGTGCCCGGTTCAGGCGCGACAGCGTCTGCACGGCCTGGATGCCGCCCAGCATCTTGTCGACGTACATGCCGCACAGCAGCGGCTGGTCGAAGCCGGTCTGGAACTTGTTCGCAACCAGCAGCAGGTGGTAGTCGGGCCCGGCAAAGGTCTCGCGGATGTCGCGGCCCTTCAGGCCCGGGTTCAGGTGCGGGCTGGTCTCGGTCACGGCTTCCGGGAAGCTCTCGGTGTCGTGCACCTCGCCAGAGAAGGCCACCAGCACCCCCAGCGGGTAGCTGCGCCCCTGGATGTAGGCGCGCATGGCCTTTTGCCAGCGCACCGCCTCCTTGCGGCTGGCCACCACCACCATGGCCTTGGCCTTGCCGTTCAGCAGCGGCTGCACGTTCTCGCGGTAGTGCTCCACCACCACCTGCACCTTCTGCGCAATGTTGTAGGGGTGCAGGCGAACCCACTGCATGATCCCCTTCATCGCGGCGCTGCGCTCCACCTGCGCTTCGTCGACCTCCTGGCCGTCGTGCGCCAGCTTGAAGGCCAGCTTGTAGCTGGTGTAGTTCTTCAGCACGTCGAGGATGAAGCCCTCCTCGATGGCCTGCCGCATGGAGTACACGTGAAAGGCCTGGGGCAGCCCGTCGGGCCCAGCGTCCGCGTTCTTCCGCCCAAACAGTTCCAGCGTCTTGGCTTTGGGCGTGGCGGTAAAGGCGACGTAAGTCAGGCCCTTGGTGGCGCCTCCTGCGGCCTTCGCTTCCATCTGTGCCGCCAGCAGCACCTCGGTGTCCACCTCGCCGCCGTCCTGCACCTCCGCCCATTCCTCGGCTGAGAGCAGCTGCTTCAACTTGGCTGCCGCCTCGCCGGTCTGCGAACTGTGCGCCTCGTCGGCGATGACGGCGAAACGCTTGCCCTCCGTGGCTGCCAGTTCCTGCACCGCCTGCAACGCGAACGGAAAGGTCTGGATCGTGCAGACGATGATCTTCTTGCCGTCCTTCAGCGCCTGGCCCAGCTGAGCACTCTTGCTGCCCGACTCATTGGTGATGGTGGCGACCACGCCCGTCGTGCGCTCGAAGTCGAAGATCGCTTCCTGCAACTGCGCGTCCAGCACGTTGCGGTCGCTCACCACCAGCACGCTGTCGAAGAGTTTGTGGTGCTGCGCGTCGTGCAGGTCGGCCAGAAAGTGTGCAGTCCAGGCAATGGAGTTGGTCTTGCCTGATCCGGCCGAGTGCTGGATCAGGTAACGCTGGCCCGGCCCCTGCGCCAGCACGTCGGCCACCAGCTTGCGCGTGGCGTCGAGCTGGTGGTAGCGCGGGAAGATCACCGCCTTGAGCTGCTTCTTCTCATCCCGCTTGCCCACCAGGTAGCGGTGCAGGATGTCGAGCCAGCTCTCGCGCGCCCACACCTCTTCCCACAGGTAGGCCGAGGCAAAGCCCTGCGGGTTGGGCGCGTTGCCAGCGCCACCCTGGTTGCCGCGGTTGAAGGGCAGAAAGTGGGTCGCCGGGCCGGCCAGGCGGGTGGCCATCATCACCTCGCTCTGGCTCACGGCAAAGTGCACCAGCGCACCACCCGGAAAGCCCAGCACCGGCTCTGTGACGCCGCCCTTCGCAGACTTGGGATGGGGATGCCGGTCGAAGCGGTATTGGTCCACCGCGTCATGCACGCTCTGGGTAAAGTTCGACTTCAGCTCGGCCGTGGCCACCGGCACACCGTTCAGGCACAGCACCAGGTCCAGCGCGTCCTTGGGCGCGTTGGGTGAGTGGTGCACCTGGCGCAGCACGCGCAGCCGGTTGGCCTCGTAGCGCGCCTGGATGGCCGGGTTCAGGCCCAGCGCCGGCTTGAACTGCGCCAGCTGCAGCGGCTCTTTAAGGCCCAGCATCTCCACGCCGCGGCGCAGCACCTCCAGCGTGCCGCGTTCGTTCAGGCCCTTGCGGACGCGATCGGCCAGCACCTGGGGCAGCTGGGCGCCGTGGGTCTTGTGCAGGCGCTGCCAGCTGTCGGGCTGCGAGGCCTGCAGCCAGGCCAGCAGGTCGGGCGGGTACAGGCCGGAGCCGGTGTCGAAGGCGCCGGCCGCGCCTTCGTCGTACAGCCAACCGTGTGCCGCCAGGTGGCTGCAGATCTCGGTCTCGAAGTGGATTTCCTGGTGGAGTGACGGCACGCAAGCTCCCGGTGCAGGCCCTGATTCTGTGCGCGTCAGCCAGGATGGGCGTCAGTCTTCAGTCGTCTTCCAGGGATTCCCCTCGCATGGCCCGGCTCACGGCGGCCTCCACGGCGTCGAGCACGTGGGGCTGCACGCGGTCGGCAACGCGCTTGCGGCGGTTCTGCGACAGCGTGCCGCCGTTCTGAAAGGTGGTGATGATGAGCGTGGCCAGGTCGCTGCCGCGCAGGTCGTGCCGGGCGTCGATGTGGCGCTTGACCTGGTCGAAGAGCCCCAGGAAGGCCACCTCCTGGCGCATGTGTGTGTCCAGTGACGCGGCCGCCATGTCCAGCGTGAAGACGGCGGCATCGGTCAGGTCCATGTACCGGAACCACGGGTCGGCATCGGGCCGCCAGTCGTAGGCGTAGTGCTCGTCGCCCGCCCACGTCACGCGGCACAGCTCGCGCGCGGGCTTGCTGAAGGCCGTGAGCGCCTGCAGGTACTGCGCCTCGTGCTTCTTCATGGCCACCGAGATGGGCAGCAAAAACTGCGGCGGCAGCAGGCCCGACTGCCCCAGGCAGTGGTGCAGCAGAAACCGCGACAGGCGCCCGTTGCCGTCCATGAAGGGGTGGATGAACACGAACGCGAACGACACCACCGCCGCGTGCACCAGCGCGTCCAGCGTGGCCGGGCGCTGGTTGGCCAGGCGCATCAGGCCGTCCATCAGTTCGGCGGCCAGCTCGGGCTCGGGCGGCACGTAGGTCACGCCGGCGGCGCCGGGTACATCCTTCTGCAGCCGGTTCTGCTGGGTGCGGAACTGCACCGCCTGGTCCAGCGGGTTGGAGAGCGCCGCGTTCTGCCACTGCACGAGCAGCTCTTCGGTGAGCGGGCGCTGCGCGTGCGCCTGGCGCAGCAGGGCGGCAAAGCGCGTGGCCTTGTCGTGCGTGGGCGCTTCGCCTTCGATGGCGAACGAGCCCTCGGTCTCGCTCAGGTAGGCCCAGGTGAGGGCGCGTTCCAGCAGGGCCGGGCCCACCTCGCTGGCAAAGGCCTGGGCCTGGCCCAGGGTGTCGCGCGCAGTGCGTGCCATCAGCTCGGGCGTCTTGCGCACCACGGGGCAGAAGCCGTGGTCGCCCAGGCCGTTGAAGGCGATGCGCCAGCGCGCGTCGCGCCGCTCGGGGCCCACGAAGTGGGCTTGCGGGTCGAACAGCGGCGCGTAGGCCGAGGCGACGCTGAAGGCCTCCAGGCCCGGCAGCTGCTCGCGGTGCAGAGCCTCCCACAGGTGGCCCAGCTTGCGCACGTACACGCCGTTGGGGCTGGCCCGCGCCTGGGCCGCCAGCTCGTGCGGCGGCAGGCGGCGCAGCGCGCAGGCCAGCAGGGCCAGGTGCACGCCCTCGTGCTTGAGGGCGAACAGGGCCTGCTGCAGCAGCGTGGGCGCGGGCGCCAGCTTGTGCGGCACCAACAGCGAGCCGTCGGCCAGCCGCTCGATGCGGCTCACGGGCGCCAGCCGGGCGCGCCGGGGGCCCAGGAAATCGGGCGCCCCTACCGCGGCCTGGATCCAGGCGTAGCCAAGGTCGGTCATCGCAGTCGTGTCTCGCAGGGGCTTGGATCGGCCACTTCGGGCGGGAAAATCGCCAGGCCGCTGGAATTATGGCCAGAAGCGGCCTCAGGAGAAACTTTTCGATCAGTTTCGGGCGAGGCCCGCCGCCCGCGCCGGGGTGGAGCGGCCCGGAGCCCGGCCAGGAAAATCCTCAGGCCCTGAACTTTTCTGCCAGCAAGGGCGGGCGCCCGCACTTTTTGCCCAGCGCCCGGCGGGCGGGGCCGCCGGCTAGGGGGCCAGGGCCGCGCCTGTCGGTTGCGGCTGGTCTTGCGCCGCGCCCGCGGCGCCGCGCACGTCGATCTGGCCGGTGACGGCGGCGGTGATGAGGGCGGAGCGGCGTTCCTTCAGCAGCGCGATGGCTTCTCTGGCAGCAAACACCAAACCATCGATCCTCGACATCTCGCCATTGAGAAGCCGGCTGATCTTCGATTGCTCATGCAAAGGCGGTGTGGGTACAGAAAAGTCGACGGCATGACGGATATTGAACTGTTCCTGCGCCGCCCCGTACTGCACGACCTCAACTTGGTAGCGAACCACCCGACTGTTCATGGCGTAACAGAGCCAGTCTGAATCGAAATTGCCGCCGCGAATCAGCATCACGGACGCACAGTTGCCGCCCTCACAAGCTTCCGGCACAACGGCGGTTACCCCTGGCGCACCGACGCGTACTGTCAGCAAGTCGCCTGTCTGCAATTGAGTCTTCGGTTGCCTCGCACTATCCGATGGGGAAATCCGACGGCATCGGTCCACGTCTATGTGCCCTTCGCCAATATCCCCTCCGTAGATGAATGGCAGGCCATCCTCCGAGATGTAGTCGCTTGGGTTCACCACGATGCCGACAGTGATGAACGGCGAAACGTGCTTCAGGCGCCGAATCGACCAGTGCGCCGGAATCCTTCCAAGCCATTCGAGCGGCGAGTCCTTCATCGGCACATCGGGATCGAGGCCGCGGGTGACGGCGTGGGAGATGGTGGCCTGGCGCTTCTCGGCCAGCAGGGCGATGAGCTTCTCCTGCTCCGCGATCAGCGCATCGATCTTGGCGGTTTCGTGGTCGAGAAAGGCGGCAATCGACTTTTGCTCTTCGAGCGGAATCACAGGTAGGTCAACCTGCGCGAAGTTCGAGAAGCGGAGTTCCTGACCATCACGGATGAGATCTGTCGTCCGGCGCAGGGCCTGGATGTAAACGGATGACTTGAGCAGATGCGCAAAGAACGGCGGCCACACGTTCTTCACGGGCCTGAGCATGACGTAGTGAAAGCTAGTCGAGCCACGGAGCCGACACCACTCGATGCCGCCCTGGAAGCTGCGCATGCTGATGATGAAGTCGTCAGGCTCGACGTGCTTCAGGTTTTCGAGGCCGAGGATGACCTCAACCACTCGTCGCCCCTCCAATGCGACGAAGTCGGACTGGTAGAGAACGCCGTACTTCTGCGACGCTGTGAGCACCTTGTCCGTTTGCAGTGCCGGTTCGCTCCGCACAGCGAACATGCGCCGGCTCTGCGAGATACCCCAGTGGTCGGGAATCCTGCCTAACCAGTCGACCCCACTGGACTTGTAGGCCGGGTACGCGGGCAGGCTCACTCTGCCAACTCCCCCAGCATCGCGACGATGCGCGCCGAGACCCCTTTCAGCTCCTCGTCGATGGCGTGCAGGCTCCGCGGCGGCTCGAACACGTAGAAGTGCCGGTTGAACGGAATCTCGTAGCCCACCTTGCTCTTCTCGTCGTCAACCCAGGCATCGGGCGCGTGAGGCAGCACCTCGCGCTGGAAGTAGGCGCCGATGTCCTCGGCCAGCGGCACGTTTTCGGTGTCGCGCAGCGCACTGTCGGGCTGCGGCTTGCCTTTCTGCTTGCCCTTGCTGCCCAGCACCGGCTGGCCGTGTTCGTCGCGCAGGGGCCGCTCCACGGTGATGGTCGTGTAGCCGAAGTCGCGGTTGTTGAAGATGCGCGAGATGGGCACGCGCTTCAGCCGGCCGCCCTCGGGCGCCTGGGGGTCGTCGTCGGTGCCCGTCACCAGCTGCGGCTCGCCCGCGGCCTGGCCATCGGCGCCGAGCACGGTGATCAGTTCGGCCTCGGTGAAGCTGCCGAACAGCTGCGTCACGGTGGCGATGTGCTCGTCGCTCATCTCCCGGCGCTTGGCGCCCAGGCTCTTGCGCATCTTCTGCCAGAAGCCGCTGGCATCGATCAGCTGCACCTGCCCCTTGCGGTCGGCCGGCTTGCGGTTGGAGAGGATCCACACGTAGGTGGCGATGCCGGTGTTGTAGAACATGTCGGTGGGCAGGCCGACGATGGCCTCCACCAGGTCGTTCTCCAGCACGTAGCGGCGGATCTCGCTTTCGCCGCTGCCGGCGCCGCCGGTGAAGAGCGGCGAGCCGTTGAGCACGATGCCGAAGCGGCTGCCGCCTTCCACGGCCGGGCGCATCTTGCTCACCAGGTGCAGCAGGAAGAGCATGCTGCCGTCGCTCACACGCGGCAGGCCGGGGCCGAAGCGGCCGTCGTAGCCCTTTTTCTCGTGCTCGTCGCGCACGGCCTTCTCGACCTTCTTCCACTCCACGCCGAAGGGCGGGTTGGAGAGCATGTAGTCGAACTTGCGCGTGGCGTGGCCGTCGTCGCTGAGCGTGTTGCCGGCCACGATGTTGGCGACATCCTGGCCCTTGATCAGCATGTCGGCCTTGCAGATGGCGTAGCTCTCGTCGTTGAGCTCCTGGCCGAACATCGTCAGCCGCGCCCGCGGGTTGTGCTCCAGCAGGTATTCGCCCGCCACGCTGAGCATGCCGCCGGTGCCGGCCGTGGGGTCGTAGATCGTGCGCACCACGGCGTTGCCGGGGGTGAGCACGTCGTCGTCTTCGATGAACAGCAGGTTCACCATCAGCCGGATCACCTCGCGCGGGGTGAAGTGCTCACCGGCCGTCTCGTTGCTGATTTCGGCGAACTTGCGGATCAGTTCTTCGAACACCGCGCCCATGGCGGCGTTGTCCACCTGGGTGGGATGCAGCTCGACGTTGGCGAACTTCTCCGTGACGCGATAGAGCAGGTCGGCCTTGGCCAGCCGCTCGATCTGCGTGTGGAAGTCGAAGCGCTCGAAGATGTCCCGCGCCGCGGGCGAGAAGCCCTGGATGTAGGCGTAGAGGTTCTGGCGGATGTGGTCCTGGTCGCCCAGCAGCTTGGCCAGATCGAGCGGGCTGGTGTTGAAGAAGCTCTGGCCGGCCTTGCGCAGCAGGAAGGGCTCGGGGTTCAGGCCGGCCTTGGTCTTGGCCTCGAACTCGGCCAGCACGGCGGGCTTGGTGGCTTCGAGCACGCAGTCCAGCCGGCGCAGCACCGTAAAGGGCAGGATGACGCGGCCGTACTCGCTTTGCTTGTAGTCGCCACGCAGCAGGTCGGCGACAGACCAGATGAAGGACGAGAGGGCTTGGTGGTTCATTCGGTGGCAGAAGCAGCGGAGGCCGAGTCGGGTGCTGCGGCCAATGCGACGGACCAATGGCCGCCCGTCTCAAGGCGCAGGTCAAGCAAATCGCAGGTACGCGCCCATCGGGTGACTCCGCCGCCACCCGCTTGATCGCGCTGACGACCGACTTGGGCCGCAGCCTGGGCTTGGGCGGAGCAGGGGGCTTGGCGGGCTGGGGAGTGGCGCCTGTGGGTGGCGAGGCCTCCGGCGGCATCCACTGAAAGAACGGGGCGCTGGCGTTGCGCAGTGCCTCGGGCGTATGGGCGTCGCCGATGACGTGAACCATGGCGCCACGCTCGCGCAGCTTGCGGCACAGGCCAGCCAAGTCAGACCGATTCGAGCCGGAGACGGCGTGAGCGGTGGTGCGACCGGCAGGGATCGAACCTGCAACGCAGCCTTCGGAGGGCTGAATGATATCCATTTCACCACGGTCGCCGCGCGGTCAAGCCGGCGATTCTAGCCCGCGCGGCCACGGTGAAAGTGCGGCCCGTGGCGGGCGTCAGCTGCCTGCAGGCTCGGCTCCTATAATCTTCGGGTTTTGTCCGCCGCACTGTCTGTGGCGGCCCACCACGCGGCCTCGGTCGCGCAGCACCTTCGAGCGATCCCACGATGAGCGACCACAGCCCCGCGACCGAAGAGCCTCACGAGGGTCCGATCCGCACGCCCAAGCAACTGGTCGCGACCGTCGTCGCGTCGTTTGTCGTGCCGGTGGTGGCGATCATCCTGCTCGTCAACTACGTCGACTTCGGCGCCAAGCCGGCGGCCGGCTCCGATGCGCTCGGCGCCGAGGCCGTGGCCCAGCGCCTGCAGCGCGTGGGCAAGATCGAGATCCGCGACGCCTCGGCCCCCGCCGTGCTGCGCACCGGTGAACAGGTCTACCAGGCCGCCTGCACGGTGTGCCACGCCGCCGGTGCCGCCGGCGCGCCCAAGACCGGCGACGCCGCGGCCTGGGCGCCGCGCCTGAAGACGGGCTACGAGGCGCTGCTGAACTCGGCGCTCAAGGGCAAGGGCGCGATGGCCGCGCAAGGCGGCGGCGAGTACAGCGATCTCGAAGTCGGTCGCGCCGTGGTCTACCTGGCCAACAAGGGCGGTGGCAGCCTGGCAGAACCTGCCGTGCCGGCGCCGGCCGCCGCGGCCTCGAAGTAAACCGCTCGGCAGGCGGTTCAGGCCTGCGGGAGCAGGCGGTAGCCGAAGCGCGCAGGCATCTGCGCAAACGGCATCTCGACGGGCGCCCAGGCGCCCGTTGTGCTTTCTTCGACCGCCTGCGCGGCCCGTTCGATGTCCATGGTGTGCACGAGGCCGAAGCCGAGCGCGGTGTCGGCGAAGAGCCGGCCCTGCTCGTCGAGATAGCTCTGGCGCAGCGCGCCCGCGGCCTGCCCCGTCTGCGCCAGCAAGGCAAAGCCGGGCCCAGGCTGCACGCGCCACACGTAGGGCGCCGCCTCGAGCTGCACATACACCCGCTGCGGCCCGTTCTGGAAGAACCACGCGCCGTGCTCGTCGGCCGCGTAGTTGCGGTGGATGAACTCGCGCAGCTTGTCGTGGTCGATGCGGCTGCCCTTCACGGCCGGGAACGGCCCCGCCTGTTGCACGCGGTCGTCGCGCATGAAGTACTGGCCGCGTGCGTCGAGTGCCAGCCAGCCGTGGCAGTGCGGCACGTTCGGCCACCTCTTCAGCGCGGCCTTGACGATGTCGTCCATGGCTTGCTCCGGCGTCTCAGGCTCTCAGGCGTGGTCGGCCAGCCAGCCGGCCACCGCCGCCGGCATCTGCTGCACGCGGCCCGGAAACCCGCCGTGCGGAAAGCCGACATGGCCGCCACCCGCCGGCCGCCACAGCGTCACCTTCGGCCCCACCTGGTGGGCTTGCGGTAGCTCGTGCGCGGGCACGAAGGGGTCGTTGCCGGCATTGAGCACCAGCGCCGGGATGCGCAGCCGCGCCAGGTGCGGCGCGGCGGATGCGCGCTGCCAGTAGTCGTCGGTGCCCTTGAAGCCGTGCAGCGGCGCGGTGAAGGCGTCGTCGAAGGCGTAGATGGTGCGGGCGGCGGCCACGCGCTCGCGGTCGAACAGGCCCGGGTGCTGCTGCCATTTGCGCAGCGCCTTGGGCACCATCGTCGACAGGAACATGCGTGCGTAGACGCGCCGGTTGAAGCCGCGGTCGATGGCGCGGCCGGCCGAGGCCAGGTCGATGGGCGAGCACACCGAGGCCACCGCGGCGGCCGTGGCCGCGGCGCTGTCGCCGGCCTCCTGCGCCCAGCGCAGCAGCGCGTTGCCGCCGAGCGAGATGCCCACCGCGAGCAGCGGCTGCGGGCTCATCGCGCGCAGCCGGGTGAGGATCCAGCCGATCTCCTCGTAGTCGCCCGAGTGGTAAGCCCGCGGCGCATGGTTGAGCTCGCCGCTGCAGCCGCGGAAGTGCGGCACGCTGTAGGCCCAGCCGCGTGCGCGCGCCACGGCGGCAAAGGCCTGCGCGTACTGGCTGGCGCTGCTGCCCTCCAGGCCGTGGAACAGCACCAGCCGGCGCGGCGCCTGCACTGCCACCTGGCCGGAGGCATCGGCGAGGTGATCGACGTCGACGAAGTCGCCGTCGGGCGTGGCCCAGCGCTCACGCACGAAGCGCGGCGGCTCGCCGTCGAAGCGCCGTGCATGCAGGGCGGCCCAGATCGTCTGTGCGTTGCCGCCGGGCAGCCAGGGCGGCGGCTGGTAGTCGAAGCGGTGCGGCTGCAAGGGCTCAGTGCAGCGTGTTCGGGCCTTCCGCGCTGGCCATCACGGGCGCGTGCGGCTCCTGCGGTTCGGCGGGGCTGGCGTGGTGGGCCGCCAGGCGCCAGCCCTGGGCCGTCTTCACGTACACGTTGGTGGCCACGACCCAGCCGACCTGCCGGCCCTCGGCCGTGA
>JAIYDH010000343.1 GCA_027487585.1 Rubrivivax sp.
AGGTCGGCGATGTGCTTGGGGCACTCGCAGGCGATGGTGGTGGACAGGGTGGCGAAGGAGGCCAGCGCCTCGTCGTCCCAGCGCCGGGCCGGCACCGGCATCGACGACAGCTGCGCGCCCGTCGCCGGCGGCGGCACGTCGATCTGCTGGCGCCAGCCGCGCAACCACTGGGCCAGCGCGGCGTCGCTCTGCGGGCCACGCAGCAGCGACAGGCCCGTCACACGGCCCATCAGCCGGCAGGTGCGCTCGGTGGCAAAGCCGTACAGCACCGCCATCGGCTTGCCGCGCCAGGCGGGCATCAGCGCCACCAGGCGGTCGAGCCAGTCGTCCTGCAGACTGGGGGCGTACACCAGCAGGGCGTCGGCGGTGGCGGCCAGCGGCTGGGCGGCGGCTTCCTCCAGCGTTTCGAACGGGCCCTGCAGATGCAGCAGCCGGCCGGCCGGCGCCAGCGACTGCTGCACCGTGCCCTTCAAGCGCTGGCCGAGCAGCTTGCCCACCACCAGCACCCGCCAGGGCTGGGCGGGCGCGGGCGCCTTCGAGCCGATGCTGCGGCCCCGACCGGGTGCCGCGGGCTGGGGCCGCGGCGGCTCGGGGGCGCGCGCGCTGGGCGCCGGCTCGGCCGGCAGCGCCGGCACGGCCGCCTGCATGGTGGCAGCGGCCACCGCCACGCCGGCCGTCTGCGACAGCGTGCGGTTGTGGGTATCGGCCACCTGCTGCAGCTGCGCCACATCCAGCCGCGCCAGGCTGCCGATGGCGTGGCCCAGGTCGCTGAGCTGCTTCAGCAGGGCCAGCCGCTGAACCTGCGCTGCGCTGTACAGGCGCTGGCCGCTGGGCGAGAGCTGCGGCTGCGACACCTGGTAGCGCCGCTCCCACACCCGCAAGGTGGCCACCGGCATGCGCAGCATGCGGGCGACGGCACCGCTGCGGTAGCGCGGCTCGTGCTGCGCGCCGTCGGCTGGGGCCGCCCCTGGCGAAGCCGTCTCGGGGGGTGCCACCGCATCATCCACATCGCTCATGCCATCTCCTTGCAGCCGGTTTGACACGTATTGACCGCGTCTTGAGCTGGACATTCTGCGCCTGAACCCGTGCTGACGCGCAAATGCCTATGCTTCACCCCATGGCTCGCACAGGCAAACCCACTTCCGCCGCCCCAGTCGGCGCCACCGGCTTCAAGGGCAACAAGCTATCGCTGCCCCACAAGCCCTGCGTGGCTTGTGGCCGGCCCATGAGCTGGCGGCGTGCCTGGGCCAAGAACTGGGCCGAGGTGAAGTACTGCTCCGACGCGTGCCGCTCGGCCCGCGGCGCCCGCGCACCGCAAGCCACCGGGGCAAGCCATGGCTGAGCGACTGCGCCACCTGGTGCTGGTGCTCGGCGACCAGCTCGATGCCGACGCGGCAGCCTTCGACGGCTTCGACGCCGCACAAGACGCCGTCTGGATGGCCGAGGTCGCCGAGGAGTCCACCCATGTCTGGAGCAGCCAGCCGCGCACGGTGATGTTCCTGGCCGCGATGCGCCACTTCGCTCAGGCCCTGCGCGCTGCCGGCCGGCCGCTGCACTACACGGCGCTCAAGGGTGCCGCCGACTCCACGGCGGCGGGCTCGCTGGCCGCCCAGCTGGCCGCCGACATCGCCCGGCTGCGCCCCCAGGCCCTGGTGATGACGGCCCCCGGCGACTGGCGCGTGCTGGCCGCGTTGCGCGCCGCCGCGGCGGCCGCCGGCTTGACGCTGGATGTGCGCGAAGACCGCCACTTCTATCGCACCGTGCGCGAGTTCGCCGCCCACGCCAAGGGCCGCAAGCAGCTGCGGCTGGAGTACTTCTACCGCGAGATGCGGCGCCGGCACCACGTGCTGATCAGCGCCGACGGGCAGCCCGAGGGCGGCGAGTGGAACTACGACGCCGACAACCGCAAGCCCTTCGGCGCGCAAGGCCCGGGCGCCGTGCCTGCGCGCGCGGCCTTTGCGCCCGACGCGACCACGCGCGAGGTCATCGCCCTCGTGCAAGAGCGCTTCAAGGGCCACCCGGGCCGCTGCGACAGCTTCGCCTGGCCCGTCACGCGCGAGCAGGCGCTGCAGTCGATGCAGCGCTTCATCGACGAGCGCCTGGCCGGCTTCGGCGACGTGCAAGACGCCATGTGGCCCGGCGAGCCCTGGCTGTGGCATTCGCACCTGGCCGCGGCGCTGAACCTGAAGCTGCTGCACCCGCGCGAGGTGGTGGCCGCGGCCGAGGCCGCGTACCGAGCGGGCCGCGCGCCGCTGGCCGCGGTGGAGGGCTTCATCCGCCAGATCCTGGGCTGGCGCGAGTACGTGCGCGGCATCTACTGGACGCAGATGCCCGAGTACCTGGAGCGCAACGAACTCGGCGCGCACGAGCCGCTGCCGGCCTGGTTCTGGACGGGCGACACCACCATGGCCTGCCTGAAGGACACCCTCACGCAGACGCTGGAGCATGGCTACGCGCACCACATCCAGCGGCTGATGGTGACGGGCCTCTTCACGCTGCTGCTGGGCGTGGAGCCCAAGGCCGTGCACGCCTGGTACCTGGCGGTGTACGTCGACGCGGTGGAGTGGGTGGAGCTGCCCAACGTGCTCGGCATGAGCCAGTACGCCGACGGGGGTGTGATGGCCAGCAAGCCCTACATCGCCACCGGCCAGTACATCGCGCGCATGAGCCCGCACTGCAAGGGCTGCCGCTTCGATCCCACGCAGCGCACCGGCGAGCGCGCCTGCCCCTTCACCACCTTGTACTGGGACTTCCTGATGCGCCATGAAAGCCGCCTGGCGGGCAACCCGCGCATGGCGCTGCAGGTCAAGAACCTGGCGCGGCTGGATGCGGCCGAGCGCGGCGCGGTCGTCGCGCGGGCCGAGGCCATCCGCCGCGGCGAGGTGGGCGTCGCATGAGCTCGCTGTTCGACGGCGCCATCGGTTCCTGGGCCGATGCGCTGCCGCCCACGCACAGCGCCGCGCAGGCCCGCATCGCGCGCGTGCAGCCGGCAGCGTATGCGCGCACCCGCAACCGGCTCGACGGCGCGGTGACGGGCCTGTCGCCCTACCTCACGCACGGGCTGGTCACGCTGCGCGAGGTGCTGGCGGGCGTGCAGCAGCGCAGCCCGCTGCCGGTGCAGCACAAGCTGGTGTTCGAGCTCGGCTGGCGCGAGTTCTTCCGCCACGCCTGGGCGCAGCAGGGCGATCGCATCCTGCAGTCCATCCACCCCGGGCCTCGGCCGGATGCCGCGTATGCGCGCGAGTTGCCGGCCGATGTGCGCGAGGCGCGCACCGGCGTGCCCGTGGTCGACGAGGCCGTGCGCACGCTCTACGCCACCGGCACGCTGCACAACCACGCGCGCATGTGGCTGGCGAGCTATGTGGTGCACCTGCGCCACGTGCACTGGCGCGCGGGGGCTGACTGGCTGGTGGCGCATCTGCTCGATGGCGATCTGGCGAGCAACCACCTCAGCTGGCAGTGGGTGGCGGGCACGGGCAGCCACAAGCCGTATCTGTTCAACGCCGAGAACGTGGCGCGGCACGCGCCGCCGGCCTGGCACAGCGAGGGCACGGTGATCGACCGCAGCTACGAAGCGCTCGACGAGGCCGCGCGCGGCGCGCGGGCGCTGGCCGGCCCGGGCCCGGCACGCGCGCCGGCCACGGCCGAGCCGGCGCTGCAGGGCGTGCCGCCGGCGGAACTGGGGCTGGCCGGGCCCGATGCCGCTGCGGCCGAGCGGCTGCGCGGGCGCGACGTCTGGCTGGTGCACCCTTGGGCCCTGCGTGCGCCGCCGGTCGGGGTGCCGGCCGATGTGGTGTGCATCGGCCTGTACCTGCACGAACACCACGCGGCCTGGCCCTGGCCTGCGGCGCGCTGGCGCTGGGTCGATGCGGCCATGGCCGCCGTCACCACCGAGCGCTGGCACACGGGCAGCGCCGAGGCCGCGCTGGCACTGGCCGGCGCGGCGCGTGTGCGCAGCGTGGACGACCCGCACCTGACGCGCTGGCTGCAACGCCTGGCGCGGCTGGACGCGGCGCCGATGCTGTTTCCGGCGGTGGAGCGGCACTGCAGCAGCTTCTCGCAGTGGTGGACGCGGGCGACGCGCGGCTTGCAGCAGGCGGGGGAGTTGCTTTGATGAACCGAGGCGTCGGACCCGGGGCTTCGACAGGCTCAGCCCGAACGGCAAGGGCTTCGACAAGCTCAGCCCGAACGGAGGGGGAGGCCGACCCCGTTCGCGCTGAGCCTGTCGAAGCGCACGCAAGCACCTCCGTTCGCGCTGAGCCTGTCGAAGCGCCGGTCGCGCACAGCGAGCCCGTGCAGTTGCCGCCCACCCGCGACAACACGCTCACCGTCCTGTACGACGGCGCCTGCCCGCTTTGCCGGCGCGAGATCGCGCATGCCCAGGGTCTGGCCGATCGCACCGCCGGCAGCGCGCTGTGCTTCGTCGACATCAGCCAGGACGCGCAACGCAGCGCCGACGAACGCGCCGCGCTGCTGGCGCGCTTTCACGTGCAACGCGCCGATGGCACCCGCCTGGACGGCGCCGCGGCCTTCGTCGCCATGTGGCAGCGCCTGCCCGGCTGGCGCTGGCTCGCGCGGCTGGCTCGGCTGCCGGGTGTGCTGCCGCTGCTGGAGCGCGCCTACCGCGGCTTCCTGCACCTGCGGCCGGCGCTGCAGGCGCTGGCGCGGCGCTGGGAGCCGACGCCGGGCCTGAGCCCGCACCTCGAGCGCGAGCTGCGCTCCGACCACGCCGGCGAAACCGGCGCGGTGTTCATCTACCGCGGTATCGCCACCGTGGCCCGCTGGCGCGGCGATGCAGCGCTGCAGGCCTTTGCGCAACGCCACGGCGAGGCCGAGGCCGAGCATCTGCGGCTCATCGAACCGTGGCTGCCCTCGCACCGCCGCAGCTCGCTGCTCGGCCCCTGGCGCCTGGCCGGCTGGCTGACGGGCGCGCTGCCCGCACTGGCCGGCCCGCGCGCCGTGCACGCCACCATCGCCGCGGTGGAGACCTTCGTCGACCACCACTACCAGCAGCAGATCGACCACATCGCCGTGCACGGCGCGCCCGAGGGTCTGCTGCCGCTGCTGCAGCGCTGCCAGCAGGACGAATGCCATCACCGCGACGAGGCCGCCGCGCTGGCCGGCCCGTCGCGACCCTGGCCGCTGCGCCTGTGGTGCGCCCTGGTGGGCAGCGGCTCGGCCGCCGCCGTGGTGCTGGCGCGCCGCATCTAACTCTTGAATGGACTTGACATGGACTGCAATGACATCGCCCTCGTCACCGGCGCCCGCGGCGGCATCGGCCGCGCCCTGGTGACCCGCCTGCGCGCGCGGGGCCTGCGCGTGGCTGCCGTCGGGCGCGAGGCCGCAGCGCTGGCCGAGGTGGAAGCCGACGCCCGCATCGCCGCCGACTGCACCACACCCGAAGGCGCCGCAGCGGCCTTCGCGGCCTGCCGCGAGCAACTGGGCGCCGCGCCCTCGTTCCTGGCCCACGCCGTGGGCAGCACGCTGATCGCGCCGCTGCACCGCACCAAGGCGGACGCAGCGCGCGAGGTGCTGCGCGTCAACCTCGAGAGCAGCCTGTGGACACTGCAGGCCTGGATCACCGCACTCGAAGGCGCGCCCGGCGCGGCGGTGTTCGCCAGCTCGGTGGTGGCGCGCATCGGCGTGGCCAACCACGAGGCCATCGCGGCGGCCAAGGGCGGCGTCGAGGCGCTGGTGCGCGGCGCTGCGGCCACCTACGCGGCCCAGGGCCTGCGCATCAATGCTGTCGCGCCCGGCATGACCGACACGCCGATGACCGCCAACATGCTGAAGCTGCCCGCCCTGCGCGAAGGCGCCGGCAAGCAGTACCCGCTGGGCGGCGTGCAGACTGCCGACGAGGTGGCTGCGGTGATGGACTGGCTGCTGTCGCCAGCCGCCGCGCGCCTGACGGGCCAGGTCATCGCGGTCGACGGCGGCTTCACCACGGTGCGGCCGCTGGTCCGGTAAGCCCGCGCTCGACGGAGGCTGCGCGCATGGCCGGCGCCCTGGTGTGGTTCAAGCGCGATCTGCGCCTGGCCGACCACGCCCCGCTGGCCGCCGCCGCCACGGCGCCTGGCGGCGCGGCGCTCGGCCTCGTGCTCATCGAGCCCGCGTGGCTGCAAAGCCCCGAGTGCCATCCGCGGCACGTGGACTATCTTCTGAAGTGTGTGGCAGCCCTGCGCCACGACCTGGCCGTCCGTGGCCTGCCGCTCGTGGTGCGCGTGGGCGAGGCCGTGGCCACGCTGGCCGAACTGCGGCGCGCGTTCGGCTACACGCAGCTGTTCAGCCACGAAGAAACCGGCCCGGGCTGGAGCTACACACGCGACATCGCCGTGGCCCGCTGGTGCCGCACCGAGGGCGTGGCCTGGACGGAGTGGCCGCAGACCGGCGTGGTGCGCCGCCTGAAAGACCGCCGCGGCTGGGCCGGCCGCTGGCTGCAGCGCATGGAGGCCGCCGCCGTGCCGGTGCCGGCCTGCTTTGTCGCGCCGCCAGGCTTCGCGCCCGACCGGATGCCGCCGCTGCCCACGCTGCGCGAGCTGGGCCTCGCCGCCGCGCCCGACACACCGGCCGCGGGCGAAGCCGCCGCGCAGCGCGAACTGGCCAGCTTCCTGGCCGGCCGTGCGCTCGGCTACCGGCGCAATCTGTCCAGCCCACTGAGTGCGGAACGCGGCTGCAGCCGGCTGTCGGAGCACCTGGCCTTTGGCACGCTGTCGATGCGCACCGTGCACCAGGCCACCGAAGCCGCCATTCGCGCCGCGCCGCAGCGCGAGGCGGAGGGCCGTGAACTGATCTACGGCCTGCGCGGCTTCGCCAGCCGTCTGCGCTGGCACTGCCACTTCATGCAGAAGCTCGA
>JAIYDH010000150.1 GCA_027487585.1 Rubrivivax sp.
CTCACGCCCGATGCCTCGGGCCTGAAGGACTGGAGCGATGCCGAGATCGCACGCGCCATCCGCGACGGCGTGCGCCGCGACGGCACGCCGCTGAAGCCGCCGATGGGCTACGGCTTCTACAAGACGATGTCCGAGGCCGACATGGCGGCCCTGATCGGCTACCTGCGCACGCTGAAGGCGCAGCCCTTCGGCGGCTGAACTCTCGTCAGGCGGCGTCAGGCCACGTCACGCCGGGAGGGCCACGCCGAGCTGTTCGCGCACCCCGGCCAGCAGCGACAGGCTGCGCAGCCGGGCAGCGGGGTCGTGGAAGGCGCCGGCGACGATCAGCTCGTCGGCCTGCGTCAGCTCGAGCAGCCGGTTGAGCTGCGCCGCCACGGTGTCGGGGCTGCCCACGGCGCTGGCCCAGAGCATGCGCGATACCTGCTCGCGCTCGGCGGGGCTCCACAGGCCGTCCATGCTCGGCACCGGGCGCGGCAGCGGGCCGCGCTGGCCGCGCCGCATGCCCAGAAAGCGCTGCTGCAGGCTGGTGAAGAACACGGCGGCTTCGTCGTCGGTGGGCGCGCAGACCACGTTCACTGCCACCATCGCGCGCGGCGCCGGCCCGCGTGCGCTGGGCCGGTAGGTGCTGCGGTAGACCTGCAGCGCGTCGAGCAGCATCTCGGGCGCGAAGTGGCTGGCAAACGCAAATGGCAGCCCCAGGTGGGCTGCCAGCTGCGCGCTGTACAGGCTGCTGCCGAGCAGCCACACCGGCACCTCGGTGCCCATGCCCGGGATGGCGCGCACCACCGCGCGCGCATCGGGCGGGCCCAGGTAGGCCATCAGCTCCAGCACGTCCTGCGGGAAGCGGTCTTCGTGGGCGCCTTCGAGGCTGCGGCGCAGCGCCCGCATCGTCGGCCCGTCGGTGCCCGGTGCGCGGCCCAGGCCCAGCTCGATGCGGCCGGGGTGCAGCGTGGCCAGCGTGCCGAACTGCTCGGCCACCACCAGCGGCGCGTGGTTCGGCAGCATCACGCCGCCGCTGCCCAGCGTGATGCGGCTCGTGTGCGCCGCCACGTGGGCGAGCAGCACGGCGGTGGCGCTGCAGGCCAGGCCGTCCATGTTGTGGTGCTCGGCGAGCCAGAAGCGGCGGTAGCCAAGCGCTTCGGCATGGCGCGCCAGAGCCACGGTGTGGGCCAGGGCGTCAGCCGCCGTGGCGCCTTCGGCAATGGGCGCGAGGTCGAGGATGGACAGATCGATCATGGCTCCGATGGTGCACCAATCGGGCAAGGGTTGCTGCGCGCGCCTCCAGGCGCGACACTGGCGCGCATGACCGCGACCGTGAGCACCGACCTGACCGTGCGCCACCTGGGCATCGACCTCGACACCCCGCTGCCGCGCCACTGGGCCGGAGACGCCTTCCGCACGGCGTTCTTCAATGCGCTGTCGATGAGCTTCCCGGCCGGGGAGCAGATGTTCATCGACTCGCTGAAGAAGGGTCTGACCGCCTTGCCCGCCGCCGAGCGCGCCCGCTTCGAGCCCGAGGTGCGGGGCTTCATCGGCCAGGAGGCCACGCACCGCCACGTGCACGCCCGGTTCAATGCGCACCTCGAGCGCCAGGGCCTCGTCAACGCCTGGGCGCTGCGCATCCAATCGCGCCGGGCCCAGGTGGAAGCGCTCGACGTGCGCAACTGGGTGGCCGTCACGGCGGCCACCGAGCATCTGACGGCCGTGTTCGCCGAGTACCTGCTGGCGCGCCCCGGCGTGCTGGCCGCCGCGCCCGAGCGGCTGCAGCAGCTGTGGCAATGGCACAGCGCCGAAGAGATCGAGCACCGCAGCACGGCGTTCGAGCTGTACGGCGCACTCGGCGGCGGCACCGCGTGGCGCGTGGGCATGTTCCGCGTCGTGCTGCCCATGTTCCTGCTCGACGCCGCGCGGCAGACGCTCAACAACCTGTGGCACGACGGCAGCTGGTGGAAGCCCACCACCTGGTCGGCCGCGGCGCGCTTCATGTTCGGCCGCGACGGCTTCCTCACCGTGTCGCGCCCGCTGTGGAAGCGGTACCGCCAGGCCGACTTCCACCCGGCGCAGGCCGACGACAGCCTGTCGCGGCGTTGGTTGGCCGATCACGCGGCCCTGGTGCCGGCCGTCATGCCCGCCGTGAGCGCAGGCGCCCCCGCGCGGACATGAGCGCCGCGCGAGCCCGCGCGCAGGCCTTTGCGGCCGCGCACCGGCTGGCGCTGCCGCTGGTGCAAGCGCCGATGGCCGGCGTGCCTTCGCTGCCGCTGGCCGGCGCCGTGGCACGAGCCGGCGGCATGGCCGCGATGGGCGCCTTGATGCTCACGCCCGAGGCCATCGGCGACTGGGTGGCGCAGTTCCGCGCCGAGGCCGGCGCCGAGGCGCCCTTGCTGCTGAACCTGTGGGTGCCCGACCCACCGCCGCAGCGCGATGCGGCACACGAGTCGCGCGTGGTCCGCTTCCTGGCGCAGCATGGCCCGGTCGTGCCGCCCGGGGCCGGCGATGCCTTGCCGCCCGACTTCGGCGCGCAGTTCGATGCCGTGGTGGCGGCGCGGCCGACGGTGATGTCCACGATCATGGGCCTGCTCACGCCGCCGCAGATGGCGCGGCTGCGGGCAGCCGGCATCGCTTGGTGGGCCACGGTCAGCACCGTGGCCGAGGCGCGCGCGGCGGTGGCGGCCGGGGCCGATGTGGTCGTGGTCCAGGGGGCCGAAGCGGGCGGCCACCGGGGTGCCTTCGACGCCACACGTGCGCGCGACGAGGCCGTCGGCCTGTTCGCGCTGCTGCCGGCCGTGGTCGACGCCGTGCCGGTGCCCGTGGTGGCGGCCGGCGGCGTGGCCGACGCGCGCACGGCCGCCGCGGCGCTGCTGCTCGGCGCCAGCGCGCTGCAGATCGGCA
>JAIYDH010000255.1 GCA_027487585.1 Rubrivivax sp.
ACCTTTTCCACCGGCATCTACAAGGCCTGGCTGGTGATGAACGACCGCGTCGCCGCGGCGCAGCTGGCGTCGATGCTGCTGCTGGTGGTGGCGGCGCTTCTGCTGGCCGAGCGGGCCGCGCAGCGCCAGATGCGCTTTGCCGGCAGCAAGACGGCGGCCCAGGGCAGCGAGGCCCGGCCGCACCCGCTGCGCGGCGGCGCCGCGGCCGGTGCGGTGTTGCTGTGCGCGTTGCCGGTGCTGCTGGGCTTTGTGCTGCCGGTGGCCTGGCTGGCGCACGGCGTGTGGCAAGAGGCGGCGTACGGCGAGTTCGGCCTGCCTTGGGAGCGCTTCCGCGCCTGGAGCTGGGCGAGCTTCCAGCTCTCGGCCGTGGCGGCCGTGACGGCCACCTCGCTGGCGCTGGCGCTGGCCTACGTGCTGCGGCGCGACGCCGGTGGCTGGGGCGGCCGCGCGCTGGCGAGCGCGGCGCGTGTGCTGTCGCTGGGCTATGCCGTGCCGGGGGCGGTGATCGCGGTGGGCATCCTGGTGCCCGTGGGCCTGGTGCAGCAGCGCTGGCCCGAGGCGGGTGCGGCGGCGCTGTTCACAGGCACGCTGCTGGGCCTGGTCTATGCCTACCTGGTGCGCTTCTCGGCGGTGGCGCTGCAATCGGTGGAGGCCGGCTATGCGCGCGTGCCGCTGGCGGTGGACGAAACCGCGCGCATGCTGGGCGGAAGTGCCACGCGCGTGTTCTGGCGGCTGCACCTGCCGCTGCTCAAGCGCTCGGCGGGGGCGGCGGCGCTGCTGGTGTTTGTCGACGTGATGAAGGAACTGCCGGCGACGCTGGTGCTGCGGCCGTTTGGTAGCGACACCCTGGCGGTGGTGGCCTACAACCTGGCCCGCGACGAGCGCCTGGCCGAGGCCGCGCTGCCCTCGCTGGCCATCGTGGCGGTGGGGCTGCTGCCGGTGATCCTGCTCAGCCGCACGCTGAGGGCGGACGACTGAGCGGGCCGGGCAGCGTCGGTGGCGGCCGGCGCTTCGACAGGCTCAGCGCGAACGGGGGTTTGGGCTCAGCGCGAGCGGTGGGTGGGCTCAGCGTGTCGCCCGCCGCCGCACCGCTTCGAGGTAAGCCTGCCCATCCGGCGGCAGCCCGCTGCGCTGGCTCGCCCACAGCATCTCGCCCAGGCATTCCATCACCTCGTGCTGCGCCGTGTGCAGCGAGCCGCGGCTGGCGGCCAGCAGCTCCACGGCCTGGCGGATGCCGGTGGGCTGGTCGATCGCCATCTGCTCGTCGATGCTCAGGTGCATCGACAAGTGCAGAAAGGGGTTCGTGCGGCCCTCGTCGACCGTGAAGACGGCGGCCAGCGCCGCGGCCTCGTCGGCCAGGTCGGCGTGGTACTCGGGGTGCTGGTCGATCCAGCGCGCCGCCATCGCCTGCAGCGGCTCCAGGGGCAGGCCCTCGCGCTGGCGCAGGTAGGCGGCGCAGAAGAATCGCCGCACGTCGTTCTGGGATGGCTGGAACATCCCAGAATTCTCGCTTCGCCTGCCCGCAGGCACTTCGGCCCTTCCCGATGACCGCACCGCTCACCGTCTCGACCGCGCAACTCTTCACCGAGGCCCGCACCGCCATCGGCTACAAGCCCGACCCGGTGCCCGACACCCTGCTGCACGAGCTCTACGAGCTGATGAAGTGGGCCCCGACCTCGGCCAACAGCAGCCCGGCGCGCATCGCCTTCGTGCGCACGCCCGAAGGCAAGGCGCGGCTGGAGGCCTGCATGAACCCCGGCAGCAACCGCCAGAAGGTGCGCGAGGCGCCCGTCACGGCCGTCGTCGGCATGGACATGGCCTTCTACGAGCGGCTGCCGCAGCTGTTTCCGCACGCCGATGCGCGCGCCTGGTTCGTGGGCAAGCCGGCGCACATCGAGGCCACGGCCTTTCGCAACAGCAGCCTGCAGGGCGGCTACCTGATGATGGCGGCGCGTGCGCTCGGCCTGGACTGTGGGCCGATGAGCGGCTTCGATGCCGCGGCGATGGACGCCGCGTTCTGGGCCGGCACCACCGTGCGCACGAACTTCGTCTGCGCGCTGGGTTACGGCGATGCGTCGCGCCTGTTCCCGCGCGGGCCGCGGCTGGCCTTCGACGAGGCCTGCACGCTGGCCTGAGAGCCTGAGTCGGGCAGCCTGCCGCCTCAGCGCTGCAGCGTGCGCAGCAGCGCGCCGATGCGCTCGGTGGCCGAGATGAGGCCGTCGCGCTCGTCGTCGGCCAAGGACTCGGCATGCCCACCACCGCCGTGCAGCGCATGCACCAGCGGCGCCGGCGCACCCAGGGTGCGGGCCGGCACGTGCACCAGCGCACGCCGCTCCTGACCGGCATGTGAGAGCCGCAGTTCGTGCGTGCCGGCCGTGAAGGCCGCGGCCGGGCCCTCGGCAAGCAGCGCGATGCCCAACGCGCCGATCCACGCCGCGGCGCGGCGCCAGGCCCGGCGCTCAGTCGTCGCCATCCTCCCTGGGCGAGGCGAAGCCCTCGCCGCGCTGCGCCTTGCGGGCGCGCCGCTGCTCGCGTTCGCGCGACCACAGTTGCTCCAGCTGCTCGCGGCCCTGCTTGGCCACCGCGATGAGCGCCTTCTCGTCGCCGCGGTGCGCGGCCATCTCGTGCAGCAGCTCGATGTTGTGGCGGCGAAAGCGCAGCGCCTGGTTGCGCGCGGTGTGCGGCTCCCAGCCCATCAGCTCGAGCACGGTGCGGCCGCTCATCAGCGCCGAGTCGAGCGTCTCGCGCTCGATGTGCGTCACGCCGCGCGTGCGCAGCCCGTACCAGTGCGTGGTGTTGCGCGCCCGCGCCACCAGCGTGGCTTGCGGAAAGTGCTCGCGGATCAGGTCGACGGCGGCCAGGCTCTGCTCGATGTCGTCGATGGCCACGACGATCACGCGGGCCTGGCCGGCGCCGGCCACGCGCAGCAGGTCCAGGCGCGTGGCGTCGCCGTAGAAGGCCGGCCAGCCGAACTTGCGCACGCCGGCCACCTGCTCGGCATCGTGGTCCAGCACCGTGGCCGCCAGCCCTTCGGCGTTGATGAGCCGCGCCACGATCTGCCCGTAACGGCCGAAGCCGAGGATGAGGATCGGCGCCGTCTGCTCCTCGGCGATCTCGTCCATCGCGGGCGAGGCCGCGCGCGCGCGCGCGGCCAGCCGCGGGGCGAGCACGCGGTCCACGAGCAGCATCACCAGCGGCGTGAGCAGCATCGAGATGGCGATCGCGGCGAGCAGGAAGCTCGACTCCGAAGCCGGCACCAGCGCCGCGCCACCAGCGGCCTGCAGCACGACGAAGCCGAACTCGCCGCCCTGCGCCAGCATGACCACGAACACCGGCCGCTCGGCCAGCGGGATGCCCATCGCACGCGCCATGGCCACCAGCAGCAGCGCCTTCAGCAGCACGAAGCCCAGCACGACGATGGCCATCCAGCCCGGGTGCGCCATGACGACGGCGAAGTCGATGCTCATGCCCACGGCGATGAAGAACAGGCCCAGCAGCAGCCCCTTGAACGGCTCGAGGTCGGTCTCGAGCTGGCGCCGGTACTCGCTCTCGGCCAGCAGCACGCCGGCAAGGAAGGCGCCGAGCGCCATCGACAGGCCCACCGCCTGCATCAGCGACGCGGTGGCCACCACCAGCAGCAGGCTGGCGGCGGTGAAGATCTCGGGCGTGCCGCTGCGGGCGATCCAGCGCAGCGCCGGCCGCAGCAGCAGCCGGCCGCCAAAGATGATGGCCAGCACCATCGCCACCGCCTTGGCCGCGGTGAGCCAGCCACTGCCGCCGGCAGCCACCGCCTGCTGCACCGCCAGCAAGGGCAGCAGCGTGATGACGACGATGCCGCCCAGGTCCTGGAACAGCGCCACGCTCAGGATGCTGCGGCCGCCGCTGGTGGGCATCAAGTTGCGTTCGGCCAGGGTCGACAGCGCAATGGCCGTCGAGCTCTGCGACAAGGCCAGGCCCGCCACCAGCGCCAGCTGCCAGCTCAGGCCTGCGGCCAGCGCCACCGCGGCGATGACCACGGTCGAGCCCAGCAGCTGCACGCTGCCCCAGCCGAAGATGGGCCGCCGCAGCGACCACAGCCGCTTGGGCTCGAGCTCCAGGCCCACCAGGAACAGCATCAGCACGACGCCGAACTCGGCGAAGTGCAGGATGTCGGTGGGGTCGGACACCAGCTTCAGCACGCCAGGGCCGATCAGGATGCCGGCCGCCAGGTAGCCGATGACCGAGCTCAGGCCGAGCAGGCGCGCCAGCGGCACGGCCACCACCGCCGCGCCCAGGAAGACGAGGCTGTTCTG
>JAIYDH010000341.1 GCA_027487585.1 Rubrivivax sp.
AAGACGATGTCGATCTGACGGCCTTCGAACACGATCTGCCATGCCCGAGATTCCGCCCGAAGAGAGCCTGATCACGTACCCGAGCGCGTTTCCCATCAAGGTGATGGGCGCGCAGGTCGAGGGCTTCGAAGCCGCCATCGTGGCCGTGGCGCGGCAGTTCGATCCCGGCTTCGACGCCAGCGGCATCGAGCGGCGGCCCAGCAAGGCTGGCAACTACCTCGGGCTCACGCTCACCATCACGGCCACCAGCCGAGAGCAGCTCGACGAGCTCTACCGCACGCTGAGCTCGCACCCGATGGTCAAGGTGGTGCTGTAGCCGGCGCACCGGCTTACCGGCGCACGCGGATCACGACGCCGACTCGCGCGCCTCGAGTTCCTTCAGCTTGAACGGGGCCGCGTCGTCGCCCATCTCGGCGGCGCGCTGGTACCAGTAGCGCGCCAGGCGCAGATCGCGCTCCACGCCGTCGCCTTGTTCGTACATCGAGGCCAGGATGTAGGCGGCGCCGACATCGCCGGCCTTGGCAGCCTCGCGGTACCAATGCGCCGCGCGCGCGGCGCTCTTGGGCCGGCCGCGGCCGAGGTAGTGCGCGGTGCCCATGGCCAGCTGCGCCTCGGCGGCGCCCGACTCGGCGGCGAGCTCGTACCAGTCGTGCGCCTGTTGCAGGTCGCGCCGGCCGAGCTGGCCGCTTTCCAGGCTCTTGCCGAGCATCAGCTGCGCCAGCACGAAGCCGCCGCGCGCCGCGCGCACCAGCAGTTCTTCGGCGCGGGCCAGGCTGGCGTCGGGCAGCTGACGCTTGACATGCATGACCGCGAGGTTGAAGTCCGCCGCCGGCACGCCGCGCCGCGACAGCGCCTCGAAGGCGGTGCGGGCGGCATCGATGTGGCCGGACTCGTAGTCGATGACGGCGCGGTCGAGCTGCGCCTGCACCGCCGGCGCCAGCGGCGGCGCCGCCTGGGCGACCGTTCCGGCCAGGGCCAGCAGCAACAAGGGGCAGGCCAGCAGTTTCATCACACCACGATAGCGCGCCAGGCGGCGCGGGGCCGGCCGCATGCTCCAATCCCGACATGGCCGATCGCCCGACTCTCTCTGTAAAGCCCGGCAAGCCCGCCCGCGACCCCCGCCGGCCGCGCGTGCGCGGCGGCCCTGCGCGTGCCGCGCCCGCCGGCGCCGCTGCCGCGCCGAAGCCCGCGCCGGCGGCGCCCGCTGCGGCACCCGTCGTGGCGCCCGAACGCGCGGTGCGGCCTGCCCGGCCGAAGCCACCACCCGCACCGCCGCCCACCGAGCGGCCGCGGGCAAGGCCGCCGGCCAAGCCCCTTGCCAAACCTGTTGCCAAGCCCTCTGCCAAGCCCGCGTTCAAGGCGCCCCCTCAGCCCCGCACGCCCGCCGACGACGGCGTGCGCGTGAACAAGCTGATGACCGAGCGCGGCCTGGCCTCGCGCCGCGAGGCCGACGACTGGATCGCCGCCGGCTGGGTGCGCGTCGACGGCGCTGTGGCGAAGCTCGGGCAGCGCGCCGCGCCGGATGCCGTCCTCAGCATCGACGAGCGCGCCAGGCAGGAACAGCAGCACCGCGTGACCGTGCTGCTGAACAAGCCCATGGGCTGGGTCAGCGGCCAGCCCGAAGACGGCTACGAGCCTGCGGTGGCGCTCGTCACCGCCGCGAACCACTGGGACGGCGACCGCTCCGGCATCCGCTTCCACGTCGGCCACCTGCGCCACCTGGCGCCGGCGGGCCGGCTGGACATCGACTCCACCGGGCTGCTGGTGTTCACACAAGACGGCCGCATCGCGCGCCACCTGATCGGCGACGAAACCCGCGTCGAGAAGGAGTACCTCGTGCGCGTGGCCCGGGTGGACGGCGGCCCGGTGCAGGACACCGACCTCGGCCCGCTGCGCCACGGCCTCGAACTCGACGGCGTGCAACTGCGCCCGGCGCAGGCCAGCTGGCAGAACGAGCAGCAGCTGCGCATCGTGCTGCGCGAGGGCCGCAAGAGGCAGATCCGCCGCATGTGCGAGCTCATCGGCCTGCAGGTGCTGGGTCTGAAGCGCGTGCGCATCGGCAGCGTGCCGCTGGGGCCGCTGCCCGAGGGCCGTTGGCGCTACCTGCGCGAGGACGAGCGCTTCTAGCGTCTGGCCCCCTCATCAACGCGGGCCCAGCGCGGCCAGCCGCTTCTTGGCGTCTTCCAGCGCCGACTTCTGCCCCTTGCCGGCATCGACGAAGCGTTGCAATGAGGCCCGCGCGGCATCGATCTGGCCCAGTTGCTGCTGCGCGATGCCCGTGCGGTAGCCGATGGGCCAGCGCTCGGCGCCCTTGAGCTTGGCCGAGCGCTCCAGCAGGGCCAGCGCCTCGGGCCAGTCGCCCAGTTCGCCCTTGACGCGCGACAGGCCGTAGGGCCCCGCCGATTCATCCGCGTACTCGCGCATCAGGCGCTCGAACCAGGCCTGGGCCTTGGCGGCCTGCTTGTCGTTCACCAGCATCAGCCCGGCCTGCGTGCCCCACTCCAGCACGTCGGCCCGCAGCGCCGGCTCGGCCACCGGCAGCAAAGCCAGCAGGCGGGGCAGCGCCTCGGCGGCGTTCTTGCTGGCCAGCATCACGCGGGCTTGCAAGGCGGCCGCCTGCTCCGGCCGCGGGGCGCTGCGCGCAAACTCGCCGGCCTTGTCGAGACTGCCACCCATCATGCCGGGCGCCAGGGCGTAGAACTCGACGAGCGCGCTGCGTCCCGGGTACCAAGCCGGCTCAAGCGCGTGCGCCGTGGCCAGCGCCTCGCGCACCGTGCCGGCGCTGCGCGCCGCCGCGAACAGGCCTTCGCTCATGGCGTGCACGCCGAGCAGCACGCCGTGCGCGTAGTGGCAGGGCTGGGCCTTGGGCTGGCGCTCGGCGCAGCCGCGGGCCTTGTCGAGTGCATCGCGGCGCAGCGCGGCGTCGTTGCGCTCCAACGCCGCCAGGGCCAGGGCCAGCACGGCCTGTGCATCGTCGGGTTGCGACGCCAAGCGCTGCTGCGCCGCGCGCTGCAGTTCTGCCGAGCGCTCGGCCACATACAGGGCCTCGAGCGCGGGGTCGGCCAGTGTCTGGGCGCCGGCGCCCAGGGTGGCGCAGGCCAGCAGCGGCGTCAGCACGGCACGGAACGATCGAACGGGATGCATGGGCGGGCTCAAGGAAGTCGACCCTGCCATCGTGCCCGCTGCCCGCCCGGGCTGCCACCCGTCATGCGATGGAGCGTCGCCCGGCGACGACGAAGCGCCGCACCCGCCTGATAACCTCAGCTGGATGAGTGTCGTCTCGCCGGCCGGCATCGGCCCTGCCCGCCCCGCCGTGTCGCTGCCGCTGGCGGCCGTGACGCTGGCCCTGCTGATGGGCCTGCAGCCGGTGACGACCGACATGTACCTGCCGGCGTTCCCGCTGCTCACGCGCGAGCTCGGCGCCGGCATGGCGCAGGCGCAGCTCACGATGTCGGCGCTGATCCTGGCCTTTGGCATGGCCCAGCTCGTCTGGGGCCCGCTGGCCGACCGCCTGGGCCGGCGCCCGGTGCTGCTGCTCGGCCTGGCGCTTTACGCGCTGGCCAGCGCCGGCTGCGTGCTGGCCGGCAGCATCGAAGCGCTGGTGGTGTGGCGTGCGCTGCAGGGGGCAGCCATGGCGGCGGCAGTGGTGTGCGCACGCGCCATCGTGCGTGACCTGTACGAGCCGGTGCAGGGCGCGCAGGTCATGTCGCTGGCCCTCACCGGCCTGGGCGTCATCGCGCTGGCCAGCCCGCTGCTGGGCGGCGTGATGGCCAACGCGGTGGGCTGGCGCGGGGCGCTGGCGCTGGTGGCCGCCGTCGGGCTGGCGACGCTGGCCTGGGTGGCGCTGAAGCTGCCCGAGACGCTGGCCCGCCCCAACCCGCAGGCGCTGCAATGGCGCGTGCTGCTGCCCACCTGGGTGACCATCGCGCGCCACCCGGTGTTCGGCGCCTGGGCTTTGCTGGTGGCCTGCACCTATGGCGGCTTGTTCACGCTGCTGGCCGGCTCGTCGTTCGTCTACATCGACGTGCTCGGCCTCAGCCCCGCGGCGTATGGCTTCGCGATGGCCGCGGGCTCGCTGGCGTACATCGCCGGCACGCTGGTCTGCCGGCGCTGGATTCCGCGCTTCGGGCTCGCCGGCGCGGTGGGCCGGGGCGGCCTCTTCACGCTGGCTGGCGGCGCCATGGGCGTGGTGCTGGTGCTGGCCGGCGTCTCGCACTGGGCGGCGGTGCTGGTGCCGCAGTGCCTGTACCTGTTCGGCCACGGCCTGCACCAGCCCTGCGGGCAGGCCGGTGTCGTGGCGCCGTTCCCGGCGCAGGCCGGCGCCGCCAGCGCGCTGGCCGGCTTCGTGCTCGCACTGGTGGCCTTCGGCGTGGGGCGCTGGCTCGGCGTGGCGCTCGACGGCAGCGTGGCGCCGCTGATGTGGGGTCTGGGCTTCTGGGCGCTGGCCACCAGCACCATCGCCTGGACGCTGGTGCGCCGCGCGCTGGCATGACGGGCGCGCTGCAGGGCGTCGTGCTCGCCGGCCCCACGGCCAGCGGCAAGAGCGCGCTGGCGCTGGCGCTGGCCGAACGCTGGCCGCTGGAAGTGATCAGCGTCGACTCGGCATTGGTCTACCGCGGCATGGACATCGGCACCGCCAAGCCCACGGTGGCCGAGCGCGCGGCGGTGCCGCATCACCTGATCGACATCCTCGAGCCGACCGAGCGCTACTCGGCAGCCCGCTTCGCCGACGACGCGCAACGCCTGGCCGCCGAGGTCCGCGCCCGCGGCCGCCTGCCACTGCTGGTGGGCGGCACCATGCTCTACGTGAAAGCGCTGCGCGACGGCCTGCACCCGATGCCGCCGGCCGACACCGCCGTGCGCGCCGCGCTCGATGCCGAGGCCGCGGCGCTCGGCTGGCCGGCGCTGCACGCCGAGCTGGCGCGGGTGGATCCCGCCACGGCCGCGCGACTGGCCCCGCTGGATGCCCAGCGCATCCAGCGCGCGCTCGAAGTGTTTCGCGTCAGCGGGCGACCCTTGTCACACTGGCATGCCGACGCCCGCCCCGCCCCGGCCGACGCCGACGCGGCATGGCCCGTGGTCTCGCTCGAACCCACGGCCCGGGCCTGGCTGCACGGGCGCATCGCCCAGCGGCTGGACCAGATGTTCGCGGCCGGATTCGTCGACGAGGTGCGCCGGCTGCGCGAACGCGGCGACCTCGACGCCAGCTTGCCGGCCCTGCGCTGCGTCGGCTACCGGCAGGTCTGGCAAGGGCTGGAGGACGGGCGCCTCGAGCGCGGTGACATGGCCGCCGTGCGCGAAGAATCGATCATCGCCACCCGCCAACTGGCCAAGCACCAGCTGACCTGGTTACGCTCGATTTCTTCGCGCCAGGCCCACGCCTGCGACGATGCCGCGGGCCTGGTCGGTGCAACCGAGGCCGTGTTGGTGCACGCCCGTCGCCTGCACGCCTGAGATCTTGTGAAGCATTCCGCCGCGCAGACGCTGGCGCGCGCCTTGCATGCGTCATGTTCGGTGAGGTGTTTCTAGGCGTCGCGAGGAACGAACGCGGTACGTGCAACAACGGGGTTTCAACGCCCCGTGCTTAGGGTGATGCCCCGAGATTGGGCGCAAAACCTTCGGGATATAGTCGCCCGCCCTGGACGCATCGGTCCGCGGCAAGCCCACAAGGCTGATGCAGTGAAGTCGCGCTGCCCCGCATCCAAAGGGTGCGGGAGCAAGCTGGAGAATTGAGTGGATTTCGCCCAACAACAACGCAACCCGGGCCGCCATGCGGTGGGCATCGGGATCGTGCTGGTCTTGCATCTGATCCTGGGTTGGGCCCTGGTGACCGGGTTGGCGCAGCGCATGGTCGAGGTCATCAGAGCGCCGATCGAAACCAAGATCATCGAAGAAACCAAGCCTCCGCCGCCGCCGCCGCCGGAGAACTTGCCGCCGCCGCCGAAGTTCGCGCCGCCGCCGCCCTCGTTCGTGCCGCCGCCGGAAGTCAACGTGAACCCGCCGCCGACTCCTGCGCCGGCGATCACGGTCACCCGCGAGGCGCCACCGCCGGCACCGGTGTCGATCGCCCCGCCGGCGCCGGCCGCCCCGCCCGCGCCCCCGGCCCCGCCGCGGGTTCCGGTCCGCACCGAGCCGAAATTGAATTTCGCCACCACCTGCGAGCGCCCTGAGTTCCCGCGTGCCGCCCGCTCGGCAGAGACCTCGGGCAACACCGTCATCGTGTTCACGATGGGTGTCGACGGCGTCATCACCGATGCCACCGTCGAACGCTCTTCGGGTCCGACACGCGAGCACAAGCAGCTCGACCGCCTGGCTCTCGAAGCCGTCCGCGCCTGCAAAGGTACGCCGGGCACGCTCGACGGAAAGGCCGAACGGCTGACGTCGCGCGTGACGTACGAGTGGAAGCTCGACAACTGAACGCGGCCCGCTCCGCAAACCCATCTTTCCTGACGGCGCACAAGTTCAATGCGCGCCAGCCCGATCCTCCTGGAGTGCACATGTTGATGAATCGTTTCACTGCCGCCCGTACCCGGGCCGCCAAGTCGCTGGCCATGTTGCTGGCAGGGTTCGTGCTGGCCGTCGGCATGCCGTCGCTGGCGCTCGCACAGGCGCCAGCTGCATCGGCACCCGCCGCAGCGCCTGCACCGGCTGCCGCGCCGGCTGAGATGAACAAGGTCGAGCAGGCCGCCGTCGAGAACCCGTTCGGGCTGAAGGCCACGTGGGCGGCGGGCGACCCCGTCAAGCGCTCGACGCTCGTCATCCTGATCATCATGTCGGTGTGGAGCTGGTACGTGACCTTCGTGAAGGTCGCCGAGACGCGCTCGATGCTCAAGAGTGCGAAGAAGTCGAACGAAGACTTCTGGAAAGCCAGTTCCGTGAAGGCCGGTGTCGAGGCCCTCGAACAGGGCAGCGCCTCGCGTTACATCGCCGAGCAGGGCATCAAGGCAGCCGACCACCATGGCGGCACGATGGCCGACTCGGTGGACAAGAACACCTGGATCGGCATGTCGATCGAGCGCGCCGTCAACAACGTGCGCAGCCGTCTGTCGGACGGCATGGCCGTGCTGGCCACGGTGGGCTCCACGGCACCGTTCGTCGGCCTGTTCGGCACCACCTGGGGCATCTACGACGCGCTGGTGAAGATCGGCTTGTCGGGTCAGGCCTCGATCGACAAGGTGGCCGGCCCCGTGGGCGCCGCGCTCATCCTCACGGCCGTCGGTCTGGCCGTCGCCGTGCCCGCGGTGATGGGCTACAACTGGCTCGTCCGCCGCAACAAGGCCGTGCTCGAAGAGACGCTGGCCTTCGCTGGCGATCTGCAGAACGTGCTGCTGTCAGGCAAGCGTTGACGCCCGGCCTGCCCCCAACCGAATCAGCGGCACCGAGGTAACGCCATGGCCATGCAGGCAGGTTCAGGCAGCGAAGACGGCGAGGAAGCGCTCAACAACACCATCAACACCACGCCCCTGGTGGACGTGATGCTGGTCTTGCTGATCATCTTCCTGATCACGGTTCCCGTGATCACGCAGACCGTCAAGCTCGATCTCCCGAAGGAAAAGAACATCCCGCTGATGACCAAGCCCGAGAACATCACCATCGCAGTCAACCGCGATGGCGAGATGTTCTGGGGTGTCGAGCGGGTGCCCGATATCGAGACTCTGGTGACACGGCTCAAGGTCGAGTCGATCAAGGAGCCGCAGCCCGAGGTTCACATCCGCGGCGACCTCGAAGTGCGCTACGAGTCCGTGGGCCGCGTGGTGGTGGCCTGCCAGCGCGCCGGCATCTTCAAGGTGGGCTTCATTACTGAACCACCTGCAGGCGGCGGCTGAAGCCAAGCGCGCGAACGCACATCTTTCAAGGAGCAAGTCATGGGTATGAGCGTCGGCAGCAGCGACGACAACTCCGACGTGATGGTCGACATCAACACCACGCCGCTGATCGACGTGATGTTGG
Source organism: Rubrivivax sp. (assembly GCA_027487585.1). GTDB lineage: Bacteria > Pseudomonadota > Gammaproteobacteria > Burkholderiales > Burkholderiaceae_C > Rubrivivax. The sequence continues at coordinate 7,951 of JAIYDH010000341.1, forward strand.
TGCTGCTGATCATGTTCATCATCACCATCCCGATCCAGACGCACGCGGTGAAGATGAACATGCCGGTGCCGAACAATGCGGCGCCGCCGCCGAAGCCGCCCGAGGTGGTGCGCATCGACGTCGACTTCGACGGCACCATCGGCTGGAACGGCGAGATCATCCAGGCTGGCGACCGTGGCGCCGTCGAGCAGCGCCTGGCGGCCATCGCCGCCTTGGCCGACCAGCCCGAGGTGCACCTGCGCCCGAACAAGCTCGTCACCTACAAGCACGTTGCGATGATCATGGCCACCGCCCAGCGCCTGGGCGTGACGAAGATCGGCATCGTCGGCAACGAGCAGTTCCTGTAACACCCTACCACCCGAGGATCAGCGGGACCCACGGAACTCGGCGCTTGCCGCCTGGTCCACCGCGGGTCCCGTCTGTCTTTTTGCGATGCCTTCGCTGAATTCCATGAAATCACTGCGACTTCTCACCACGCTGGCTGCTGCCGCCCTGCTGACCCTGGGCGCCACCACCGGCGCCCATGCCCAGGGTGTGCGCGCCGAGATCGGCAAGCCGCTGCAGCAGGCCTCGGAACTGCTGCGCGCCGGCAAGGCCCGTGAAGCGCTGGGCAAGGTGCGCGAGGCCGAGGCCGTGGGGGGCAAGACCGCCGCCGAACAGCTGGTCATCGACCGCATGAAGGCCGCTGCCGCACAACGTGCGGCCGACTTCCCGACCGCCATCGCGGCGCTCGAGTCCATCCACCCCAAGGTGTCGGGCGCCGAAGCCGGGCAGATTGCCGAGCAGCTGGCGGCCGCGTATGCGCAGACGCGCAACAACGGCAAGGCCACTGAGTGGATGAACAAGGCCATCGCCGCTGGCAACAACAGCCCCACGATCAAGCAGTTGCAGCAGTTCCTCCTGGGTGCCAGCGGCGACTACGCCGCCATCGCACGAGACGCCGCCGCCGACGTGCAGGCCGCCGAGCAGGCTGGCCGACGCCCGGCCGAAGACGACCTGCTGCGCCTGGCCGATGCGCAGAACCGCCTGGGCCAGACCAACGCCTACGTCGGCACACTCGAGCGCCTGCTGCTGAACTACCCGAAAAAGGACTACTGGAACGCCTACCTCGGCCGTCTGGCGCGCAAGACGGGTTTCTCGCAGCGCTACGAGCTCGACCTGCTGCGCCTGCGCCTGGCCAGCGGCACGCTCGTCAAGACCGAGGAATACATGGAGATCGCACAACTGGCGCTGCAGGCCGGCTTCCCGGCCGAGGCGCGCAAGATCATTGATCAGGGCTACGCCAACAAGCTGCTGGGCGTCGGTGCCGAGGCAGGCCGCCACCAGCGCCTGCGAGATCTGGCGCTCAAGCAAGAAGGCGAGGCCAAGGCCAACCTGGGCAATCTCGCGACCCAGGCCCAAGCGGACAAGGACGGCGACGCACTCGTGAAGTGGGGCTACGCCTTCGTGACGCAGGGCGAGGTCGACAAGGGCATTGCCCTCATCCAGGCCGGCGCGGCGATGCCGGGCATCAAGCGCCCCGACGAAGCCCGCCTGCGACTGGGCATGGCGCAACTGCAGTCGCCGAAGAGCCGCAGCGCGGGCCTGCAGACGCTGCGCAGCGTGCGCGGCACCGATGGCACGGCCGACATCGCGCGCCTGTGGACAGCCGTCCAGCCCTGAGATGAGCGCATCAGCGCAGCCGGCCTGGCTGCACGAGGCTGGCGGTGGGGGTGAAGATGGCGTCTGGGCCATCGACACTGGCTTCCACCGCGATGACTTCGACGCCGCCTGGCTCGTTGTGCAGCAGGGCCGCGCCGCCTTCATCGACACCGGCACGCACTTCGCGCTGCCGCGCCTGCTGGGCGCGCTCGATGCACTGGGCATCGCTCGCGAGGCCGTGGACTGGGTGATCCCCACCCACGTGCACCTCGATCACGCCGGAGGCGCCGGCTCGCTGATGGCCGCGCTGCCGAACGCGCTGATGCTGGTGCACCCGCGCGGCGAACGCCACATGGTCGACCCGTCGGCGCTGTGGGCCGGCGCCACAGCGGTGTATGGCGAAGACGAGATGGCGCGCAGCTACGGCGTCGTCACGCCGGTGCCGGCCGAGCGGGTACGTGTGTCGCACGACGGCCAGGTGCTCGACTGGGCCGGCCGCGGCCTGTCTCTGATCGACACCCCCGGCCATGCGCGCCACCACCACTGCATCTGGGACCCGCTGACACAGGGCTGGTTCACCGGCGACACCTTCGGCCTGAGCTACCGCGAGTTCGACACGGCCCAGGGCGCCTGGATCGTGCCGACCTCGACGCCGGTGCAGTTCGAGCCCGAGGCACTGCAGACCTCGATCACGCGGCTGCTGGCCAAGGCGCCGCGCTGCATGTACCTCACGCACTACGGTCGCGTGGACGACGTGCCGCGCCTAGGCGCGCTGCTGCAGGGCCTGCTGGCCGAGATGGTGGCGCTGGGCGAAAGCCAGCGCGGCCAAGCCGACCCGGCCGTGCGCCACGAGGCGCTCAAGCAAGGCCAGCTGGACATCTTCTCGCGCAGCCTGCGCGCGCATGGCGTGGACTTCGACGCCACCCGAATCGCCGAGCTGCTGGCCATCGACCTGGAGCTCAACGCCCAGGGCATGGCCGTCTGGCTCGATCGGCCGGCGCGGGCTTGAAGGCCCGGCGGCAGCCGTACACTGCCGCCCCCACCGCCGACCGCCCTGCCCGATGAGCTCATCCACCGTCCACTTCGGCCTGCAAGGCCGCGTCGTCATCGTCACCGGCGCCGCGCAGGGCATCGGCGAAGCCTGTGTGCGCCGCCTGGTGCAGGACGGCGCGGCCGTGGCCTTGTGGGACATGGCCGACGGCCCCGGCCAGGCACTGGCCGATGCGCTGGCCGGCAGCGGCGCGACCGTGGCTTACCAGCACTGCAACGTCGCCGACAAGGCCAGCGTCGACGCCGCGCTGGCCGCCACTCTGGCGCGCTTCGGCCATGTCGACGGCCTCGTCAACAACGCCGGCATCTTTCGGGCGGCGCCCTTCCTCGAGGTCACCGAGGCCGACTGGGACGCCGTGATCGCCGTCAACCTGAAGGGCAGCTTCCTGGTCGGGCAGGCGGTGGCGCGGCACATGGTGGGCCGCACCGGCGACTCACGCGGCGCCATC
>JAIYDH010000401.1 GCA_027487585.1 Rubrivivax sp.
CTGCCGACCAGGCTCTTGCGCGTGGCGGCTTCCTTGGCGGCGCGCTCGCCCTGTTCCTTGTCGCGCAGCCGCGCCTGCAGCACGGCCATCGCCTTGGCCTTGTTGCGGTGCTGGCTGCGGTCGTCCTGGCACTCGGCCACCAGGCCGGTGGGCAGGTGGGTGATGCGGATGGCGCTGTCGGTCTTGTTGACGTGCTGGCCGCCGGCGCCGCTGGCGCGGAAGGTGTCGATGCGCAGATCGGCCGGGTTCAGCGTGATCTCCTCGGCCTCGTCGGGCTCGGGCATCACGGCCACCGTGCAGGCGCTGGTGTGGATGCGGCCCTGGCTTTCGGTGGCCGGCACACGCTGCACGCGGTGGCCGCCGCTTTCGAAGCGCAGCTGGCCGTAGACGCCGCCCGTGCTGGCGTCCGTGCCCTTGCCTTCGATGCGGATGACGATCTCCTTGTAGCCGCCGAGCTCCGAATCGCTCTGCGACAGCACCTCGGTGCGCCAGCCCTGGCGCTCGCAGTAGCGCAGGTACATGCGGGCCAGGTCGCCGGCGAAGAGTGCGCTCTCGTCGCCGCCGGTGCCGGCGCGGATTTCGAGGAAGGCGTGGCGATCGTCGTCGGGGTCTTTCGGCAGCAGCGCGGCCTGCAGCTCGGCCTCGAGGCGCTGCATCTCGGCCGTGGCGGCGGCGATCTCATCGGCGGCCATGGCGGCCATCTCGGCATCGTCGCTAGCCTGCATCTCGCGCGCCTCGGCGACATCGGCTTCGCGCTGGCGGTAGCGCTGCCAGCGCTGGACGATGCCCTGCACCTCGCTTTGCTCGCGCAGCAGCGCGCGGTAGCGCTTCAGGTCGGCCGTGACGCCGCCGTCGGACAGCGTGGCGTCGAGCTCGGCCAGGCGCAGGGCCAGGCGGTCGAAGCGGTCGCGCAGGGTGGGGTTCATGGCGGGCGGCAGGGCCACGGCGGCACCACGGCCATGCCCGCAGGCACGCCGCGGCCGCCGCGCGGGCGCTAACGGGGGTTGTGGTCGCCGCCGCCTTGGCGGCCGGAGCGCAGGAACAAGCGCGACACCGTGTCGACCAGGCGCGAGCGGTCGTCGCCTTCGGCCGCATGCAGCTCGGCCATGGTGCCGTGCAGCATCTTGTGCGTGAGGCCGCGGCTCAGCGCCTCGAGCACGTTTTCCACCGATTCACCCTTGGCCAGCAGCTTCTTGGCGCGGTGCATCTCGAGCGCCGCCCAGTCGTCGGCCTGGCGGTTGAGCGCCTGGATCAGCGGCACGGCGGCGCGTTGATCGAGCCAGTGCTGGAAGCTCACGACGCCGGCATCGATGATGGTCTCGGCCTGCTGCACGGCGGCCTGGCGCTTGTCGGAGGCGGTCTGCACCAGCGTGGACAGGTCGTCGACGGTGTAGAGGTAGACGTCCGACAGGCGCGCGACCTCGGGCTCGATGTCGCGCGGCACGGCCAGGTCGACCATGAACATCGGCCGCCGGCGCCGTGCCTTCAGTGCCCGCTCCACTGCGCCCAGGCCCACGATCGGCAGCGTGCTGGCGGTGCAGGAGATGACGGCGTCGAACTCGTGCAGCCGGTCGGGCATGTCGGCCAGGCGCAGGGCCTCGCCGCCGAAACGGGCCGCGAGCTTTTCGCCGCGTTCCATGGTGCGGTTGGCCAGCGCCATGGACTTGGGCTTGCGCGCCGCGAAGTGCGTGGCCACCAGTTCGATCATTTCGCCGGCGCCGATGAACAGCACCTTGATCTGGCCGATGTCCTCGAACAGCTGCGAGGCCAGACGCACGGCCGCGGCGGCCATGCTGACGCTGTGGGCGCCGATCTCGGTGGCGGTGCGCACTTCCTTGGCCACCGAGAAGCTGCGCTGGAACAGCTGGTGCAGCGTCGTGCCCAGCGTGCCGGCTTCGTCGGCCAGGCGCACGGCCTGCTTCATCTGGCCCAGGATCTGCGGCTCGCCCAGCACCATGCTGTCCAGGCCGCTGGCCACGCGGAAGGCGTGGCGTGCGGCGTCGCGGTCTTCCATGACGTAGCTGTGCGACTGCAGCTGGGCCGGGGCGATGCCTCCCTGGCTGGCCAGCCACTCCACCGCCGGGCGGGCGAGCTCCTGGGCGCCGGCCGGCGTGGCGCTGGCCACGTAGAGCTCGGTGCGGTTGCAGGTGGAGACCAGCGCCGCCTCGGGCACGGCGCGCTGCAGCTGCTGACGCAAGGCCTGCAGCGCCGGGGCCGTTTGCTCGGGCGCGAAGGCCAGCCGGCCGCGGAGGTCGAGCGGGGCGGTGGTGTGATTGAGCCCGAGGGCGATGACGCTCACCCCACAATTGTAGGAGCCGGGGCGCGGCTCGGCCACCCCGGGTTCGCCGCCCCACCCCCGGGGCACCTGCCCGACCGCAATTGACGCCGCATGGGACCCATCGACGCCTTCTGGCACCTGAGCAACCTGTTCCTGCCCGCGCTGCTGCTCGGCGCGCTGGCCGCCGCGCTGGCCAAGCTGCTGTGGCGGCGCGAGCTCGCCGGCGTGCCCTGGCGCCGCCTGGCCACGGTCGCCGCCGCCGCTGCTGCCGCCGTGGTGCTGCTGGGGCTGGTGGTGTTCGGCCGCGACGGCCGCATGGCCACCTATGCCGGCATGGTGCTGGCCACGGCTGGCGCGCTGTGGTGGCGGGGCTTCGGGCCCGGCCGCTGACGCGGTCTACACCACCGCGGGTGCGTCATGCAGCACCGGCGTGCCGCGCAGCGAGTGCGGCAGCGCCTCGGTGATGCGCACGTCGAGCATCTGCCCCACCAGCCGGGCCGACTGCGGGCCGCCGTCGAAGTTGACGATGCGGTTGCACTCGGTGCGGCCCATCAGCTCGGGCGCGCCGTCCTTGCCCGGCCGGCGTGACGGCCCCTCGACCAGGATGCGCTGCACCGTGCCCACGCGGCTGGCGCTGATGCGGCGCACGTTGGCCTCGATGGTGGCCTGCAGGTGCTGCAGGCGCTTGAGCTTGACGTCCTGCGGCGTGTCGTCGGCCAGCGCGGCGGCCGGCGTGCCCGGGCGCGGGCTGAAGACGAAGCTGAAGCTGGCGTCGAAGCCAATGTCCTCGATCAGCTTCATCATCTTGCCGAAGTCTTCTTCGGTCTCGCCGGGGAAGCCGACGATGAAGTCGCTGGACAGGCTGATGTCCGGCCGCACCGCGCGCAGCTTGCGGATGGTGCTCTTGTATTCCATGGCCGTGTAGCCGCGCTTCATGGCCATCAGGATGCGGTCGGCGCCGTGCTGCACCGGCAGGTGCAGGTGGCTCACGAGCTGGGGCACGCGGGCGTACACGTCCACCAGGCGCTGCGTGAACTCGTTCGGGTGGCTCGTGGTGTAGCGGATGCGCTCGATGCCGGGGATCTCGGCCACCAGCTCGATGAGCATGGCGAAGTCGGCGATCTCGGCGGTGTCTCCCAGCGTGCCGCGGAAGGCGTTGACGTTCTGCCCCAGCAGCGTCACCTCCTTCACGCCCTGCTCGGCCAGGCCGGCCACCTCCACCAGCACGTCGTCCACCGGGCGGTGCACTTCTTCGCCGCGGGTGTAGGGCACGACGCAGTAGCTGCAGTACTTGCTGCAGCCTTCCATGATGGACACGAAGGCGGATGAGCCTTCAACGCGGGCCGGCGGCAGGTGGTCGAACTTCTCGATCTCGGGGAACGAGATGTCCACCTGCGGCCGGCTCTGCGCGGCGCGCGCCTCGATCATCTGCGGCAGCCGGTGCAGCGTCTGCGGGCCGAAGACCAGGTCGACGTAGGGCGCGCGCTCGATGATGGCCGCGCCTTCCTGGCTGGCCACGCAGCCGCCGACGCCGATGAGCACGCCCTTCTTCTTGAGGTGCTTGACGCGGCCGAGGTCGGAGAAGACCTTCTCCTGCGCCTTCTCGCGCACGCTGCAGGTGTTGAAGAGGATCAGGTCGGCGGCCTCGGGGTCGTCGGTCTTCTCGAAGCCCTGCGCGGCGCCGAGCACGTCGGCCATCTTGTCCGAGTCGTACTCGTTCATCTGACAGCCGAAGGTGCGGATGTAGACCTTCTTCGGTGCCTTGCTGTCAGCGGCGCTCATGGCAGCCGCGCGCCGCAGGCCGCGGCGCGGTTGACACAGCAGTTCATGGTGTGGATCCAGGGGCTGTGGAAAGGGCCGCGAGTCTACCGGAGCGGGCCTGACGGAATGCTTCACAAGCTCTCAGGGCTTGGTCCAGGTCTGCGACGGCGGGTCGAAGCGCCAGGCCGCGGCCTCGGCCGGGGTGCGCGGCCAGGGCTGGCGCGCGGCTTCGGCGGCGGTGAGCAGCCACACGTCGCGCAGCTGCCCGTCGGGGAACCGCGTGTAGTGCACGAGCAGCTTCTGGCCCGCCAGGCTGCCGCTGAGCACCAGCCGGTTGGCGCCGTCGCGGATGCGTGCGCCGGGCGCCAGCCGCTGCGGCGTCTGGTTCAGCAGCACCTCGGGCGGCGCCGTGACGACGAGTTCGCCGCGCAGCGCTTCGGGCGGGAAGGGGCGGGCCAGCACCGGCAGGGCCAGCAGCATCAAGCCGGCGGCCACCCAGGGCAGCACGGGCACACGGAAGGCGGGCAAAGCAGGCATGGACGGGTCCTTGGCGGGCTGGCCGGATGCTAGCGCCTGGCTTGCCAGGGAGGCTCGCCGCGGCTCCTTGCGCCGACCCGAAAGCCGAATGCGCGACTGCGAGCAACCGACGGCAGGCGAGCCGTCGCTGGAAAAAAATTAGCCCCGCGCACGGCGCGTCTCGCGCGCTCGCGGGCGGCGCTGGCAGCACTCTGGACGGTCCCAGCAAAAAGCCCCGCGGGCGGTGGCCGGCGGGGCTTGGGAGGGATCTGGTGGCGCTTCAGGGATTTGAACCCCGGACCTGCGGATTATGATTCCGTCGCTCTAACCAACTGAGCTAAAGCGCCTAAGCCCATGAGTATAAACCGCTCTGCCGAGCGGATGTGAAGGGGCGCCTCGCACGGCGCACGGTCCGATCCCGATGTTCAGTTTCTTCCGCAAGAAGACGCCGCCGCCCGCGGCCACGGCAGCGGCACCCGAGGCGCTGCCGGCGCCGGCCGTGGCTGCGCCGCCCGAGCCCCCATCGCCCCCGCCCCCGCTGGCGCTCGAGCGCAGTGGCTGGCTCGGCCGCCTGGCCCAGGGCCTGCGCAAGACCGGCTCCAGCCTCGCGCAGGTGTTCACCGGCACGAAGATCGACGACGCGCTTTACGAAGAGCTCGAGTCGGCGCTGCTGATGGCCGATGCCGGCGTGGCCGCCACCGAGGCGCTGCTCGCCGACCTGAAGCGCCGCGTCAAGGACAGCAAAGCCACCGACCCGGCCGCCGTCAAGGGCCTGCTGGCCGAGGCCATCACCGAGCTGCTGAGGCCGCTGGAAAAGCAGCTGGTCATCGGCGAGGCCAAGCCCACGGTGATCATGGTCGTCGGCGTCAACGGCGCCGGCAAGACCACCAGCATCGGCAAGCTCACGCGCCACCTGGCGGAGGCGCAGGCCAAGGTGCTGCTGGCCGCGGCGGACACCTTTCGCGCCGCGGCCCGCGAGCAGCTCGGCGTGTGGGCCGACCGTAACCGCGTCGAGATCGTCAGCCAGGAAGGCGGCGACCCCGCCGCCGTCAGCTTTGACGCCGTGCAGGCCGGGCGCGCGCGCGGCTGCGATGTCGTCATCGCCGACACCGCCGGCCGGCTGCCGACGCAGTTACACCTGATGGAGGAGCTGAAGAAGATCCAGCGCACCATCGGCAAGGCGCAGGCCGGCGCGCCGCACGAGGTTCTGCTGGTGGTCGACGGCAACACCGGCCAGAACGCGCTGTCGCAGGTGAAGGCCTTCGACGCCGCTTTAGGCCTCACGGGGTTGGTCGTTACCAAACTCGACGGCACGGCCAAGGGCGGCGTGCTGGCGGCCATCGCGCGATGGGGAGCCACGCGACCAGATGGGCCGGTGCCGGTGGTCTTTATCGGCGTGGGCGAAAAGCTCGAAGACCTGCAGAGCTTCAGCGCGCACGAATTCGCACAGGCGCTGCTGGGCTAGGACGAGGCCAAGCAGCCCGTTCAACGCCGCAGCTTGTGCCGCTGTGGAGACGCCTCGATCTCGTCGTAGAAGCCACTGGCCACCGGTTCCATCGCCGGGTCGAAAGCCGCCTCGGCGGCTGCGCGATCGCCGTCAGACAGAGCCTCTTCGAGGTCTGCCACTGCGTTGAGCGGCATCGGAGGCGAGATCGTCGGCTCCGTTGGCTTGGGGCCCGGCTTGGCAGGCGCCAGCACGTGCGCCATGGCGTGCCGCACCTCGCCGACGCTGGGCAGCTGCCCCTCGCGCCACTCGTACACGGGGATCTTGGCTGCGAGCAGCACCCGCGCCATGCGCTCATGGCGGCTGTTGCTGCGGGCGCTTTCCTCGGGGTTGCGGATGTCGATGACGGCCAACACGCGCGAGCCGCTGTCGCAGATGAGCAGGTCGGCGCTGAGCGAGCCGACGCGCTGCAACCAGTCACCGTAGCTGTGGCAAACCGGCACGCGCACGAAGCGCGACAACGGCACCTGGCCCAGCACCAGGTAGCCGGGCATGGCGCGCTTGAGCAGGTCGTAGGCCTCTCGCTCGCGGATGCTGAGCACGCGGGCGGCCTCAGGGGGCCAGTCGGCCACGGTGTCCAGCGCTTCGTGGCTGGGCGATTGGGCGCTCAGCCGCGACCGCCACCGCATCACGAGCCAAGTGAGCAACAGCACAAACGGCAGCAGAGCGGCAAGGGAAGAGAGCAACTCCATCCGGAAGGGGGCAGCGGGCTGCGTCGGGGGCGAACCAGCAACATCGGCCGCTCAGGTCTCCTTCAGAAGGGCTCCAGGCACTGAAGATGTATCGAAGTGTTAACGAGGCATGCCGGGGAAACCGCCGCCGCCGGGGCCGCCCATACCGCCCATGCCCCCCATGCGCTTCATCATCTTCATCAAGCCGCCGCCCTTCATCTTCTTCATCATCCCCTGCATCTGCTCAAACTGGTTGAGCAGGCGGTTCACTTCCTGCACCGGCACGCCGGCGCCGGCGGCGATGCGGCGCTTGCGGCTGGCCTTCAGCAGCTCGGGTTTCCTGCGCTCCAGCGGCGTCATCGAATGGATGATGCCTTCCATGCGGCGCACGTCGCGCTCGGCCTTGCCCATGTCCGCGCCTTGCGCCTTGGCTGTGAGCTGGCTCGGCAGTTTGTCCATCAGGCTTGAGAGTCCGCCCATCTTCTTCATCTGGCTGATCTGGGCGAGAAAGTCCTCGAGGTCGAAGCCGCCGCCGCTCTTGACCTTTTCGGCCAGCTTCTGCGCCGACGCCATGTCGACGCCCTTCTGCACCTCTTCGACCAGCGCGACGATGTCGCCCATGCCCAGCACGCGGCCGGCGTGGCGCTCGGCGTCGAAGACCTCCAGGCCGTCGATCTTTTCGGACACGCCGGCGAACTTGATCGGCGCGCCCGTGACCTGGCGCACCGACAGCGCCGCGCCGCCGCGGCTGTCGCCGTCGAGCTTGGTCAGCACCACGCCTGTGAGCGGCAGCGCGTCCTTGAAGGCCTTCGCCGTGTTGACGGCGTCCTGGCCCTGCATCGCGTCGACGACGAACAGGGTCTCGGTGGGGTTGAGCGCGGCGTGCAGATCGCGGATCTCGGCCATCAGCGCTTCGTCGATGGCCAGGCGACCTGCGGTGTCGACCAGCAGCACGTCGAAGTAGTGGCGCTTGGCATGGTCGAGTGCGGCCAGGCCGATGTCGCGTGGCTTCTGGTCGGACGCTGAGGCGAACCACTCGGCGCCGGCCTGCGCCGTGACGGTTTTGAGCTGCTCGATGGCGGCCGGCCGGTAGACGTCGGCCGAGACCGTGAGCACCTTCTTCTTGCGCTTCGTGATCAGGTGCTTGGCCAGCTTGGCCGTCGTCGTCGTCTTGCCCGCGCCCTGCAGACCGGCCATCAGGATGACCACCAGCGACTGCGCAGCGAGGTTGAGGTCGGAGACCCCA
>JAIYDH010000147.1 GCA_027487585.1 Rubrivivax sp.
AGCACCGTCACCGGCAGCTTCAGCTGCGCCGCGTTCCACAGCGCCTGGATCGAGTACATCGCCGAGCCGTCGCCGATCATCGCGATCACGCGCTGCGTGCCACCGCGTTGCTGCTGCGCCAGCGCCACGCCCATCGCCGCCGCCAGGCCGTGGCCGAGGCCGCCGCTGTCCATCGTCCAGTAGGTGCCGGGCTCGAAGATGGGCAGGTGGCGCTGCATCGCGCCGCGCGCGCTGGGTGCTTCTTCGAACACGATGCTGTCGCGGGGGCGCAGTTCCGTCAGCGTCTGCATGAAGAAGGCCACCGGGATGCGCTCGCCGGGCGCCGGCAGCGGCTGCCGCGGTGCGGCTTCGCGGGGCGGCGGCATGGAGCGCGCGGTGGCCGGTGCCGGGCGCGCCAGCAGGTCGGCCAGTGCCAGCGACAGGCTGGCAATGACGCTGGTGCCCAGCGGCGCCCAGGCGGCGGCCTGCGGGTCGTCGGTGATCTGCACCACCGCGGCCCCGGCCGGTGCGTGCGGTCCCTCGCCCTGCACGTGGTACGGGAAGGCGTTGGCGCCGAGCGCCACGATCAGGTCGTGGCCGGCGAGCGCTTCGACGATCTTGTCGCGCATCGCCGGCAGCCAGCCGGCGAACTGCGGGTGGTCTTCCGGGAAGCCCGCGCGGCCGCTCATCGGCGCGCCAAACACACGCGCGCGGTGGCGCTCGGCGAGTTCGCGCGCCAGGTGCCAGGCGCCGTCGCGGTCGACCGCGGGGCCGATGACGAAGGCCGGCCGCTGGGCGGCATCGAGCGCGTCGCCGATGCCCGCCAGCGTGGCCGGATCGGGCCGCAGCGCCTGGCTCACGCGGCGCGGCGGCAGCGGCTCGCACGGGCGCGCCCAGTCGTCGGCCGGCACGCTCACCAGCACCGGCCCGCGCGGCGGCGTCATCGCCAGGTGGTAGGCGCGCTCGATGGCCAGGGGCACGTCTTCGCCGCGCGCCGGCTCCACGGCCCACTTCACGTAGGGCTTGGGGAGCAGCGTGGCCTCGGCGCTGTGCAGAAAGGGATCGAAAGGCAGGATGGAGCGCGCCTGCTGACCGGCCGTGATGACCATCGGCGTGCGGTTCTTGAAGGCCGTGAAGATGGCGCCCATCGCGTGGCCCACACCCACGGCGGAGTGCAGGTTGACGAAGGCCGCGTTGCCGCTGGCCTGTGCGTAGCCATCGGCCATGCCGACGACCACGCTTTCCTGCAGGCCCAGCACGTAGTTGAAGTCGGCCGGCCAGCCGAGGAAGAAGCCGAGCTCGGTGGAGCCCGGGTTGCCAAACACGGTGGTCATGCCGTGGGCGCGCATCAGGGCCCAGGTGGCTACTCGGACGGGGATGGTGGGCATCTTGCGGGCGGCCGACTGCAGACGAGGTCGAGGAGTATGGCCAAGAACCCAGACGGCTCGCGTTGAGCAGGGCGCTGCCGCAAGCCCACGCGCTGCCGGGCAGGGCGGTCAGCTGGCGCTTGTGCAGCCTGTCACGCGGCTCAGCGCCGCCCTTGCTAAGGCGCCATCAAGAACATTAGGCCCTTTTCCGAAAAGGAGAGGCAGCCCGTCCCTGACGGGAGCCCTCAACCGCCCCAACAAGGAGCCCCAAGTGATCCGTCGCAACCTCTTTCCGATGCTGGCCTCGCTGCTGGTGCTCACGGCCTCGCTGCCGGCCGCAGCCAACGAGTTCACTGAACTGCGCGGCCAACTCAGCGCCGCCCGTGAATCGCTCGTGACCATGCTCACGAACAAGGACAAGCGCGGCCCCGACCAGCAGAAGCTGGTGAAGGACACTGCCGATGCCGTCAGCGCCCGCCTGGCCAAGATGAAGGCGCCCACCGGCAAGGAAGCCCAGTTCAAGGAACTTAACGCGACCTGGGACGCCTTCAAGAAGACCCGTGAAACCGAGCTGGTACCCGCCATCCTGGCTGGCCGCGATGAAGACGCGCGCAAGCTGGCGGGCGGCATTCAGCGCGAGCGCATCACCCGCGCCCAGCAACTGGTCGGCGAACTGGGCGGTTGAGCCTGAGCCCTGACCCCTGATCCGCCCGAACAAACAAGGACAACCGCATGGCAGCGCTGAACCGACTTTCCATTGCAGCCCGGATCTGGCTCACGGCGGGGCTGGTGATGCTGGCGCTGCTGGCGACGCTGGGCGCCACGGGCCTTGCCTTGTCAGGGGTGTCGCGCGCCACGGCATCGAAAGCGGCAGACCAGGGCGTGCTGGCCGTTGCCAGTGCCGTGCAGCACATGGCCAAGGAGGGTGCAGTCGACAGCCTCCAGGCGCTGGTATCGCCCAGCACCGAGCAGCAGAAGAAGCTCGTGCAGGGCATCGAAGAACGCAACCGGCGCATCGTGGAGCAGCTGTCCGTGCTGCAGCGTGAACTGTCCAGTGGTGACGCCGAGACAGCCGCATTGGCCGACGAGCTGCTGAAGCGCCACAAGAGCTACGCCGCTGGCGTGCAGCGCATTGGGCAGATGCTGCTGCAAGGCAAGCAGGCCGAAGCCTCCTTCGCCGCCGACGAAGAGATGACGCCGATGATGGCGCCGTTCTTCAGCGCGTTGGACAAGTTGGCTGCTTCGCTGAACGCCCGTGTGACGGCCAGCGAGGCGCGTGTGAACCAGCTGGTGGTGCAGGTGGGCTGGGTGATGGCCGGTGCGGCCGCTCTGGCGCTGCTGGTCAGCTGCGCGGCTGCCGTTTGGCTGGTGGGCAGCGTGCGGCGCCCGCTGCGCGAGGCCGAGCAATTGGTGCGCCGCATCGGCGAAGGCGATCTCAGCACCCGCGCCCGTGCCGAAGGCGGCGACGAGTTGTCTGCGCTGCTGCACTCTCTGAACAACACCTGCGCCACGCTAGGCCAGGTGATCGGCGATGTGCGCCTGGGTGCCGAGCAGGTGGCCGGGGCCAGTGCCGAGATCGCCAGTGGCAACCAAGACCTCTCGGTGCGCACGGAGCGCCAGGCGTCGGCGCTGCAGCAAGCCGCCTCGTCGATGGAGCAATTGGGCTCGACCGTGCGCCAGACTTCCGACCATGCCGTGCAGGCCGACGAGCTGGCGCAGGGCGCGAGCACGGCCGCGATGGGCGGCCACCAGGTGGTGAGCGAGGTCGTGCAGACCATGCGCGGCATCCAGGAGTCGTCGCGGCGCATCGCCGACATCATCGGCACCATCGACGGCATCGCGTTCCAGACCAACATCCTGGCCCTCAATGCCGCCGTCGAAGCGGCGCGGGCGGGCGAACAAGGCCGCGGCTTCGCGGTGGTGGCCAGCGAGGTGCGCAACCTCGCGCAGCGCAGCGCCGAAGCCGCACGCGAGATCAAGCAGCTCATTCAGGCCAGCGTCGAGCGGGTGGAATCCGGCACCGCCAAGGCCGACCGTGCCGGCGAGGCGATGCAGCAGATCGTCGAGGCCATCCGCCGCGTGACGGAAATCGTGCGCGAGATCAGTGTCGCCAGCCGCGAGCAAAGTGGCGGCGTCAGCCAGATGGGGCAGGCGGTGACCCAGATGGACCAAGGCACCCAGCAGAACGCGGCCCTGGTCGAAGAAAGCGCTGCCGCCGCCGAGCGGCTGAAGCAACAGGCCCAGCAGCTGGCCGACGCCGTGTCTCGCTTTCGCGTCGGGGCCGCCGCCGCCTGAGGCGGCGCTCGGTGCCTCAAGGCTGAGCAGGGGGCTGGGGCGAGCTCAGCCCCAGACCTCGTTCGCCACCTCCACCACCAGTTGCAGCTTGCGCTTCTGGTCTTCGACCGCGATGTTGTTGCCGTGCACGGTGCTGCTGAAGCCGCACTGGGGGCTCAGGGCCAGCTGATCCAGCGGCGCGTATTCGGCGGCCTGCTGGATGCGGCGCTTCAGGCTGTCTTTCGACTCGAGCTGGCCGAACTTGGTGGTGACCAGGCCCAGCACGACGATGCGCCCGGGCTTCAGATAGCGCAGCGGCCGGAAGTCGCCCGAGCGGTCGTCGTCGTACTCCATGAAGATGGCGTCGAGGTTCATCTCCGACAGCAGTGCCTCGGCCACCGGCTCGTAGTTGCCGGCCGCCGCGTGCGTGCTCTTGAAGTTGCCGCGGCACAGGTGCATCGCCAGCGTCATGCCGGCGGGCTTCTTGGCCACTACCTTGTTGATGAACTCGGCGTAGCGGTGCGGCAGTTCGTTGGGGTCGTCGCCCCGCTGGCGAGCTGCCTCGCGCATCTTCTCGTCGCAGAGGTAGGCCATGTTGGTGTCGTCCATCTGCACGTAGCGGCAGCCGGCGTCGAACAGGCTCTGCAGCTCGTCGGCGTAGGCCTGCGCCACGTCGTCGTAGAACACCGGGTCCAGCTCCGGGTAGGCCGTGCGGCTGATGCCGGCGCGGCCACCGCGGAAGTGCAGCATGGTCGGGCTTGGGATTGTTACCTTGGGCGTCGCGCCCGGCGCATGCTGCTCGATCTGCGACTTGAGGTACTCGAAGTCGGCGCGCTGGATGTCCTTCACGTGCCGCACCTTGTCGACCACCTTGATGACCGGCGGCGCCAGTTCCTCGGTGCCGTCGGCACGCCGCACCGTCACCGGGATGTCGGTGTGCACGCCGCCCATCTGCTCGAGAAAGTCGATGTGGAAGTAGGTGCGGCGGAACTCGCCGTCGGTGATGCTGGTGAGGCCGCAGTCGCGCTGGAACTGCACGATCTCGGTGATGGCGCGGTCTTCCACCGCGCGCAGCTGCGCCGGCGTGATGTCGCCTCGCGCCTTTTGCGCGCGCGCCTCCAGCAGATAGGCCGGGCGCAGGAAGCTGCCGACGTGGTCGGCGCGGAAGGGCGGCAGGGTGCGGGTGCTCATGGGGGCTTGTCTCGTGGTGATGGTTGGGCAGTTCAGGCGCCGGCCGGCACGATGACGTCCGGCGGCGGGGGTTCGGCATACAGCTGTTCGACCAGAAGCGCGCGGGCGGCCAGCACCGCGCGCTGGTTGATGGAGTTCTTGTCGGTGAGCTCGCCGCGGTCGATGGACGGCGGCTCGGCCAGGCAAAGCCAGCGTGCGGGCCGCGTGGCGCTGCCGGTGCCTTCGCGCCAGTGGCGGTCGGCCAGGGCCTGGAAGAAGCTGCGCACGGCCGGGTTGGCCAGCACCTCCGCGTTGCTGCGGTAGGCCGCCGTGTCCAGGCCGAAGTGGCGGCGGATGTCGTCGACGCGCGGAAAGATCAAGAGGCCGATCGCGTCGCGGTCGATGCCGGCCACGACCACGTCCTGCACGTACGGGTCGCCCGCCATCGTCACCTTGGCGCGCAGCGGGCCGACGCTGACGAAGGTGCCGCTGGAGAGCTTGAAGTCTTCTGCGATGCGGCCGTCGAACACCAGGCCGCGTGTGGGCTCGGCCTCGTCGACGCAGCGCGCGGCGTCGCCGGTGCAGTAGTAGCCCTCGGCGTCGAAGGCTGCGGCCGTGGCCTCGGGGTTGCGCCAGTAGCCGGGCATCACGTTGGGGCCGCGGAAGCGGATCTCGTGCTTGCCGCTCTGACCGGCTTCGTCCGAATGAGGCACCAGCTTCACCTCCACCCCCGGCACCGGCAGCCCGATGTGGCCCGAGCGCACGCCGGCGCCCAGCGCAAAGGTGCACGAGGGCGCGGTCTCGGTCATGCCAAGGCCGGTGGTCATGAAGACGCGCTCGCCGGTGGCGGCCTCGGCATGGCGGTCGAGGTGATCCCACACGCCCTGGCTCAGGCCGGCGCCGGCATACATGAAGGCCTTCACGCGCGAGAACAGCGAGTCGCGCAGCGCGCTGTCGTGGTCCATCGCGCGACAGAGTTCTTCAAAGCCCTTGGGCACGTTGAAGTACATCGTCGGCGCGATCTCGCGCAGGTTCTTCACCGTCTCTTCGATGCCCTTCGGCGTGGGCTTGCCGCCATCGAGGTACAGCGTGCCGCCGTTGTAGAGCGTGATGCCGATGTTGTGGTTGCCACCGAAGGTGTGGTTCCAGGGCAGCCAGTCCACCAGCACCGGTGGCTCTTCCGGGTGGTCAGCCAGGAACGGGAACGCCTGGCGGATCTGCTGAAGGTTGGCGCACCACATCCGGTGGGTGTTGACCACCGCCTTGGGCATCTTCGTCGAGCCCGAGGTGAACAGGAACTTGGCGATGGTATCGGGGCCCAGTGCGGCGTGCGCCGCGGCGCTTTCGGGGCCGGCGGGCACGGCGCGCAACACGTCGAACGCGATGCTGCTGCGGCCCGGCACGGGCGCGCCGGCCGTCACCACGGGCACATCGCTGCCCACGCAGGCCGCCAGCGCCCGCGCGTAGGCCATGCCGTCGGCCACGAACACGAGGCCGGGCGTCAGCGTGTCGACGATGTGGCGCAGCTTGGCGTGATCGGTGGCCACCAGCGCATAGGCCGGCGAGACGGGCGCAAACGGCACGCCGATCCACAGCGCGCCGAAGGCGATGCGAAGGTGGTCGAGGCTGTTGTCGGCCAGCAGCAGCAGCGGGCGCTCGGCGCTCAGGTCGTGGGTCAGCAGGGCCTGGCCGATGCGCTGCGCCTCGTCGCGCAGCTCGGCATAGCTCAGCGTCTGCCAGGCGCCACCCGGCCCGCGCTGGGCGGCGAACACGCGATCCGGCGCGTGTTCGGCCCAGTGCGCCAGCCGGTCCGTCAGCACCCGGGGATAGGCCCCCAGGGCTTCGGTGGAGCGCCAGACGCGGCTGCCGTCGGCTCGCGCCTCCACAGTGGCCTGCAGACAGCCGCCGAAGCGGGCGGGGCGGTAGCTCGGCGCCGTCATGGCAGGTGCGGGCAGCTGTTCATGCGCCATCAGTCCTGCGTGATCTTGCGTTCCTGGATGATCTTGGCGTAGCGCGCCATGTCGGCGCGGATGACGTCGGCAAACTGCCGCGGCGTGATGGGCTGCGGCTCTGCGCCGAGCGAGCGGATCACGTCGATCACGGGCTGCGTGCCGAGCGCGCGGTTGATCTCGCGGTTCATGCGGTCGACGATCTCCGGCGGCGTGCCCGCCGGCGCCCAGAAGCCGTGCGTGGTGCCGGCGTCGAAGCCCGGCAGGCCCAGCTCGATGAGCGTCGGCGCGTCGGGGAACATCGGTGTGCGCTTCACCGAGCCCACCGCCAGCAGCCGCAGCCGGCCCGAGCGCACGTGCGAGAACGCGATGCCGGGGTCGAAGGTGTAGTCCAGGCTGCCGGCCAGCAGGTCTTGCAGCACCGCCGCCGAGCCGCGGTAGGGGATGTGCACCGTGAAGATGCCGGCCTGCGACTTGAGCATCTCGCCGGCGATGTGCGGGCTGGTGCCGTTGCCCGGCGAGCCGTAGCTCAGCCTGCCCGGGTTGCGCTTGGCGTGGGCGATGAACTCGGCAAAGGTCTTGTAGGGCGCATCGGCGCGCACCACCAGGAACAGCTCGAGCCGGGCACCGGCGGCCACCGGGATGAGGTCCTTGGCCGGGTCGTAGGGCATCTTGTTGTTGAGCAGCGGCAGGATGGCCGCCGCGCTGCCCGAGCTCAGCAGGAAGGTGTAGCCGTCGGGCGGGCTCTTCGCCGCGGCGTCGGCGCCGATCATCCCGCCTGCACCGCCGCGGTTGTCGACCACGATCTGCTGCCCGATGGCCGCCGCCACCGGTGTGGCCACGGCGCGCGCCACCGCGTCGGGCGAGCCCCCGGCCGGAAAGTTGACGATCAGGCGGATCGGCTTGGCCGCCGGCCAGGCCGGCGTCTGGGCCTGGGCGGGCAGGGCCGAGAGGCCGGCGAGTGCCAGGCCCGAGCCCAGCAGTTGGCGGCGGTTGAAGCGGGGGTCTTGCATGGTCTGTCTCCGTGGGTTGTGCCCGGTTGGCCGGTGCGGCGGGTTCTAGAGATCGATGACGAGGCGCTCGCTCAGCGCACGCGAGCAGCAGGGCGTGAACTGGTCGCCCGCGGCCTGTTCTTCGGGCGTGAGGTAATGGTCGCGGTGCTCGGGCCGGCCTTCGAGCACCGGCGTCAGGCAGGTGCCGCAGACGCCTTGTTCGCAGCTGGTGGCCAGGAACACGCCGGCGTCGGTGATCGCCTGCGCGGCCGTGCAGCCGGCGGGCACCTGAAGTGTGATGCCGCTGCGCGCCAGCACCAGCGTGAAAGCCCGGTCGCCGGCCAGGGGTGTGATCTCGCCACCGAAGCTCTCCCAGTGCAGCTGCGCCTCGGGCCAGTCCTGGGCGCGGGCGCGGGCCAGCGCGGTGTCCATGAAGCCTTGCGGCCCGCACACGTACAGATGCGTGCCGGGCTCGGGCCGGGCGAGCAGGCTCTCGAAGTCGAGGCGCTGGGCCGCGTCACCGTCGTCGAGGTGGCGCACGACGCGGTCGCGCCAGGGCGCCTGCTCGAGCCGCTCGATGAAGGGCGTGCGGGTTGGCGAGCGCGTGGCGTGGTGCAGGCCGAAGCTGGCGCCGGCCGCGTGCAGGGTTTCGGCCATGGCCAGCAGCGGCGTGATGCCGATGCCGCCGGCCAGCAGCAGGCTGTGGCGCGCGCCAGGCACGAGCTCGAAGTGGTTGCGTGGAGCCGAGGTGTGCACGCGGCTGCCGGGCTGCAGCTGCGCATGCACGGCCGCCGAGCCGCCGCGCGAGGTCGGCACGCGCAGCACGGCGATCTGCCAGCGGTGGGTTTCGCCCGGCGCGTTGCACAGCGAATAGGGCCGCAGCAGCGGCCGGCCTTCGTGCTGCAGCTGCAGCTCGATGTGCGCCCCGGCGGTGAAGGGCGGCAGCACCTGCCCGGGCGGCGGGTGCAGCTCGAAGAGGTCGATGCCTTCGGCCAGCGTCTGCCGCGCGGCCACGGTCAGCGCCAGCGGCGCCGCGCTTGCCGGGGTGCCCATCAGGCGGCGGCGGGAATCTGGGCCGATGCCGCTGCGGCCTCGGCGGCGAGCAGGCGGTCGATCAGCCGCCGCGACATCACGCCGCCGCTGTCGATGTTCAGCTTGAGCAGCTCGCGTGTCGGGTGCGCGGCGAGGTTGCGCTGCTGCTGCTCGAGCATGGCGCGGTCTTCGCTGAAGATGCGGCCCTGGCCTTCGCGGATGCGGGCGGTGAGCTCGGCGTCGTCGGCGCGGAAGCGCCGGGCCATGCCCCAGAAGTAGTGGATCGTGCCGGCTGTTTCAGGGGTGATGAAGTCCACCACGATGGTGGCCGCCTTGGCGTCGTCGAGGGCGTCGATGCCGCCGCGGCCGGCCAGCGCCACGCCGACCTCGATCATCACGTGGCTCGGCGGCGTGAAGTGGCACACCTGCCAGCGGTCCACCGGCTGGTCGGTGGGCAGCCCGTTCATCGCCAGCGCCTGCTGCCAGAACGGCGGCGCCTGGATCGCGTGCATGGTGCGGCTGGTGATGACCTCGTCGCCGACCAGGCGTGTCTGGCTCGGCGTCTCGTCGATCTCGGGCTGGCCGATGCTGTCGGCGTGCACGTAGGTCTCGTGCGTCAGGTCCATCAGGTTGTCGATCATCAACCGCCACTCGCAGGCGATTTCGTAGTGCCCGCCGCCGTAGGCCCAGCCGGGCTTGACGCCGGCGCAGTCGGCCCAGGGCAGCACGGGCAACTGCTCGGGCGAGGCCAGCGCGGGGTCACCCGGCCACACCCACACGAAGCCGGCGTACTCGGCCACCGGCCAGGCGCGGATGGCCGGGAAGCCGCGCACGCGCTGCCCGGGCATGGCCACCGTGCGGCCGTCGCAGCCCATGCGCAGGCCGTGGTAGCCGCAGACGAGCTCGCCCTCGCAGACGCGGCCCAGCGACAGCGGCGCACCGCGGTGGGGGCAGAAGTCCTCCAGCGCAGCGACGGCGCCGCCGGGGCCGCGGAACAGCACCATGCGTTCGCCGCACACTTGGCGGGCCAGCGGCTGGCCGGCTCCGGTGGGGTCGATCTCATCGGGCGTGGCGGCCACGTACCAGGCGTTGCGGATGAACATGGTCGAGACAGGAACTCGGGTCGAGGAGACTTGAATTGGATCCAATTCTTCGGTGATCATGCGGTGAGGTCAACAGAAAAGCCTTTGAATGGATCCAGAATGGTGAAAACCCTAGGTCATGAACCAGTCGGCGAGCCGCGCGCCGGTTCGCTGGTGGCCCAGCTGCGGCGCTGGCTGGCCGAAGGGCGCTACGCCGCCGGCAGCCGGCTGGCCGAAGAAACCGTGGCGCAGGACCTGGGCGTTTCGCGCACGCCGGTGCGGCTGGCGTTTCGCACGCTGGCACAGGAAGGCCTGCTCGAGAGCGCCGGCAAGCGCGGCTATGTCGTGCGCGCCTTCTCGGCCGACGACGTGCGCTGCGCGGTCGAGGTGCGCGGCGCGCTCGAAGGCCTGGCGGCGCGCCGGCTGTGCGAGCGCGGGCTGGATGCGGCCACGCGCGCGCTGTTCGAGCAGTGCCTGGCCGACGGCGACGCGCTGCTCACGCGCGGCGAGTTGCAGGCCGACGACATCGAGTGCTGGAGCGCCGTGAACGCGCGCTTCCACGCCGCGCTCGTGGCAGGCGCCGGCAGCCGCGTGGTGGCCGATGCCATCGCCCGCAACGACCACCTGCCGTTCGCCAGCGCCGACAGCATCACCTTCGAGGCCGAGCAGCTCGGCGCCGAGACCCGCAAGCTGCAGGTGGCGCAGATGCAGCACCAGCTGATCGTCGACGCGCTGCTGGCGGGCGAGGGCGCCCGCGTCGAGGCGCTGGTGCGCGAGCACGCGCTGATCGGCGTGCGCTACGCGCCGCTGTTCGGGCTGCGCCCGGTGCTCGATTCGGGCGGGCTGCGCTGAGCGCGGCCCGTGTTGCAATCGCCCCTCATGGACGCCCCGGTCTCGCCGCTGTACCTGCTCGAACGCTTCGATGTCGGCGTGATCGAGCTCGACGCCGAGCGCCACGTGGTGGCCATGAACGACTTCGCGCGCCGCGTGCTGCCGATGCAAGAGAAGCAGCCCTTCGACCGCATGGTGCTGAGCTTCCACCCCGAGCGCTCGCAGCCCAAGGTGGACTTCCTGCTCGCACAGGCCGCGGCCAGTGCGCAGTGCCCGGTGAGCAACCCGCCGCCGATGACGATGATCATCAACATCCCCGAGCGGGTGCTGCTGATCAAGGTCACGCGCATGGGCGGGGCCGACGGCGCCACGCGCGGCTACGTGCTGGTGTTCTACGACATCACCGAGGTGGTGGCGGTGGGGGATGCGGCCATGGCCGGCAGCACCGAGGCGGGCACGCCACCGCGCCGCCGCCTGCTCAAGGTGCCCACCTCGGCGGGCCAGCGCATCGTGCTGGTCGATGCCGACGACATCGTGCACCTGCAGTCCGAGGGCCATTACACGCAGGTGGCCACGGCCGAGGGCCGGCGCTTCTGCAACCTGGCTATCTCCGATCTCGAAGGCCGGCTCGACCCCGGGCTCTTCATGCGCGTGCACCGCAGCCACATCGTCAACCTGGGCTGCGTGGTGCAGCTGCAGCGCCAGGGCAGCCGCCTCATGCTCGAACTGCGTGGGCTGGCCGAGCCGGTACCGGTGTCGCGCAGCAGCAGTGCCGAGGTGCTGCGGCGCCTCGGCCTGCCCGCGGGGGCGGTGCCGATGACCGCCGATCAGGGTTAGCGAGGCCCTGGGACTTTCCCGGGTTCGTCTGGCCTGCTGGCCGGGCGCCGGCGCCGTTGGCGCGCATTCGATGCCCATTCGCTGCCATTCGTGCGGCGCTGACGACCGTTCGTGCGAAACCAGGCCTTGACCGGGCCTTGCCGCCGCATGTCCGGGCACTTTCCCACGGTATTCGCTTGCCTCCAGCATGCGCGGCGGCTTGCAGCAACGCCGCGTCGAGCCAAAGCCAGGCCCGCCAATGAAGCGGGCCGCCAGACCAAGGAGACCTTCGTGATCCCCCCGTCATTCGATTACCACGCGCCCAAATCCGTGGGCGAGGCACTTGGGCTGCTCGGCAGCCTGGGTAGCGATGCCAAGCTGCTGGCCGGCGGCCACAGCCTGCTGCCGATGATGAAGCTGCGCTTTGCGCAGCCGGCGCACCTGATCGACCTGAACCGAATCCCCGAGCTGCGCGGCATTTGCGAAGACGGCGGTGATGTCGTCATCGGTGCGATGACGAGCGAAAACGAGCTCATCGCCAGCCCCATCCTGCGCGCCAAGGTGCCGCTGCTGGCCGAAGCGCCCAAGCTCATCGCCGACCCGCAGGTGCGCAACCGCGGCACCATCGGCGGCGACATCGCCCACGGCGACCCCGGCAACGACCACCCGGCCATCAGCCTGGCGCTCGACGCCACCATGCACATCGAGGGCCGCAGTGGCCGCCGTGCCGTGAAGGCCGACGACTTCTACCTCGGCCTCTACGCCACCGCGCTGGCCGACGACGAGATCCTCACCGCCATCCGCGTGCCGGCCTTCGCCGCCGGCACGGGCTGGGCCTACGAAAAGCTCAAGCGCAAGACGGGCGACTGGGCCACGGCCGGTGCGGCGGTGGTCATGAAGATGAGCGGCGGCACCGTGAGCCAGGTGCGCATCGCGCTCACCAACCTGGCGCCCACGGCCATCCGCGCGCACGACGCCGAGAAGGCGCTGCTCGGCCAGGCCGTCACGCCCGCCACGCTGCAGGCCGCGGCCGACGCCGCGATGGCCGTGTGCCAGCCCGCGGCCGACTTGCGCGGCGACGAGGAATACAAAACGGCGATGGCCGGCCAGATGGTCAAGCGCGCCCTCGCGGCCGCAGCGGCGCGTTGCGCCTGAAGGAGCAACTGAACATGGCAAAGAAGATCGTTTCCATGAAGGTCAACGGCAAGGCCGTTGAAGAGGCGGTGGAGCCGCGCACGCTGCTCGTGCACTTCCTGCGCGAGAAGATGCAGCTCACCGGCGCGCACATCGGCTGCGAGACCAGCCATTGCGGCGCCTGCACGGTGGACATCGACGGCCAGAGCGTCAAGTCCTGCACGCACCTGGCGGTGCAGTGCGAGGGCTCCGAGGTGCTCACGGTGGAAGGCCTGGCTCAGGCGGGTGTGCTGCACGCCGTGCAGGAGGGCTTCTACAAGGAGCACGGCCTGCAGTGCGGCTTCTGCACCCCGGGCATGCTGATGCGCGCCTACCGGCTGCTGCAGGAGAACCCGAACCCGAGTGAGACCGAGATCCGCGCCGGCATGGCCGGCAACCTGTGCCGCTGCACGGGCTACCAGAACATCGTCAAAGCGGTGCAGTACGCCGCCGCCAAGCTGCAACAAGACCAGAAGGTGGCCGCATGAACGCCCCGGACAAGGACGCCATGGACCGCATGGCCGCGCTGCAGGGCATGGGTGACTCGCGCCTGCGCAAGGAAGACGCGCGCTTCATCCAGGGCAAGGGCAACTATGTCGACGACATCAAGATGCCCGGCATGCTGCACTTGGACATCGTGCGCAGCCCCATCGCCCACGGCCGCATCGTCAAGATCGACAAGTCCGAGGCGCTCAAGGTGCCGGGTGTCATCGCCGTGCTCACGGCCGATGACCTGAAGCCGCTGAAGCTGCACTGGATGCCCACACTGGCCGGTGACGTGGCCGCGGTGCTGGCCGACCAGAAGGTGCACTTCCAGATGCAGGAAGTGGCCGTGGTGATCGCCGAAGACCGCTACGCCGCGGCCGACGGCGTGGAAGCCGTGCAGGTGGAGTACGAAGAGCTGCCCGTGGTGCTCGACCCCGTGGCTGCACTCGCGCCCGACGCGCCCGTGCTGCGCGACGACCTCGCCGGCAAGACCAGCGGCGCCCACGGCCCGCGTGAGCACCACAACCACATCTTCACCTGGGACGCCGGCGACAAGGCCGCCACCGACGCCGTGTTCGCCAGTGCGCCGGTCACGGTGAAGGAGCACATCTTCTACCCGCGTGTGCACCCCTGCCCGCTGGAGACCTGCGGCTGTGTGGCCAGCTTCGACCCCGTGCGTGGCGAGCTCACCACCTACATCACCAGCCAGGCGCCGCACGTCGTGCGCACGGTGGTGAGCCTGCTGTCGGGCATCCCCGAGAGCAAGGTGCGCATCGTCAGCCCCGACATCGGCGGCGGCTTCGGCAACAAGGTCGGCATCTACCCGGGTTATGTCTGCGCCATCGTGTCGAGCATCGTGCTCGGCCGGCCGGTGAAGTGGGTCGAAGACCGCATCGAGAACATCAGCTCGACGGCCTTTGCGCGGGACTACCACATGGACGGCGAACTCGCCGCCACGCCCGACGGCAAGATCCTCGCGCTGCGCACGCACGTGCTGGCCGACCACGGCGCGTTCGACGCCTGCGCCGACCCCACCAAGTTCCCGGCAGGCCTGTTCCACATCGTCAGCGGCAGCTACGACATCCCGGCGGCCTACGCGCAGGTCAAGGGCGTGTACACCAACAAGGCGCCGGGTGGCGTAGCCTACCGCTGCAGCTTCCGCGTCACCGAAGCCGTGTACCTGATCGAGCGCATGGTGGACGTGCTGGCGCAGAAGCTGGGCATGGACAAGGCCGAGATCCGCGCCAAGAACTTCGTCAAGAAGGAGCAGTTCCCGTACACCTCGGCCTTCGGCTTTGAATACGACAGCGGCGACTACCACACGGCCCTCACGAAGGTGCTCGACGCGGTCGACTACAAGGCCCTGCGCGCCGAGCAGGCCGCGCGGCGTGCCGACCCCAAGGCCACGCACCTGATGGGCATCGGCCTCGTCACCTTCACCGAGGTGGTGGGCGCCGGCCCCAGCAAGATGTGCGACATCCTCGGCGTCGGCATGTTCGACAGCTGCGAGATCCGCATCCACCCCACGGGCAGTGCTATCGCGCGCATGGGCACCATCACGCAGGGCCAGGGCCACCAGACCACCTACGCGCAGATCATCGCCACCGAGCTGGGCATCCCGAGCGAGGTGATCCAGGTCGAAGAGGGCGACACCAGCACCGCGCCTTACGGCCTGGGCACCTACGGCAGCCGCAGCACGCCGGTGGCCGGCGCGGCCATCGCGCTGGCCTCGCGGAAGATCCACGCCAAGGCGCGCAAGATCGCCGCGCACCTGCTGGAAGTGGGCGAGGCCGACCTCGACTGGGAGATCGACCGCTTCCACGTCAAGGGCGACCCGGCGCGCCACAAGACGATGAAGGACATCGCCTGGGCCGCCTACAACAACGTGCCCGCGGGCCTGGAGATGGGCCTGGAGGCGGTGCACTACTACGACCCGCCGAACTTCACCTACCCCTTCGGCATTTATCTCGCCGTGATCGACATCGACCGCGGCACGGGTGAGACGAAGGTGCGCCGCTTCTACGCGCTCGACGACTGCGGCACGCGCATCAACCCGATGATCATCGAGGGCCAGATCCACGGCGGCCTGACCGAAGGCTTCGCGGTGGCCATGGGCCAGCAGATGCCGTTCGACGCGCAGGGCAACCTGCTCGGCAACACGCTGATGGACTACTTCCTGCCGACCTTCGTGGAAACGCCGCACTGGGAGACCGACCACACCGTCACGCCCAGCCCGCACCACCCGATCGGCGCCAAGGGCGTGGCCGAGTCGCCGCACGTGGGCTCGATCCCCACGTTCACGTCGGCGGTGGTCGACGCCTTCGCGCACGTGGGCGTGACGCAGATGACGATGCCGCACTCGGCCTTCAACGTCTGGAAGCAGCTCAAGGCCTCAGGCCTGGCGCTCTGACCAGATGACCGCACACCCCGTTCGGGCTGAGCCTGTCGAAGCCCACCCGTTCGCCCTGAGCTTGTCGAAGGGTCGGGCTGAGCCTGTCGAAGCCCTCGTGGCGCGCCACCAGGCCCTTCGACAGGCTCAGGGCGAACGGGCCTCGGGGGCCACCAGATAATCCGAAGATGGAAGTCAAACTCGACAAGCGTTACCCCGTCGCTGCCACGCTCGAACAAGCGTGGGCGGTGCTCTCCGACATCTACGCCACGGCCGCGTGCATGCCCGGTGCCCAGATCACCGAGCAGATCGATGCCACGCACTTCAAGGGCACCGTCAAGAGCAAGGTCGGCCCGGCGGTGATGAGCTTCAACGGCGACATCGAGCTGCAAGGCCTCGATGCCGCCGCCAAGGAGCTGAAGATGCTGGGCAAGGGGGCCGACAAGAGCGGCTCCTCGGCCTCGATGCAGCTCACCGCGCACCTCGAACCCGCAGCCGAAGGCGGCGGCTGCGTGCTGGCCGGCGTGGCCACCATCATCGTCAGCGGCAAGCTGGCGCAGTTCGGCAGCCGGCTGCTGGTGCCGGTGTCCGATGCGATGCTGGCGCAGTTCGCCGACAACTTCCGCGCCGCGGCCTTGGCCGTGAACGCGGCCCCGCCGGCGGAAGAGAGCACCGAGATCCGCATGGTGCAGGCCGCCGAGGCGCCGGGGGCGATGCCGGCTGCCTTGCCTGAGTCGGCTCCTGCGGCCGTCGCAGCGGTGCCCGCGCCGCGCCCACCGATGCCGCGCCTGCCCGCGGCGCCGGTGAAGGAGCTCAACGCGCTGGCGCTGATGTGGACCGTGATCAAGGGCTGGTTCGCTGGCTTGTTTGGCAAGAAGAGCTGACACCCCGCAACGGAGCCGCATGACGACGGAGGCCAGCCCGCAAGCCTTGCGTGAATCGCTGCATCTCGCCGGCTACATCGCCGACGAGGCGCTGGCCACCACGCTGTGGCTGGCCGGCTCACTCCAGCGCCCACTCTTGGTGGAGGGCGATGCCGGTGTCGGCAAGACGGCCCTCGCCCAGGCGCTGGCCAAAGCCGAAGGCCGGCGCCTCGTGCGGCTGCAGTGCTTTGAGGGGCTCGATCTCGCGCAGGCCGCCTACGAGTGGAACTACGGCCGCCAGCTGCTGGCCATCCGCCAGCATGAAGGGCGGGATGCGGGTGCGCGTGAGGCCGATCTCTTCGCCCGCGACTACCTGCTGCAGCGCCCGCTGTTGCAGGCCATCGCCAGCGAAGAGCCCTGCGTGCTGCTCATCGACGAGATCGACCGCGCCGACGAGGCCTTCGAGGCGTTTTTGCTCGAGGTTCTGGCCGACTGGCAGATCACGGTGCCCGAGCTCGGCACCATCACCGCGCGCCACGTACCGCGCGCCGTGCTCACGAGCAACGGCACGCGCGAGCTCAGCGATGCCTTGCGTCGGCGCTGCCTGTACCACTGGCTCGACTACCCGACGCTGGCCCGCGAGATCGCCATCGTGCGCGCCACGCTGCCCGATGCCGAGGGCGCGCTGGTGGAGCAGGCGGTGGCCTTCGTGCAGCGCCTGCGCCGCGAAGACCTGGGCAAGACCCCGGGCGTGGCCGAGAGCCTGGACTTCGTGCGCGCGCTGCACCGCCTGGGCCACACCCGCATGCCCGACGAGCCGGCCGCGCTGGCGCACGTGCTGGCCTGCTTGCTGAAGACCCGCGAAGACCGCTTCCAGTTCGGCCCCGAGAAGCTGCTGCAGGTGCTCGAAGCCCGCAAGGCCGGCGGCGACGGCGTGGCCGTGAAGACTGCGGCGCCAACGACATGAGCCCCGACCCCGTTCGGGCCGAGCCCCCCTCCGTTCGGGCTGAGCCTGTCGAAGCCCCCCCGCTCGCCCTGAGCCTGTCGAAGGGTCGGGCTGAGCCGACTTCCGTTCAGGCTGAGCCTGTCGAAGCCCCGCGCCCGCTGCCCCCGCCCCACCCCCTGGCCGCCATGGCCGGCTTCGCCGCCCACCTGCGCGAGCACGGCTTCGCTGTCGGCGTAGCCGAGCAGCAGGCCATGCTGCAAGCCGTGCTGCGCCTGCCCGACGCCCTGCAGCGCCCCGCCCGCGTGGCCGAAGCCTGGCGTGCCATTGCTTGCCACGGCGCCCGCGACTGGCGCCGCTGGCCCGAGCTCTTCGACCGCTACTGGCGCCCCGAGCGCAGCACCGGCAGCACCCGCGTCAGCGGCCGCACCCGCCCCCCGCGCGACATCCGCCAGCTCGTTCAGCAGCTGCACGAATCCCTGGCTGACGGCGACAGCCGCCCCGGCGCCAGCGCCGCCGACACGGCCCTCGCCGACAGCCCCGCCGAAGGCGACGCGATCAGCCGCCACCAAGGCGGCGCCAGCCGCACCGAGGCCCTGCACGACCGCAGCCTGCAGGAATGGCTGCCGCAAGACCTGGCCCTGCTGCAGCAGCTGGCCGAACGCATCGCCGCGCGCCTGCGCCGCCGGCTCACCCGCCGCTGGCACACGCACCCGCAGGGCCGCCGGCTCGACCTGCGCCGCACGCTGCGCGCCAGCCTCGCCACCGGCGGCGTGCCGCTGGCACCCGCCTGGCGCCAGCCGCGCCGCGAGCGGCCACGCCTCTTTGTGCTGGTGGACGTGAGCCGCTCGATGGAAACCCACGCGCAGCTCTTCCTGCGCATCGCCCGCGCCTTTGTGGTGGCCGCGCAGGCGCGCGTGTTCGTGTTCCACACGCGCCTGGCCGAAGTGACCCCGCTGCTGCAACGCGACAGCGGCACCGTGCAGGAGAAGGTGAACGCCGTGACAGCCGGCTTTGCCGGCGGCACGCGCATCGCCACCAGCCTGGACGACTTCCACCGCGTGCACGCCCGCGCGCAACTGGGCCGCCGCGCCCAGGTGTGGGTGCTGTCCGACGGCTTCGACGCCGACGAGCCGCACCGCCTGGTCGAGGCGCTGGCCGCCGTGCGTGGCCGCGGGGCGCGCGTCAGCTGGTTCCACCCTTCGCCGGCCGCACCGGCCTCGGCCGCCATGGAGGCCGCTCGCGGCCAGGTGCAGCGCTTCGTGCGCCTGGCCTCGCTGCGCGACCTGGCCGATTTCGCGACATCCGCCGACCTCATCGATTGAACCGGAGCTCCCATGTCCAGCCTCGACGTCCTTGCCCACGCCCAGCGCCTGCAAAGCCAGGGCGAGCCCTTCTGCCTGGTGAGCGTGCTGCGCGTGCAGGCCCCGGCCTCGGCGCGGCCCGGCGACAAGGCGGTGGTGAGCGCGCAGCGCATCGAAGGCGGCTGGATCGGCGGCGGCTGCGCACAACCCGCGGTGCTGCGCACGGTGCGGCAGGCGCTGGGGGATGGGCGATCGCGCCTGATCCGCATCACGCCGTCGGAAGAGGGCACCGAGCGCGAGTTGCAGGACGTGCTCGAGTTCGGCATGGCCTGCCACAGCGGCGGCACGCTGGAGCTGTTCGTCGACCCCGTGCTGCCGCGCGCGCGGCTGGTGGTGGTGGGCGATTCGCCGCTGGCGATGGCGCTGTCGGCGCTGGCGCCGCGCGTGGGGCTGCCGGTCACGGTGGTGGCGCACGGGGCCGAGGCAGGGCGCTTTGCCGATGCCGAGCGCGTGGTGGCCAGCGACGACGCCACGGACCTGGCTGCGCAGGTGGCGCCGGGCGCCTTCGTGGTGGTGGCCACGCAGGGCCGGCGCGATGTGCAGGGGCTGCGCGCCGCGCTGGCGCTGGCGGCACGGCAGGTGTTCTTCGTGGCCAGTGCGCGCAAGGCGGCGGTGCTGAAGGCGGCGCTGGTGGAGGCTGGGCACGACGCCGACGCGGTGCAAGCCATCGTGGCGCCGGCGGGCGAGCCGATCGGGGCGCAGACGCCGGAGGAGATTGCCTTGTCGGTGCTGGCCACGGTGGTGGCCGCGCGGCG
>JAIYDH010000394.1 GCA_027487585.1 Rubrivivax sp.
AGCGCGTTCGGCGAGCAGATGGACAGCCTGTCGGACATGGTGGCCTTCGGGGCCGCGCCGGCGCTCATCGTCTACCAGTGGGCGCTGCAGGACCTGGGGCGCCTGGGCTGGATCCCGGCCTTCGTCTACATCGCCGGTGCGGCGCTGCGCCTGGCGCGCTTCAACGTCAACATCGGCGTGGTCGACAAGCGCTTCTTCCAGGGCCTGCCCAGCCCGGCGGCGGCGGCTATCGTGATGAGCTTCATCTGGGTCATGGACGATGCCGGCTTCAAGAGCGTGAGCCGCATCGACTGGATTGAGTGGTCGGCCTTCGCCGTGACGCTTTACGCTGGCCTTTCGATGGTGACCAACGCGCCGTTCTACAGCTTCAAGGTCTGGGGCGGCCGGCGCACGGTGCCGTTTGCGGTGCTGATCGTGGTGATGCTGACGATTGCGCTGGTGGCACTCGATCCACCGCGTGTGCTGTTCGGCATCTTCTGCCTCTACGGCCTGTCGGGCTACGTGGTGTACGCCTGGCGCAAGTACAAGGGGCGGCATGCCAGCGTGGTGGCGCTGTCCACCGACGAGCCCGACGAGAAGGGTCTTCATCCCTGATTCCCCCGGCTTCGCGCGTGCGCAGGCCGTGCTACATTCGATCGCATGACGACGTTCGGCTTCCTTTCGCTAGCGCTAGGCACCGCTCCCGCGGGTGCCTGATCGCACGCGACCGTCCTCACGCCGAACGACGCCAGTCCCTACCCCGATCAACGGCCCGCCAGCGCACAGCAGCGGGCCGTTTGTATTTTCTCCCGTCTCCGAAGCTGCTTGCGCACCGCAACCAACGCAAAGGCACGACCATGACCGACAAGCTCATCATCTTCGACACCACCTTGCGCGACGGCGAGCAAAGCCCCGGCGCCTCGATGACACGCGACGAAAAGCTGCGCATCGCGCGGCAGCTCGAGCGGCTGAAGGTCGACGTCATCGAGGCCGGCTTCGCCGCCAGCAGCAACGGCGACTTCGAGGCCGTGCGCGCCATCGCACTGGCCATCAAGGACAGCACGGTGTGCTCGCTGGCCCGCGCCAACGACCGTGACATCGGCCGCGCCGCCGAAGCGCTGAAGGGCGCCGCCCGCTCGCGCATCCACACCTTCATCGCCACCAGCGAACTGCACATGGAGAAGAAGCTGCGCATGACGCGCGAGCAGGTGCTCGAGCAGGCGAAGCTGTCCGTGCGCTTTGCGCGCCAGCATTGCGACGACGTCGAGTTCAGCCCGGAAGACGGCTACCGCAGCGACCCCGACTTCCTGTGCCGCGTGCTCGAGGCCGTGATCGCCGAAGGCGCCACCACGATCAACATCCCCGACACCGTGGGCTACGCGATCCCCGAGCTCTACGGCGAGTTCATCCGCTCCCTGCGCGAGCGCGTGCCCAACAGCGGCCGCGCCATCTGGAGCGTGCACTGCCACAACGATCTGGGCATGGCGGTGGCCAACTCGCTGGCCGGCGTGAAGATCGGCGGCGCTCGCCAGGTCGAATGCACCATCAACGGTCTGGGCGAGCGCGCCGGCAACTGCAGCCTGGAAGAAGTGGTGATGGCCGTGCGCACGCGGCGCGACTACTTCGGCCTCGAGCTCGGCATCGACACGACGCAGATCGTGCCGGCCAGCCGCATGGTCAGCCAGACCACCGGCTTCGTGGTGCAACCGAACAAGGCCGTGGTGGGCGCGAACGCCTTTGCGCATGCCAGCGGCATCCACCAGGACGGTGTGCTGAAGGCGCGCGACACCTACGAGATCATGCGCGCCGAAGACGTGGGCTGGGCGGCGAACAAGATCGTGCTGGGCAAGCTGAGCGGCCGCAACGCCTTCAAGCAACGGCTGCAGGAACTGGGCATCGAGCTCGAGTCCGAGGCCGAGGTCAACGCCGCCTTCATGCGCTTCAAGGACCTGGCCGATCGCAAGGCGGACATCTTCGATGAGGACATCATCGCGCTCGTTTCCGATGAGAGCGTCACGGCCGAGCAGG
This sequence comes from Rubrivivax sp., assembly GCA_027487585.1. GTDB lineage: Bacteria > Pseudomonadota > Gammaproteobacteria > Burkholderiales > Burkholderiaceae_C > Rubrivivax. Next base: position 2,008 of record JAIYDH010000394.1, read on the forward strand.
AGCACTACCGGCTTCTATCGCTCGCCCAGCGCAGCGAAACTGGCGAGCGGCCGCACGCCCGCGTCGCCTTCGCTGCCGGCAGCCACGAGCACCACGCCGAAAGCGACGGCAACGGCCCGGTCGACGCCAGCCTCAAGGCAATCGAAAGCCATGTGAAGAGTGGCGCCGAGATGGTGCTCTACTCGGTGAATGCCATCACCAGCGGCTCCACAGAATCGCAAGGCGAGGTCACCGTGCGCTTGCAGCACGGCGGCCGGGTCGTCAATGGCGTCGGGGCCGACCCGGACATCGTGGTCGCCTCGGCCAAGGCCTACCTCTCGGCGCTGAACAAGCTGCACAGCAAGGCCGAACGCGTGGCGGCGCAGGGCTGATGCCGCGTCCCGGATTCGGGTTCACCCGGGTCGGCCGGACTTGAGGAAACGCTTGCAAGCATTTGATATTGCGCGCGTTTTCTCCTGTCGACTACACTGCCCCCGATCCGGTACGGGGCATGCATGGTTATCAAGCCGTTTCACACGTTGGTCAGGGCCGTTTACGGTGTGCTGACACTCGCCCTGGTCACGGCGTTGCCCTTGGCAGCACCGGGATCTGCCCAGGCGGCCGAGGCCAAAAAGGCCAAGACCAGCGCCGTCGCCAAGAAGTCGCAGGCGCGCCCGGTGGCCAAGGGTCCGGTCAAGGCCGGCAAGCGTGTCAAGGCCAAGCAGGTCGTGCGTCGCCCGCCGTCCATTGGGCAGATGACCGGACTGCACAACACCGATGACCCGCTGGACCTGAAGTCCAGCGTCGCGCTCGTCGTCGATCAGCAGACCGACGAGGTGCTGTTCAGCAAGAACCCCGACGCCGTGTTGCCGATCGCGTCGATCACCAAGTTGATGACGGCACTGGTGGTGGTGGATGCCGGGCTCTCGCTCGACGAATCGCTGGAGGTCTCGCAAGACGATGTCCGCGGCACGGTCGGCAGTCGCATGCGCTCGAAGCTGCGGCCGGGCACCACCCTCAGCCGGGGTGAGCTGATGCACCTGTCGCTGATGTCCTCGGAGAACCGGGCCGCGCATGCACTGGGTCGCACTTACCCTGGCGGCCTCGGCGCGTTTGTGCGGGCCATGAACCGCAAGGCCGCCGAACTGGGCATGAGCGACACACGCTACGTCGAGCCCACGGGCTTGTCGGCCGACAACCGCAGCAGCGCCACCGATCTGGCGCGCCTGGTCCGGGCGGCATCGGAGCACCCGGTGATCCGCGATCTGTCGACATCGCTGGGCGCCGTGCTGCCGGTCGGCGCGAAGCCGCAGCCGGTGCAGTTCCACAACACCAACGGGCTCGTGCACAACCCGGATTGGGCCATCGGCCTGCAGAAGACCGGCTTCATCTCGGCCGCCGGGCGTTGCGTGGTGATGCAGGCCGAGATGGCCGGCCGTCAGCTGATCATGGTTCTGCTCGATTCAGCCGGCCGCTACTCGCGCCTCGGCGATGCCGAGCGCCTGCGCAAGTGGGTGTCGGAGCAGAACCTGCTGCCGACGTTCGGCCGTCGCTCGGCGCCGCTGCCGGCCCCGGTGCCCGCCGAGCCCCCGCTGAGCTTGGTGCCTGCGCCGGTGGTGGCGCCGGTGGTGCCCAGTCTGCCCAAAGTTCCGCCTTGGCAGCCGATGTCGCTTTCGCCCACGTCGGCCGCACTGCCGGAGCTTGACCCGGCCCGGCCGTGGGTCCAGGTGCCCGCGATGCCGCTGTCCGTCGACAAGCAGCCGGACGCAACTCAGGCGCGGTAACCCAACGCGGTCGAGATCTGCCGGGCCGTGTGGCTTACGCGCTCGGCCCAGCCGTCCTCCAGTCGGTCGGCGGGCGCCGACACCGACAGCCCAGCCACCAACCGCGACTGGTCGTCGTAGACACCTGCCGCGATGCAGCGCACGCCCAGCTCGAGTTCCTCGTCATCACGGGCGATGCCGGTGCTGCGCACCTGGGCCAGCTCGCGTTCCAGGCGTGCGAGGTCGGTGATGCTGTTGCGCGTGTGCCCGGCCAAGCCCGTGCGCGCCGCGTAGGCGCGCACGCGGGCGGGGTCGTCGTGGGCAAGGAACAGCTTGCCCACGGACGTGAGGTGCAGCGGCGCCCGCCCACCCACGGCGCGCACGACCTGCATGCCGGAACGTTCGCTGAAGGCACGCTCGATGTAGACGATCTCGTCGGCCTGCCGCAGTGACAGGTTCACCGGCTGGTGCGTCAGCTTGTGCAGCTCGCGCATCGGCGCCAAGGCGGCCTCTCGCACGTCAAGCCGCTCCTTCACGAGGTTGCCCAGTTCCAGCAGGCGCATGCCCAGGCGGTAGGTGCCGGGCTGCGGCCGCTCGACGTAGCGGCCGATGGTCAGGTCGTTCAGGATGCGGGGTGCGGTGGACGGATGCAGCCCGCTGCGCTCGCTGATCTCCTTCAGCGACAGGGCCTCATCGGCGCTCGACAGCAGGTCGAGCAGTGAAAACGCGCGTTCCAGGACCTGGATCGTGGGTGTGGACGGGGCGGGGGCGGTCATGGCGCGGGAGGGTTTTCCTAGCCCCTGCATTCTGCATGGCAAAACCGCAGTCTGCGTACCGGAAGCGAAGCGCGACCTAAGTGGACTTGAGAACGGCCTTGAGCGCCTCGATGGCCGCTTCTCCGCTGCGTACGGCTCCCTCAAGCGTGGCCGGGTAAGGCCCGTCGATGTAGTCGCCGGCCGCCTGCAGGCCCGGCGCCACTGTGGCCGGGGGGCGGTCGAGGCCTGGCACGCAGCGGAAGGTGGCGCGCTTTTCGGCCACCGTGCGCGTGACACTCGTCGACACCGGCCAGGTGCCCGGCGCAAAGGCCGCCTCGGCCTGCGCGCGCACCGCCGCGGCCGTGGCGTCGAGACCACGCGCCACCCAGGGCGCGGCGCCGCTCACGACGAAGGCGTAGCGCTCCGCGCGGCCACCCAGCGCACCGTGGTCGAACACGAACTGCGCCGGCGCCTGCGGCCCTTCCTCCAGCGCCATCATCGGCGCCGGCAGCCGCACGCCCGGGGCTTGCAGCAGCACGGTGATGATGGGTTCGTAGCTGAAGGCCGCCGCGCGGTCGGCCCAGGCCGCCGCCATGGGCCGGGCCAGGCGCGCGGCCTCGTTGGCGCTGCAGGCCAGCACCACGCCGTCGAAAGGCTCGCCGTCCACGCGCCAGCGGCCACCGTCGGCCGCCAGCGCCGACACCCGTTGCGACAGGTGCAGGCTGGCACCTTGCGCGCGCAACCAGGCCGCGGCGGGGTCGGGCAGCAGCGCGGCCAGGGGCGCGCGGGGCAGCAGCAGGTCCGACGAGCCCGGGCCTGCGAACAGCGAATCGCGCAGCACGCGCAGGAACACGCGCGCGCTGGCGGCCGCGGCCGGCGTGTTGAGCGCCGCCACGCACAGCGGGTCGATCAGGCGCTGGCGCACGGCCGGCGGCAGGCCGCGGCAGAGCTGGTCGACCGAGAGGCTCTCGTCGCAGCGGAACCCGCCCAGCGCCCAGCCCGCGGCGGCGCGCACCAGCGCGGCCTTGTCGCGCCAGGTCCAGCCCTGGGCACGGGCCACGGCGACGCCGAACACCAGCCAGGCTGGGCCGGCCGGCATGCGCAGGCCGGCGCCATCGGGGTAACGCAGTTCCAGCGGCTGGCGGTGCAGCAGCCGGTTCGCATCGGCGCCGACGGTGTCCATCAGGGCCAGCGTGCGCCGGTAGGCGCCGATGAGGATGTGCTGACCGTTGTCGAGGCGGTCGCCGTCGGCATCGGGCTCGAGCGAGCGCGCCCGGCCGCCCAGGGTGGGCGCCATCTCGAAGAGGCTGACCTGCCATCCGGCCTCGACACCCCGCACCGCGGCGGCCAGCCCGGCCCAGCCACCGCCGATGACGGCCAGCCTGCGCATGGGCGCCGCCCTGTCGCTGCTCAGCGGCCGCGCACGTGCGTGCACGCGGCGATCCAGAGCTTCTTCAGCGGCGTCAGCGAGGTGCGCTGGTGCAGCACCTGGAAGCCCTGGGCCTCGATCTCGCGCAGCAGCGTACGGTAGATGTTGGCCATCATCAGCCCGGGCTTCTGCGCCACTCGGTCGCCCTCGGGCAGCAGCGCAAAGGCTTCATCGAAGGTGGCGTGCGCGCGTTCGGCCTGGAAGCGCATCAGCGCCGTGAAGCGCTCGCTGTAGCCGAAGGGCGGCTCGCGCTTGAGCAGTTCGTGCGCCTTGACATCGAAGCGCTGCAGTTCGTCCACCGGCAGGTAGATGCGGCCGCGGCGCGCGTCGTCGCCGACGTCTCGGATGATGTTGGTGAGCTGCATCGCCAGGCCCAGGCGGTGCGCATAGCGCAGCGTGTCGTCGTGCGAGCGGCCGAAGATGTTGGCCGCGACCTCGCCCACGATGCCGGCCACGAGGTGGCAGTAGCGCTGCAGGCCGGGGAAGTCGAGAAAGCGCGTCTGCTCGAGATCGGTCTGGCAGCCTTCGATCACGGCGTTCAGGTGCGCAGCCTCGATGCCGAAGTCGGCCGCCCGCGGCATCAGCGCACGCGTCACCGGGTGCGTGGGGCGGCCGGCGTAGGCCTCGGCCACCTCGCGCCGCCACCAGGCCAGCTTGGTGGCGGCCACGCCGGCGTCGGTGGTCTCGTCGACCACGTCGTCGACCTCGCGGCAGAAGGCGTAGAAGGCGGTGATGGCGGCGCGGCGCGGCGGCGGCAGGAACAGGAAGGCGTAGTAGAACGACGAGCCGCTGTTGGCGGCCTTGTCCTGCACGTATTGCTCAGGCGTGGCGGGCGTGGCGGCCGAGGCGCCGGGTGCCAGGTCGCTCATGGCGTGCGTGCTCGCATCGTGAGGGCTCGCCACAGCAGCAGCGGCGCATCGGCAGCGCCGATGGTGGGGCGACGGGCAAGCGTGGCGTGATCCATCGCGGCGATTTTCTCCAGAATGCGCAAACCCCCCTGAACCACGAGGCGCAGCTCCCAACCGGCGCGGCCGGGTACCTGGTGCACCAGCGGTGCACCCTCGAGCATCAGGCCTCGAGCCCAGCCGCAGAGCTCCTGCACCAGCGCGCGGGCGGCGGGCGTGTCGCGGCAGGCGGCCAGGTCGGCCAGCGGCACGCCGTGCTGTTGTCGGTCTTGCTCGGGTACGTAGTGGCGGCCGCGAGGGCCGTCGACGGAGAGGTCCTGCCAGAAGTTGATGAGCTGCAGCGCGCTGCAGATGGCGTCGGAGTGGCGCAGCGCCTGCGCGTCATCAATGCCGTGCAGGTGCAGCAGCAGGCGGCCGATCGGATCGGCAGAGCGGCGGCAGTAGTCCAGCAGCGTGGCGCGGTCGGGGTAGGGCGGGTTGCGGGTGTCCTGGGCGAAGGCATCGAGCAGGTCGGTGAGCAGCGGCAGCGGCAGCGCGTGCCGGTCGATCTGCTGTTGCAGTGGGCCGAACACGCGGCGCCAGCGTGCCCCCGGCGCGGCGCCGCCGGCCACTGCCAGCAGTTCCTGGCGGTAGGCGGCCAGATCGGCCAGCCGCGCCTCGGCAGGCGCGTCGCCTTCGTCGGCGATGTCGTCGGCGGTGCGCGCGAAGTGGTAGATCGCGATGATCGGCGGCCGCAAGGCTGGCGGGCACAGCAGCGACGCGACAGGAAAGTTTTCGTAGTGTTCGACGCTCACGGAGGCGGATTGTCGGGTCGCGCCGGACACGCGCCGGCCCGCCCCGCGCGCCGGGCGATTGACAGCCCCCAGGGTGATCTCTACATTACTGACCGGTCAGTCAGTAATCCATTCTTCCCTTACCGCCCCGCCAGACGGCGGAGAGGGCTGATGGCTCCTCTGACGCCCCGACTCAAGACCCGACCCAGGCCTCGCGCTGCTGCGCGACGCGCCGCTCGCACCAGGTTGCCTGCCATGTCCCGACGCCCTGCGTTCTTGCCTGCCTTGCTGCTCTTGCCCGTGGCCCTGTTGCTGGCCGCGTGTTCGCCACCGCCACCGGCGCCCGAGCCAGTGCGCGCCGTGCGCGTGATGACGGTGGCCGCTGACGCGGCCGGCGGGGTGCAGGAGTACGCCGGCGAGGTGCGGGCCCGCGTTGAATCGAGGCTGGGCTTCCGCGTCGCGGGCAAGATGACGGCACGGCAGGCCGAAGTAGGCCAGCGCGTGCGGCTCGGCCAGCCGCTGGCGCAGCTGGATCCCTCGGACCTGAAGCTGCAGCAGGACGCTGCGCTCGCTGGCTTGCGCGCCGCCCAGGCGGCCTTCGATTTCGCGGCGGCCGACTTCAAGCGCTACGAGGAACTGCGCGCGCAGGGCTTCATCAGCGGCATGGAGCTCGAGCGCCGCGAGACGACGCTGAAGTCGGCCCGCGCGCAACTCGAGCAGGCCAAGGCGCAGGCCGACGTGCAAGGCAACTTCGCCACCTATGCGGTGTTGACGGCCAGTGCCAGCGGCATCGTCACGGCCACCGAGGCCGAGGTGGGTGCCGTGCTGTCGGCTGGCACGCCGGTTTTGCGCCTGGCCCACGACGGCCCGCGCGACGTGGTGTTCTCGGTGCCGGAAGATGCGGCGCTCGGCATCCGCGCCTTGCTCGGCCGGCGCGACGCGCTGCGCGTGCGCCCCTGGGGCCAGGCCGGCACGGTGCCGGCCACCGTGCGCGAAGTGGCAGCCGCTGCCGACCCCGCCACGCGCACCTTCCTCGTGCGGGCCGATCTCGGCGCGGCACCTGTGCAGCTGGGCCAGACGCTCACCGTGCAGCTCGACCTGCCGCGCCGCGACGCCGCTGCGCGCCTGCCGCTCACGGCCGTGATGCGCCAGCAGGGCCAGACTGCGGTGTGGGTGCTCGACCCGGCCAGCATGACGGTGAAGGTGCAGCCCATCGTCGTGGCGGGCGCCGACGGCAACTCGGTGATGGTGGCCAGCGGCCTGCAGAGCGGCCAGCGCGTGGTGACGGCCGGCGTGCACACGCTGACGCCCGGGCAGAAGGTGAAGCTGTACGACGTGGCCCTGGCCGAGTCGGCGGCAGCGCCGCCGGCGCCCACCCCCGCCGCCAGCCGCTGACCTGCAGCCCCACCGCACCGAGGCTGCCGCCATGCAAGAGACCCCGACCACCACCGCCGGCGACGCGCCGTCGCGCTTCAACATCTCGCGCTGGGCGCTCGAGCACCCGGCCCTGACGCGCTACCTGATGGTGGTGCTTATGGTGCTGGGCTTCGCGGCCTACTTCCAGCTCGGCCAGGACGAAGACCCGCCGTTCACCTTCCGCGCCATGGTCGTGCAGGCCTTCTGGCCGGGCGCCAGCGCGCAGCAGATGGCCGAGCAGGTGACCGACAAGATCGAGAAGTCGCTGCAGGAGGTGCCGTACGCCGACGTCATTCGCAGCTACACCAAGCCGGGCGAGAGCCTGACGATCCTGCAGCTCAAGGACAGCTCGCCGCCCAAGGAGGTGCCCAACAGCTGGTACCAGGCACGCAAACGCGTCGGCGACATCCGCAACACGTTGCCGGCGGGCGTGATCGGCCCGGTCTTCAACGACGACTTCGGCGACGTCTACGGCTCCATCTTTGCGCTGCGCTCCGATGGCTTTAGCCGCGAGGAAACCCGCCAGTTCGCCGAGCGTGTGCGCCAGAAGCTGCTGCGCGTGCCCGACGTGGCCAAGGTCGAGATCTTCGGCGCGCAGGCCGAGAAGGTGTTCGTCGAGATCTCGCAGAAGCGCCTGGCGCAGCTGGGCCTGGACATGAACCAGGTGATCGCACAGCTCGGCGCGCAGAACGCGGTCGAGGGCGCGGGCGTGCTCAACGCCGGCACCGAGAACCTGCAAGTGCGCGTGGCCGGGCAGTTCAACTCGGTCGAGGAGCTCAAGCGCCTGCCGATCCGCGCCGTCAACACCAGCACAGGCGTGGCCAGCAGCATCAAGCTGGCCGACATCGCCGAGGTGCGCCGCGATTACGTTGACCCGCCGAGCGTGAAGGTGCGCCACCAGGGCCACGAGGTCGTGGCCCTGGGCGTGAGCATGGCCAAGGGCGGCGACATCATCGCGCTCGGCAAGGCGCTGAGCACCACCGTGGCCGGCTTGCAGGCCGATCTGCCAGTGGGCGTGATGATCGAGCGCGTGCAAGACCAGCCGGCGGCCGTGAGCCGCTCGGTCAACGAGTTCGTGAAGGTGCTGATCGAGGCCGTGGTCATCGTGATGGCGGTCAGCTTCATCAGCCTGGGCCTGCACACCAAGCCGCTGCGCATCGACATCTGGCCGGGCCTGGTGGTGGCGATCACGATCCCGCTGGTGCTGGCCATCACCTTCGTGACCATGTTCTATTGGAGCGTGGGGCTGCACAAGATCAGCCTGGGCAGCCTGATCATCGCGCTGGGCCTGCTCGTCGATGACGCCATCATTGCGGTGGAGATGATGGTGCGCAAGCTCGAGGAGGGCTACGACCGCGCCCGCGCGGCCACCTTCACCTACGACCTGGTGGCGATGCCCATGCTCACCGGCACGCTGATCACGGCCGCCGGCTTTCTGCCCATCGGCCTGGCCAAGAGTGTGACCGGCGAGTACACCTTCGCCATCTTCGCCGTCACCTCGGCGGCGCTGGTGATCTCGTGGATCGTGTCGGTCTACTTCGTGCCTTATCTGGGCTGGCTCATGTTGCGCAACCGGCCCAAGGCGGGTGGCGAAGCACACGAATTGTTCGACACGCCGTTCTACAGCCGCTTCCGCCGCGTTGTGGACTGGTGCGTGCAGCACCGCTGGATCACCATCGGGCTGACGGTGGGCACGTTCGCGCTCGGCATCGTCGGCATGGGCAAGGTGCAGCAGCAGTTCTTCCCCGACAGCAGCCGCCCCGAGCTGCTGGTGGACCTGTGGTTGCCCGAGGGCAGCACCATCCAACAAAGCGACGAGATCGCCCGCCGCTTCGAGGCGCGCATGATGAAGGAAGCGGGTGTCGACAGCGTCACCACCTGGGTCGGCTCGGGTGTGCCGCGCTTCTATCTGCCGCTGGATCAGGTGTTCCCGCAGGCCAACGTCAGCCAGACCATCGTGCTGCCCAAGGGGCTGGCTGAGCGCGAAGAGCTGCGCAAGCGGCTCCCTGCGCTGCTGGCCACCGAGTTCCCCGAGGTGCGCGGCCGCGTCAAGCTGCTGCCCAACGGGCCGCCGGTGCCGTATCCGGTGCAGTTCCGCGTCATCGGCGCCGACGCGGTGCAGGTGCGGGCCTGGGCCGACAAGGCCAAGGAGATCCTGCGCCAGAACCCGCGCATGCGCGGCGTCAACGACAACTGGAACGAGCAGGTCAAGGTGCTGCGGCTGGAGGTCGACCAGGACAAAGCGCGCGCCTTGGGTGTGACGAGCCAGGTCATCGCGCAGGCCTCGCGCACCATTTTGTCGGGCACCACCATCGGCCAGTACCGCGAGGGCGACCGCCTGATCGACATCGTGCTGCGCCAGCCCATCGAGGAGCGTCGCGCCATCACCGACCTTGGCAACGCCTACCTGCCCACCGCCAGCGGCCGCAGCGTGCCGCTCACCCAGGTGGCCAAGGTGAGCTTCGTCTGGGAGCCGGGCGTGCTGTGGCGCGAAGGACGCAACTACGCCGTGACGGTGCAGGGCGATGTCGTCGAGGGCGTGCAAGGGCCGACCGTCACCTTCGAGGTCTGGCCCGCGCTGCAGAGGCTGGCCGCAGAGATGCCGCCGGGCTACTCGATCCAGATCGCCGGGGCGGTGGAAGAAAGCAGCAAGGGCCAAGGCTCCATCGCGGCCGGCCTGCCGATCATGCTGTTCCTGATCTTCACGCTGCTGATGCTGCAGCTGCAGAGCTTCAGCCGCTCGCTGCTGGTGTTTTTGACCGGCCCGATGGGCATTGCCGGCGTGGCCGGCGCGCTGCTGCTGCTGAACCGGCCCTTCGGCTTCGTCGCGCTGCTGGGGGTGATCGCACTGATGGGCATGATCATGCGCAACTCGGTGATCCTCATCGACCAGATCGAGCAGGACCGCCGCGCGGGCGTGCCGGCCTGGACGGCCATCGTCGAGGCGGCAGTGCGGCGCTTCCGGCCCATCGTGCTGACGGCGGCGGCGGCGGTGCTGGCGATGATCCCGCTGTCGCGCAGCGTGTTCTGGGGCCCGATGGCCGTGGCCATCATGGGCGGGCTGGTGGTGGCCACGGCGCTCACGCTGCTGACGCTGCCGGCCATGTACGCGGCGTGGTTCCGCATCAAGCGCGAGCCGGCGGCCCAGCCGGGCTAAACTTGAGGGCTTCGCCTGTCGACGGGAGTTCCCCGTCCCAGGCGGACACCTGCGCGGGTGGCGAAATTGGTAGACGCACCAGGTTTAGGTCCTGACGCCTTCACGGGCGTGTCGGTTCGAGTCCGACCCCGCGCACCACGTCCCCCGATCCTCTTCACGCCTCTTCGAGACCCGTCATGGCCGTGCACATCGAAACCCTAGAGAAGCTCGAGCGTCGCATCACGCTGACGCTGCCCGCCTCCACCATCAACGGCGAGGTCGAGAGCCGCCTGAAGCGCCTGGCGCGCACCGTCAAGGCCGATGGCTTCCGCCCTGGCAAGGTGCCGATGAGCGTGGTCGCGCAGCGCTACGGCTACAGCGTCCAGTACGAGGTCGTCAACGACAAGGTCGGCCAGGCCTTTAACGAAGCCGCTTCCGAGGCCAAGCTGCGCGTGGCCGGTGCGCCGCGCATCACGCAGAACGAGCAGGCTCCCGAGGGCTCGCTGGCCTTCGACGCCACCTTCGAGGTGTACCCCGAAGTCGCCATTGGCGACCTGGCCACGGCCGAGGTCGAGCGCATCGGCACCGAAGTCACCGAGGCGGCCATCGACCGCACGGTCGAGATCCTGCGCAAGCAGCGCCGCACCTTCGGCCTGCGCCCGGCGGTCGAAGGCGTCGCCGAAGGCGATCGTGTCACCATCGACTTCGAAGGCAAGATCGACGGCGAGCCCTTCGCCGGCGGCCAGGCCGCCGACTTCCAGTTCATCGTCGGCGACGGCCAGATGCTGGCGCAGTTCGACGAGGCCGTGCGCGGCATGAAGGCCGGCGAGAGCAAGACCTTCCCGCTGCAGTTCCCGGCCGACTACCAGGGTGCCGAGGTCGCCGGCAAGGAGGCCGACTTCCTCGTCACCGTCAAGAAGATCGAGGCCGCGCACCTGCCGGACGTGGACGACGCCTTCGCCAAGACGCTGGGCATCAAGGAAGGCACCGTCGAGGCCCTGCGCGCCGATGTGAAGAAGAACCTCGACCGCGAGGTGAAGTTCCGCGTCCAGGCCCGTAACAAGGCGGCCGTGATGGACGTGCTGTCCAAGACTGCCACCCTCGACGTACCCAACGCACTGGTGGCCGCCGAGAGCGACCGCCTGGTCGAGCAGATGCGCGCCAACCTCAAGGAGCGCGGCTTCAAGGACGCCGACAAGGTGCCGATCCCGCCCGAGAACTTCAAGGAGCAGGCCGAGCGCCGCGTGCGCCTGGGCCTGGTGGTGGCCGAGCTGGTGCGCTCGAACAACCTGCAGGCCAAGCCCGAGCAGCTGCAGAAGCACATCGAAGAGCTGAGCCAGAGCTACGAGAAGCCGGCCGAGGTGATGCGCTGGTACCTGGGCGATCGCCAGCGCATGGCCGAGGTCGAAGCGGTGGTGATCGAGAACAACGTCGCCGAGTTCGTGCTGGCCAAGGCCAAGGTCGTCGACAAGCTGCTACCGTTCGACGACCTGATGAGCGCGGCCTGACCGGCTGCACGGAGAACGCCATGAGCATGCAGGAAACCACCGCGCTGGGCATGGTGCCCATCGTCATCGAGCAGTCGGGGCGCGGCGAGCGCGCCTACGACATATACAGCCGCCTGCTGCGCGAGCGCATCATCTTCCTGGTCGGGCCGGTGAACGACGGCACCGCCAACCTGGTGGTGGCGCAGATGCTGTTCCTGGAAAGCGAGAACCCCGACAAGGACATCTTTCTGTACATCAACTCGCCCGGTGGCAGCGTGAGCGCGGGGCTGTCGATCTTCGACACCATGCAGTTCATCAAGCCCGACGTGTCGACGCTGTGCATGGGCATGGCCGCCAGCATGGGCAGCTTCCTGCTGATGGCCGGCGCCAAGGGCAAACGCTTTGCGCTGCCCAACAGCCGCGTGATGATCCACCAGCCCTCGGGCGGTGCGCAGGGCCAGGCCACCGACATCGAGATCGCAGCTCGCGAGATCATCAAGACGCGCGAGCAGCTCAACCGCATCTACGCCGACCGCACCGGCCAGCCCATCGAGCGCATCGCCGCCGACATGGAGCGCGACCGCTGGATGAACCCGTCCGAGGCGCTCGACTACGGCCTCATCGACCAGGTGCTCGAAAAGCGCGCCTGAGGCCGGCCGACGCCGACCTGACGCCGGGCAGCCCCGGCAGCCGACCAGAGCCCCTGAACGGGGCTCTTTTCATGGCCTTAGCCCCCTGGCGCCTTGGTCTATGATGGCTCGGTCATCCTCCGTTTCCTTTCCCCGCATCCGCAGCCATGGCCGACAAGAAGGGCTCTACCGGCGAGAAGGTTCTCTACTGCAGCTTCTGCGGCAAGAGCCAGCACGAGGTGAAGAAACTCATCGCGGGGCCATCGGTGTTCATCTGCGACGAGTGCATCGAGCTCTGCAACGACATCATCCGTGACGAAGTGCCGGCCGAAGGTGCCGTGGCCAAGCCGAGCAAGAGCGATCTGCCGGTGCCCGGCGAGATCAAGGCCAGCCTCGACCACTACGTCATCGGGCAAGACGTCGCCAAGCGCACGCTGTCGGTGGCTGTGTACAACCACTACAAGCGGCTCAAGCACATGGGCTCGTCCAATGCCAAGGACGAGGTCGAGCTCACCAAGAGCAACATCCTGCTCATCGGCCCCACCGGCAGCGGCAAGACGCTGCTGGCGCAGACGCTGGCGCGCCTGCTCAACGTGCCCTTCGTGATTGCCGACGCCACCACGCTGACCGAAGCCGGCTACGTGGGTGAAGACGTCGAGAACATCATCCAGAAGCTGCTGCAGAACTGCAACTACGACGTCGAGCGCGCGCAGCGCGGCATTGTCTACATCGACGAGATCGACAAGATCTCGCGCAAGGCCGACAACCCCAGCATCACGCGCGACGTGTCGGGCGAGGGCGTGCAGCAGGCGCTGCTCAAGCTGGTCGAAGGCACGATGGCCAGCGTGCCGCCGCAGGGCGGCCGCAAGCACCCGAACCAGGACTTCCTGCAGATCGACACGACGAACATCCTTTTCATCTGCGGCGGCGCGTTTGATGGCCTCGAGAAAGTGATCCAGAACCGCACCGAAAAGTCCGGCATCGGCTTCGGCGCCAGCGTGCACAGCAAGACCGAGAAGCGCGCCGCCGATCTGTTCCGCGATGTCGAGCCCGAAGACCTTATCAAGTTCGGCCTGATCCCCGAGCTCGTCGGCCGCCTGCCGGTGGTGGCCACGCTGGGCGAGCTCACGATCGAGGCCATGGTGCAGATCCTCACCGAGCCGCGCAACGCCCTCGTCAAGCAGTACCAGAAGCTGTTCGGCATGGATGGCGTCGAACTCGAGATCCGCCCGTCGGCCCTGACGGCCATCGCCAAGAAGGCCCTGGCGCGCAAGACCGGCGCCCGCGGCCTGCGGTCCATCCTCGAGCATTCGTTGATCGACACCATGTTCGAGCTGCCCACGCTCGACGGCGTGGCCAAGGTGGTGATCGACGAGCACATCGTCGACGAGGGCGGCAAGCCGCTGCTCGTCTACCGCGAGAAGAAGGCGAGCGCCTGACGACGGCAGGCGCGCCCATCCGGCGGGTGCGCCCCTTGCAACGCAGCTCGCGGACCCCACGTGGGTCTGACACGAAAGGTCTCCCCTCATGTCCGGACATCCGATCCTCCCATCCGACCCGCTGAAGCTGCCGTTGCTGCCGCTTCGCGACGTGGTGGTGTTTCCCCACATGGTCATCCCGCTGTTCGTGGGCCGGCCCAAGAGCATCAAGGCGCTCGAGGCCGCCATGGAGCATGGGCGCCAGATCATGCTGGTGGCCCAGAAGGCCGCGGGCAAGGACGAGCCGCGCCCTGAAGACCTGTTCGAGGTCGGCTGCATCAGCAGCATCCTGCAGATGCTGAAGCTGCCCGATGGCACCGTGAAGGTGCTGGTCGAAGGCGTGCAGCGCGCGCAGACGACCTCGATCACCGACACCGACGAGCATTTCGTCGGCGAGGTCGTGCCGGTGCAGGCCGAAGACGCGGCCACGCCCGAGATCGAGGCGCTGCGCCGCGCCGTGACTCAGCAGTTCGACCAGTACGTCAAGCTCAACAAGAAGATCCCGCCGGAGATCCTCACCAGCATCGGCGGCATCGACGACGCCGGCCGCCTGGCAGACACCATCGCCGCGCACCTGCCGCTCAAGCTCGAGGCCAAGCAGTCGGTGCTCGACCTGTTCAGCGTCGCCAAGCGGCTGGAGAAGCTGCTGGAGCAGCTCGAGCACGAGGTCGACATCCTGCAGGTCGAGAAGCGCATCCGTGGCCGCGTGAAGCGGCAGATGGAGAAGAGCCAGCGCGAGTACTACCTGAACGAGCAGGTCAAGGCCATCCAGAAGGAGCTCGGCGACGGCGAAGAGGGCGCCGACCTCGAAGAGCTCGAGAAGAAGATCAAGGCCGCGCGCATGAGCAAGGAAGCGCGCAAGAAGGCCGAGAGCGAGCTGAAGAAGCTCAAGCTGATGTCGCCGATGAGCGCCGAAGCCACGGTGGTGCGCAACTTCATCGACACGCTCATCAATCTGCCCTGGGCGAAGAAGACCAAGATCAAGCACGACCTCACCAATGCTGAGGCGGTGCTGAACGAAGACCACTTCGGCCTGGAGAAGGTCAAGGACCGCATCCTCGAGTACCTCGCGGTTCAGCAACGCGTGGACAAGGTC
>JAIYDH010000225.1 GCA_027487585.1 Rubrivivax sp.
CCCGGCCTACGCCGTGGGCCTGATCCTGATGGCCTGCCTGCCCGGCGGCACCACCAGCAACATCTTCAACTACTTCAGCAAGGGCGTGCTGAGCCTGTCGATCCTGATGACCATCGTCAGCACGCTGTTCGCCGTGGTGCTGGTGCCCCTGTGCCTGGAACTGTTCTCGAGCGGCATCGACGGCGAATGGCGCATCCCGCCGGGCAACGTCGCGCAGGTGCTGTTCGTGCTGCTGGTGCCGACGGTCATCGGCATGCTGCTGCGACGCTGGAACCCGAATGCCGGCGCCGTGGTGGAGATGGTCGGTGGCGCCCTCGGCGTGGTCGTCATCCTCTTCCTGCTCGTGAGCTGGGTGCCGCGCAACTACCAGCTGCTGGCCACCACGCCCTGGCAGGTGTACGTGGGTTCCATCGGCCTGGGTCTGTGCGGCTTCCTGGTGGGCTATGTGTTTGCGCGCCTGGTGCGGCAGGACGGGCGCCGCGCGCGCACCATCGCGCTGGAAACCGGCATCCAGAACGGACCTCTGGGCGTGCTCATCGTGCTGCTCACCTTCAGCGGCACGCAGCAGCAGGAAGTGCTGCTGATCCCGGTGCTGTACTCGCTGTTCATCGTGCTGACCTCCAGCGCCGTGACGGTCTGGTTCCGGCGCATCACCACGCGCGAGGAACTGGCGCGGGATGCGGCGAAGGTGGGCGTGCTGAAGTCGGCCTGATGACCGGGGCCGGCCTTGGCGCCGGCTGCCAAGGCGATCGTTCAGCCATGCAGCCGCGAGCTGCGCGGCACGCTGGCGAGCAGGAACTCCATCTGGTCGGCGACGATGCGGCGGCCGCGCAGGATCATGTCTTCGTGCAGGCTCGGCACGTAGGGCAGGTACAGCAGCGTCATGCGCGCTTCTTCGGGCAGGCGGTTGCCCTTGTTGCCGTTGCAGGTGCGGCAGGCGGTGATGCAGTTCATCCAGCTGTCGGCGCCGCCGCGTGACACCGGCACGATGTGCTCGCGCGTGAGGTCGTCGAGGTGGAAGTGGCCGCCGCAATAGGCGCAGATCTGGCGGTCGCGCGCAAACAGCTTGGGGTTCGTGATCGCGGGTGTGGTGCGCCAGGCCCGGCTGGGCATCGCGCCGCGCACGGCCACGATGGGATGCAGCTCGATGCGGCTTTGCAGCCCCGTGCTGCGCTGCGTGCCGCCGCGCAGCACCTGGAAGGTGTCGCCCAGGGTCCAGGCCACCGCATTGGCCGCGTAAAGCACGGCCGCTTCCCGCGGGCTGATCCACGCCTGAGGCCGGCCTGATACGTCCAGCTGCAGCACATCCATGCGTCGAGCGTACCTGATCGGCCGTGACTGCTTCAAGCCGGCCCGCGCCAGGGTGCATTCAAGGGTTAACCCGAGAGTTGTGAAACCTGCGCGGCCCTGGCGTGTCGCAGCCTAGAGAGCAGACCCCAAAAAAGTCGCTGTTCTGCGCTGCGCCCGAGGACCCGCTCGCGCCAGAATAGAACGACCGTTCGATTTTCAGATCCGCCCGTGCCTCAACTCGACACGCTGACCGCCGACACCGCCCTCGATGCCCCCGCCGGCCGCGCTGGCGCCCGCGGTTCTGCACGCGCACTGCAGAAGGGCCAGCAGACCCGCGCCGCCATCCTGGAGGCAGCACTCGGCCTGGCCTCGCACATGGGGCTCGAGGGTCTGTCGATCGGCGCGCTCGCCGAAGTCACGCAGATGAGCAAGAGCGGTGTCTTCGCGCACTTCGGCTCGCGCGAGGAGTTGCAGATCTCCGTCATCCGCGAGTACCACCAGCGCTTCGAGGAAGAGGTGTTCTTCCCGGCCGTGCGCCTGCCGCGTGGCCTGCCGCGGCTGCGCGCGATGTTCGAGAACTGGGTCAAGCGCGTCAGCGTCGAGATCGACTCCGGCTGCATTTACATCAGCGGCGCCGTCGAGTTCGACGACCGCCCCGGCCCCGTGCGCGACGCGCTGGCCAGCATGGTGCTGGCGTGGCACGCCGCGCTCGAAAAGGCCATCCGCATCTCGATGGCCGAGGGCCATCTGCGCCCCGACACCGAGGCCGACCAGATGCTGTTCGAGCTGCACGGCCTGATCCTCGCGCTGCACCACGACGCCCGTTTCCTGCGCACGCCCGGCGCGCTCGACCGCGCACGCCGCGGCTTCGAGCGCACCTTGTCCCATTACGCCGTGGCGGGCGACGCCGTGCCCGGCAGCACCCCGCTGCGCCGCGCGCGCCGCTGAGCCGCCACGCGCCCCTGTTTCTTTCCCTTTTCCGTTCTCAGGAGTCGTCCCATGCCCCAGTACAACCCGCCGCTGCGCGACATGCAGTTCGTGCTGCACGAACTGCTCGAGGTGACGCAGGTGCTGAAGTCCTACCCGGCCCATGCCGAGCTCGATGTCGACACGGTGAACGCCGTGCTCGAAGAGGGCGGCAAGTTCTGCTCGCAGGTGCTGGCCCCGCTCAACCTGAGCGGCGACCAGGAAGGCTGCACGCTCGACCGCAGCACCCACGCCGTGACCACGCCCAAGGGCTTCAAGGAGGCCTACGCGCAATTCGTGCAGGGCGGTTGGCCGGCCTTGTCGACCGACCCGGTGTTCGGCGGCCAGGGCTTGCCGCACTTCATGAACCAGAGCTTCTACGAGATGCTCAACAGCGCCAACCAGGCCTGGACCATGTACCCCGGCCTCGCGCATGGCGCCTACGAGTGCCTGCACGAGCACGGCTCGCCCGAGCAGAAGCAGCTGTACCTGCCCAAGCTGGTCAGCGGCCAGTGGATCGGCACGATGTGCCTGACCGAGCCGCACTGCGGCACCGACCTCGGCCTGCTGCGCACCAAGGCCGAAGCGCAGGCCGACGGCAGCTACCGCATCACCGGCAGCAAGATCTTCATCAGCGGTGGCGAGAGCGACTTCACCGAGAACATCGTGCACCTGGTGCTCGCGCGGCTGCCCGACGCACCGGTCGGCAGCAAGGGCATCAGCCTGTTCGTGGTGCCGAAGTTCCTGCCGCAGGCCGACGGCAGCCTGGGCGCGCGCAACCCCATCTTCTGCACGGGCCTCGAGCACAAGATGGGCATCAACGGCAGCGCCACTTGCCAGATCTCGCTCGACGGCGCCACCGGCTGGCTGGTGGGCGAGCCCAACCGCGGCCTGGCGGCGATGTTCGTGATGATGAACGTGGCGCGCATCGGCGTCGGCATGCAGGGCCTGGGCCTCACGGAGGTGGCCTACCAGAACGCGGTCGCCTACGCGAAGGACCGCCTGCAGATGCGCAGCCTGTCGGGCACCAAGGCCGCCGACAAGCCGGCCGATCCGATCATCGTGCACCCCGACGTGCGCAAGATGCTGCTGACGGCGCGCGCCTACGCCGAGGGCGGCCGCGCCTTCGCGATGTGGACCACGCTGCAGATCGACAAGGCGCTCGCCACCGACGACGAGGACGAGAAGCGCGAGTGCGAAGACCTGGTCGCACTCGTCACGCCCATCGTCAAGGCCTTCCTCACCGACAACGCCTGGATCGCCACCTCGCACTGCATGCAGGTGTTCGGCGGCCACGGCTACGTCAAGGAATGGGGCATGGAGCAGTTCGTGCGCGACAGCCGCATCAACATGATCTACGAGGGCACCAACACCATCCAGGGCCTGGATCTGCTGGGCCGCAAGGTGCTGGCCGACAACGGCAAGAAGCTCAAGGCCTTCGGCCGCCTGATCGCCGAGTTCGTCGAGGAAGAAGGCGTGCGCGAGGACATGCAGGAGTTCGTCAACCCGCTGGCCGACCTGGGCGACAAGGTCACCAAGCTCACCACCGAACTGGGCATGAAGGCCTTTGCCAACACCGACGAGGTGGGCGGCGCGGCCGTGGACTACCTGCGCGTCGTGGGCCACCTGATCTACGGTTACTTCTTTGCCCGCATGGCGAAGATCGCGCTCGACAAGATCAAGGAGCAGGGCGATGCCGTCGAGCCCTTCTACACCGCCAAGCTGCACACCGCCCGCTTCTACTTTGCCAAGCTGCTGCCCGAGACGGCCGGCCTCATCCGCACCGCCCGCAGCGGCGTGTCGCCGCTGATGGCCATGGACGAAGCCCTGTTCTGAACCCCGTTCCACCACCAGACCTACGGAGACGAGACATGAAGACCTTTGCCGCTGCCGCATCGACACTGGCGCTGACGCTGTTTGCCGGCACCGCGCTGGCCCAAGCCACGCCCGTGGGCGTGTGGAAGAGCATCGACGACAAGACCAAGACCGAGCGCGCGCAGATCCGCATCACTGACAGCAACGGCGTGCTCAGCGGCAAGATCGAGAAGCTGCTCGCCGCCGACGCCAAGCAAGACGCCGTCTGCGACAAGTGCAGCGACGACCGCAAGGGCAAGCCCATCGTCGGCATGGAGATCCTGCGCGGCGTGCGCAAGACCGACGGCCACGACCACTGGGACGGCGGCACCATCCTCGACGCCGCCGAGGGCAAGGTCTACAAGGTCCGCCTCAAGCCGGTCGATGGCGGCAAGCGCATGGAGGTGCGCGGCTACATCGGCGCTCCTCTGCTGGGTCGCACCCAGACCTGGGTTCGCGTCGACTGACGACGCCAAGGCCCCTGCCCCGCTGATTTCCGATTTCCCCCGGAGCGATTGATGGAACGATTCCTCGTCAAGAAAGTGGCCGTGCTCGGTGCCGGCGTGATGGGCGCGCAGATCGCCG
>JAIYDH010000066.1 GCA_027487585.1 Rubrivivax sp.
GCACTTGCGGGGCGTGATCTTCTGCTCGGCAGCGTACCGGGCTGCCGACTCTTCGACCATCTCGCGGATCATCTTGCGGTCCGACGAGACCCAGTTCGGGGTCAGCGTGTTCCACTTGGCGCCGTCCCACTGGATCATCTTCACGACGCCCGCGCCTTCGTGGTCGCTGCAGCTGAGGCGGAACGACGGCAGCATGCCTTCGATGCCCAGCTCCTTCAGGCGTGCGGGCGTGAGGTTCAGCGCCTCGAAGCCGAGCCGCATTTCATCGCCGTTCAGGGGCTGACCGATCTTGTTGGCAATACGCTGACCGTTGCGCACAGCCTCGACCCAGAAGATCGCCGCCGTCACACCACGGTTCCAGTAGATGTTGCCGATGCGCTTGGGGTCAGCCAGGTTGCCCTTGCCGCCGCCATACACCACCTTCTCGATGTCCTTCACGAGCGGGAAGTTCTCGCCGCTGGGCACGTTGGCTGCTGCGATGTAGCCCTTGGCGGCGTCGCCGGCAGGCATCACGTCTTCTTCAGAGCCGGCCCACCACACGCCGATCAGCCTGTCGCGCGGGAAGTTCATGCGCGCCGCGCTGGTGATGGCGGTGGAGTTCATGCCGGCGCCGAAGCCCCACAGCATGACGTAGTCCGGGCGCTCCTGGCGGATGCGCAACCACTGCGCCGACTGCTCGATGCCGGGCGCGGCCACCGCGATCTCGACGACCTCCATGCCCCATTCCTTGGCGACACGCCGCAGCACCGGCAGCGGTTCACGGCCGAAGGCCGAGTCCAGGTGCAGGTGGGCAATCTTCTTGCCCTTCATTTTGTCGATGCCGCCTTCCTTCTGCGCGATCCAGTTCAGCTTGGCCGACATCTGCGACCAGTAGCTGGTCATGGTCGAGAAGACCCAGGGGAAGACGCGTCCGTCGGCAGCGTCGGAGCGGCCGTAACCGTACTGCGTGAGCACCACCTTGTCGTCGTCGACGCGGTTGAGCACACCGTAGGCGATGGGCGTGGCCAGCGGCTCGAAGATGTGCATGCGCAGGTTGTTCGGGCCGGTCAGCAGACGCTGGTAGCACTCGACGCCGCGCGCCGCGTTGTACTCGGTCTCGCACTCGTTCCAGACCATCCTGACGCCGTTGACGCCACCCTCCTTCATGTTGACGTACTGGAGGTAGTCGATGATGCCGCCGAAGAATCCCGTGCCGCCGGCCGCGAACGGGCCGACCCGATAGCTCGGGATGCCGAAATACTGTTCCTTGGCCTGCGCCTGGGCCAGCGAGGGCACCGAGGCGACAGCAGCCACCGTGGCGGCCGTCAACAGGCTGCGCAGAGCGCGGCCGATACCTGCTTCAAACATGTTGCGAGTCTCCAGTTTCAAGGTTGATTGATCTGAGCGGTGAGGGAAGGTTGCTGCCGTGCTCAGTGCGGGAACGGCCACAGCCGCAAGCGCTCTTTGGTCACCTGCCACAGGCGCGCAAGCCCGTGCGGTTCGACGATCAGGAAGACGATGATCAGCGTGCCGAAGACGATCAGTTCGACTGCCGACGTGATACTGGCGTCGACCGCCGCACCGAACACCGCGTGGAACAAGACGCTCAGGAAGATAGGCAGCAGAAGGATGAAGCCGGCTCCGAGAAAGCAGCCCAGGATGGTGCCGACGCCGCCGATGATGATCATGAACAGGATGCGGAAGGACAGGTCGATCGTGAAGGCCGAAGGCTCTACGGTGCCCAGGTAGGCGAAGGCGAACAGCGCGCCGCCCACCCCGCAGTAGAAGGAGCTGATGGCAAAGGCCTGCAGCTTGGTGCGCATCAGCGGCAGACCCATCACCTCAGCGGCCACGTCCATGTCGCGCACCGCCATCCAGGCGCGGCCCGTAGCACCACGGGCCATGTTCTTGGCCAGCAGCGCCAGCGAGGCCACGATGGCCAGCACCAGGACGTACTTGGCCTGCGGCGAAGCGAATTCGTAGCCCAGGATGACCATGGGCTGCGCGGTGATGACGCCCGACGGGTCGAAGTTCTTGAACCAGCCGAACTTGTCCAGCGCCCAGACGATGAAAAACTGCGCCGCCAGCGTGGCAACCGCCAGATACAGGCCGCGGATGCGCAGACTGGGCAGGCCGAAGGCCATGCCGACCAAAGCTGCACACAGGCCGGAAAGCACCACCGCAACCAGGAAAGGCATGCCGTCGACACGCAGCATGAAGTTGTAGCAGGCAAAGGCCCCGACGGCCATGAAGCCCGCCGACCCCAGCGACAGCTGCCCCGCATAGCCCGTCAGGATGTTCTGGCCTAGCGCCACCAGCGAGAAGATCAGCCACGGGATCAGCAGTGCCTTCAGCCAGTAGTCAGAGGCGATGAAGGGCACGATGAAAAAGGCCCCCACCAGCAGCAAGACCATGGCAATGCGGTCTTGGCGCAGCGGGAAGATTTGCGTGTCCTGCCCGTAGCTGGTGCGGAACTGGCCGGCTTCTCTGTAGAACATGATGGTCGTCGTCTCGATTCGGGTCTTGCGGTCTGGGCGTCTTGAGGCTCTTTTGCAGCTGTCGGCAGGGACAGCCGCGCCGCTACACGCGACGAATGATCTTTTCCCCGAACAGGCCTTCGGGTCGGACCAGCAGGAACAGGATGGCCAGCACGTAGGGGAACCAGCTTTCGATGCCACCGCCGACCATCGGGCCGATGTAGACCTCGGCGAGCTTCTCCGACGCACCGACGATGAGGCCGGCGACGATCACGCCCGGCACGGAAGTGAAGCCGCCGATGATCAGCACCGGCAGGGCCTTCAGCGCCACGAAGACCAGCGCGAACTGCACGCCGCTGCGCGCACCCCACAGCATGCCGGCGACCAGCGCCACCACCCCTGCGATGGCCCAGACCAGGGCCCAGATGCGCTTGAGCGGGATGCCGACGGACAAGGCGGCGGCGTGGTCGTCAGCGACCGCACGCAATGCACGGCCGGTATCGGTCTTGGCGAACAGCAGTGCCAGCGTGGCCACCAGGATGCCCGCCACCACGGCGGAGAACACGTCGATCTGGCTGATGAAGATGCCCGCGTTGTCGGCCAGCCAGGGGATGGGCACGTCCGGGATGCCAAGATCGAGCCGGCGCACACCCACGCCCCAGACCAGCTGCGCCACACCTTCGATGACGAAGGTCAGGCCGATGGTGGCCATGAGCAGCGTGATCTCGTGCTGGTTGACGAGCGGACGAAGCACGAAGCGTTCGGTCGCCATGCCCAGCAGCACCATGATGCCGATGGTGGCAGGCAGTGCGGCCCAGAACGGCAAGCCCAGTTCCATCAGGCCCACGAAATTGAGCGCGGCGAAGAACACCATCGCGCCCTGCGCGAAGTTGAACACGCCCGAGGCCTTGTAGATGAGCACGAAGCCCAGCGCCACCAGCGAATACATGACGCCGGACAGCAGGCCGCCGAGCAGCACTTCCAGGAAGAATTGAATGTTCATTCGGCCCGCCTCAGTGCGCCACGCCCAGATAGGCGTCGATCACTTCCTGGTTGGCGCGCACCTCGTCGGGGGTGCCGTCGCCGATCTTCTTGCCGTAGTCGAGCACCACCACGCGGTCACTGATGTCCATCACCACGCCCATGTCATGTTCGATGAGCACGACGGTGGTGCCGTAATGGTCGTTCACGTCCAGTATGAAGCGGCACATGTCCTGCTTTTCTTCGATGTTCATGCCCGCCATCGGCTCGTCAAGCAGCAGGATCTTGGGCTCGGCCGCGAGCGCCCTGCCGAGTTCGACGCGCTTTTGCAGCCCGTACGGCAAGCGGCCCACCGGTGTCTTGCGGATGTGCTCGATTTCGAGGAACTCGATGATCTCTTCCACCTTGTCGCGGTTCTCGGACTCTTCGCGCAGGGCGCGCGGCAGGCGAAATGCCACTTCCAGGAAGTTGGCATGCATGCGCAGGTTGCAGCCGGCCATGATGTTGTCGAGCACGGTCATGCCCTTGAAGAGCGCAATGTTCTGGAAGGTGCGCGAGATGCCCATGTGCGCTGCGCGTCGGGGCGTCATGCCGTCGAGCTTGTTGCCGCGGTAGGTGATGGTGCCCTCTTGCGGCCTGTAGACGCCGTTGATGACGTTGAGCATGCTGCTCTTGCCGGCACCGTTGGGGCCGATGATGGCGCGCACCTCGTGCTCGCGAACGTCGAACGAGATCTTGGTAAGTGCCTTGACGCCGCCGAAGCGAAGCGAGACGTCGTCGACCTGCAGGATGGTGGCGCCTATCGGAAAGCCACGGGCATGGGCGTGAAGCTGGATGGTCATGGGGTGTGCCGGGCCAGTTGGGCTCAGGCGGCCTTCTTCAGGGGCACTGAGGGGAAAGTCTTCGCGTCGCACAGCTTCACGTTGGCAGACACCGTGCCAACGCGGCCGTCTTCGTAGCGCACCTGCGCGTCGACGCGCACGCTGGACTGGTTGCCGTACAGCGCATCAACCAGGGTCTGGTAGCGCTCGCCGATGAAGCCGCGCCGCACCTTGCGTGTGCGTGTGAGCTCGCCGTCGTCGGCGTCAAGTTCTTTGTGCAGCACCAGGAACCGGTGGATCTGCGATCGCGCCAGCGTGCTGTCGCCGGCCAGGTCGGCATTGACCTTGGCCACGCAATCGCCGATGAGCGCGTGAACCTCATCGCGCGAGGCCAGATCGCCGTGCCCGGTGTAGGCGATGTTTTGCTTGTCCGCCCAATTGCCCACGGCCGCCAGATCGATGTTGACGAACATGCAGACCCGGTCGCGACCATCGCCGAAAGCCACGGCTTCCTTGACGAAGGGGAAGAACTTGAGCTTGTTCTCCAGCAGCTTGGGCGCGAAGAGCGTGCCGTCGGCCAGCGCGCCGACGTCCTTGACGCGGTCGATGATGCGCAAGTGGCCGTCCTCGCCCACGTAGCCGGCGTCGCCCGTGTGGAACCAGCCTTCCTGGTCCTTGGCGGCGCTGGTGGCTTCGGGGTTGCGGTAGTACTCCTTGAAGAGGCCCGGTGAGCGGACCAGCAGTTCGCGGTTCGCGGTGAACTTCAGTTCAACGCCTTTCACTGCCGGACCTACGGTGTCCGGCTTGACCTGGCCGTCGGGCTGCACGCAGACGAAGACGCTGGTTTCTGTCGAGCCGTACAACTGCTTGACGTTGATGCCGATGGAGCGGAAGAACATCAGCAGCTCCGGGCCAACGGCTTCGCCCGCGGTGTAGGCCACGCGAACACGGCTCATGCCGAGCACGTCGCGCAGCGGGCCGAATATCGCCAGATCGCCCAGGAAGTAGGCCAAGCGGTCGCTGAACGACACGGGCTCGCCCGATGTGACCTTGGCGCCCACGCGCTCGGCCAGCCGAATGCAGCGTGCATACAGGCTGCGCTTGAAGCTGCCGGCGTCTTCCATGCGGATGGAGACCTGTGTGAGCAAGGCCTCCAGCACGCGCGGCGGAGCAAAGAAGTAAGTGGGCCCGACTTCTCGCATGTCGGACAGGAAGGTCTCGGATGACTCCGGGCAGCAGATGGAATAGCCCACCACCATGGGCTGGGCGTAGCTGAAGATGTTCTGGCCAATCCAGGCCGGCGGGAGGTAGGCCACCGCCACATCGTTGTCGGTCAGCTTTTCCATATCGGCGGCCACGCGCGCCCTGTCGATAAGCGCGCCGTAGGTCAGCACCACGCCCTTGGCCTGACCGGTGGTTCCAGACGTGAAGAACATGGCCGCGGGGTCGCTGGCCTGGCCCTTGGCCAGTTCCTGCTGCAGAAAGGGCTGGCGCGCGGCCATCTGGGCCATGCCCTGGTCGCGCAGCGCCGCGAAACCGACCAACTGCGGCTGCTTGTAATGCCGCATGCCGCGATCTTCGTCATAGACAATCGTCGTGATCGACGGGCACTGCGGCAGGATCTCGAGAATCTTGTCGACCTGCTCCTGGTCTTCGGCGAACACATGGGTGATGCCGGCGTTCTGGATCGGAAAGGCCATCTCGGCGGCGGCCGCATCTTGGTAGAGCGGCACGGCCACGGCGCCCAGCCACTGAGTGGCGCACATCGCGGCGTACAGCCGGGGACGGTTGTCGCCCACAAAGGCCACGTGGCCTCCGCGCTGCAGGCCGCGCTCCGCCAGGGCCAATGCGATTGCCTGAACCTCGTCGGCGAGCTGACTCCAGGTCAAGGTCTGCCAGATTCCATGCTTCTTCTCGCAAATGGCTGGGCGGCCACCGCGCTGCTTCTGGTGCAGTTG
Organism: Rubrivivax sp.; assembly: GCA_027487585.1. Taxonomy (GTDB): domain Bacteria; phylum Pseudomonadota; class Gammaproteobacteria; order Burkholderiales; family Burkholderiaceae_C; genus Rubrivivax. The sequence goes on from JAIYDH010000066.1 coordinate 6,217, forward strand.
CAACAGCTTGGGGAAAGTGTCGGCCTGGCTCGAATCGGACATCATTGGCTGCGATCTGCGCCACCGCGAAGGTGGATGAACGGCTCGGTTGAACCCGTGATTGGGTTCTGCGCTTTGAGTTTGCTCAGGAGCAAACCACCACGGAGTGGGTTTGTCCTGAACAGCGAAGCGCGATTCTTGGTGGCGCGCTTACGATCGTCTTACAGATGCGGCCCGGTCCGGGTAAGCGATAGCTAGGGTCTGACACTAGATCGCCGCGCTTGGAAGCGCCTTCTGTCCAATGCCGTCGCAAGTGGCGGTGGGACGTACAGGAAACTCGACAAAGATCCGGCATGAGCAGTATCCCCAATGGCTTTGCGCCACCTCCTTTCCGGCCAGATGAAGCACTGGCCCAGACCAAACGCGCCCTGCGTGATCTGAAGTTAGCCGAACGCGGCAATGGCTTCGAGCTGCGCGGCAAGCGCGTGGTGGAACTCGTCGTTGACGCAGCGGCGATCCAGGTGCGTTTGGCACGCACCCTGGCGCACACGCCACAGTGGGACGCCTTGGTCATTCGGTCCGCGGCGGATCAGCGAAAGTTCATCGACGAGATCAAGAAGCGACTCACCCGCTGGGCTCACGACGACTGACTCCGCGGCGAGCAGTCCCCATCGGATCCTCCGCACTCTGCTGGGCCAGACAGCGCGCTCTGCGGCAGGCACGCCCGGCTTCACTCTGATCCGGCTATAGACGGCGGTCGAGGCCGGCCGGGCCCTGCCCAGACTGACGACGGCCGGGGTCAGATGACAGGCCCTTCAGTCCAGCCTGCGCGACGGGCCGCACCCGCGTCAAGGGCTGGAGGTGCCGCGCCGACCAGAAGGTCAAGGTGTGCGGTAGGTCCGTGCACCCGGCCAAGTGGCCGAGCTTGTGAAGCGCCGTCCCGAGGACATCAAGGCACGATTGGTGGTGGCCGGGGAGATGGCCAACGACCAAGTGACACAGCACTGCGGAACACGGAGTACCGACGAGGCCCTGTCCGCGCCCGTCGTGCTCAACACGCGCGAGGTGACCAAGGTGCGTGCCGACCTCATCCAGGCTGCGCCGGGTGCACCCAGGAACGATGGCAAGCTCACCGAGGGCGCCCGCAGCCGCAGCTGACCGGTCTGAGCCCACCTTCACGGGGTGAAGTTGACGTTGAAGTTGCAGCTCGAGCGGCAGACGGGGAGCAGTTCGACCTTTCTCGGCGGTTTACGCAACGAGATAGACCGCGCTGACTGCCGTCTGTTGACCCGTCAGCCGCCCCAGCCAACACGCGTCGCGAGCCCGTTCAGGGGCGCCTCACTCGCCAGGTGAGGAGCCGTTGTCGTTGTGGGTCTGAGCGGGTCGGTATCAGCCGCTCGGGCGCGGGCTCGCTCGGTGTTCAGGGCTGCCGCAGTTCGATGGTCACCGCCTCGCCCTGCGCGCCGATGTCGACCAGGGCCTCATCGACGTTCGGTGGCGTGAGCTTGGGCAGCCTGTTGTTGGAGGCGCCGCAGGGCTCTTGCGGAAAGCCCACCAGGTTGCAGTTGACACGGCCGTTGCCATTGAGGTCCTGCAGCACCTTCACGGCCCACCGGCCCTCAGCCAGGTTGCTGAAGATGAGCTGGACGGTGACGCCGTCGGGCCTGATCTTGCGCGAGGGCTGTGTGACCGCGGGCTGGTCCGGAAGGCCCTGGGCGCCGTCGAACAGTGTCACGAGCAGGTCGCTCTGGTTCGGCACGACGTTGGAGATGGTGATGCACAGTTCGGCCGCGGGTGCGGCGGTTGCGGCCAGAAAGGCCAGCAGGCCCAGCGTGGTGGATCGGATCGTCGTGGGGGTGGCTCCTTCAGATGAACGGCTGGCCCCGCAGGGCCTGGATGAAGGTGAACGCGGTCAGCGCCACGCAGGCGGCGGCGCTGGCGTGGGTGATGTGCAGGCCCGTGCGGGTGGCGCGCAGTTGCGCGGCGGCCCAGGCCACCAGCGGCAGCGCCTGCATCGCATGCAGGCCGAAGAAGTGCGCCACGCGCAGGTCGCCACCGTCGCGCGCCCACTGCACGATGGGCAGGCCCGCGGCATCGCCGGGCGTGCCACCCACGCCGTGGCCGGTCTGCGCCGAGACATAAGCGCCGGTGAGTGTGCCCAGGGCCCAGCCCAGCAGCAGGCCGAGCGCCAGGCCGCGCTGCAGCACCGGGCCGTGCGCGAAGTCCTTCGCGCGCGCGATCCACAGGCCCAGCATGCCGGCGCAGCCGGTCAGCAGCACCGCGCCCAGGCCCATCAAGGTGTACATGGCGCCCGCGAACGGTGTGCCGATGTTGAAGTGCGAGGGCTCGCCCTGGGCGGCCCGCCAGGTGATGTAGGCCAGTTCGAAGACGGCACAGGCCAGGGCCACAGCCGTCAAGCGCCGCATGGCGCGGGCACGTGCCGGCGTGTCGCTCAGGTAGGTGGCCAGCCAGGCCAGGGTGAGCAGGTGCACGCCCACGGAGAGGTGGAACTTCCAGGGCTTGGTCCACACGCTGACGCCGTCGATCAGGCGCGCATCGGTCCAGCCCAGCGCCAGCAACGGCAGCGTCAGTGCCAGCGCGGCCCAGCCGCCGAGCCACAGCCCGGGGAATCGCTGCCGGGCCTGCGCCGCCTGCTGTCGCAGCCGTTGCGCGAGCGCGCCCGGGCGCCCGGCGGCCGAGGGCATGCCGAGTGGGTTGTGCTCAGCGGCCATGGGTCACCTCCTGGCGGAAGGCCGCCTGGCGCAGCGCAAAGTACAGCAGAAGCCCGACCGGGCCGAACAGGAAGATCAGCAGCAGGCATGGCAGCAGCGCCCAGCGGGCGTGGCCCCGCAGGCCCCGCGACTCGGCGTCGTCGAGCACCCAGCGGCCGATGAACAGATCGAAGGCCAGGTAGTGCACCCACCCCGCCAGCAACATGCCGGGCGAGCGGAACAGGGCCGCCACCTCGTCCAGCGTGCCGAAGCCGCCACCGGGGGCACTGCCCCAGTAGGCCACCACCGCCGCCGCATACCCCGCCGCCAGAACGAGCGGCCAGACCCGCCCGGCCAGCCACAACAGCCGCGGCCGCCAGGCCCCATGCGAAGGTGCAACCAGCGCCGCGATGAGCATCAACCAACCGAGCAGCGCAAACGGGTTGGCGATGGAGAACCAGACCGATGGGGTCACACCCGACTCCTTTGTCTTGACGGTGTCAAGATTGCGGAGCGGAATCTAAGGGCCTATGTTGACGATGTCAAGATTAGAATGTGGGCATGACTTCCCGGGCCAGGCAGGCCATCCGTCCCGCCGCGGCGGCGCAGCGCGCCACGCCGGCTTACCACCATGGCGCGCTGCGCGAAGCCTTGCTGGCGGCGGCCGAGGCGCTGCTGCTGGAGCAGGGCGTCGACGCCTTTACGTTGCGGGCCTGCGCGCGAAGGGCAGGTGTCTCGCATGCGGCGCCGGCACACCACTTTGGCGATGCACGCGGCTTGCTCACGGCCCTGGCCACCGTGGGCTTCGAGCGCATGGCGGCCTTGATGCAGCGCTACCGCGATGCCGCGCCAGAGGACCCGGTGGCGCGGCTGCAGGCCGTGGGGCAGGCCTACATCGACTTCGCGCTGGCCAACAGGGCCCACTTCCAGCTGATGTTCGCAAGCGACCGGCTCGACCCTGGCCATGCGCCGCTGACAGCGGCGGGGCATGCCACGGCCGAGATGCTGGGGCAGGCCATGGCCGCCGTGATGGCCGAACGGCGCTTGCCGGAGGATTCATTGCCGCAGCGCCTGCTGCTGGCCTGGTCGGCAGTGCATGGCTACGCCACCTTGGTGACGGAAGGCCAGTGCCACGGGGCCTTTGGTCTGTCGCTCGAGGACCCGCTGGCAGCACAAGCGGCGGGCGCAGCGATCTTGGCTTTGCTCGGGCCGGCATTGGCCGCCTGAGCCGCGTCAGCCGATCTGCAGCCAGACCCGGCCGGTCTCGATCTTCACGGGGTAGTTGCGCAGCGGCGTGGTGACGGGTTCGCACAGCGGCCGTCCGTCGCGCACGTCGAAGCGGCCCTGGTGCAGCGGGCACTCGATCTCGTGGCCTTCGAGGAAGCCGTCGCACAGGCGGGCGTTGCCGTGTGTGCACAGGTTGTCGGTGGCGTAGACCGCGCCTTCCACGTTGTACAGGGCCACATCGCGGCCGGCGACGGTGACGCCGATCACGTCGTCGGCGGGCAGCGCGTCGGCAGCCATCGCGTCGGTCCAGGGGGTGTCGCTCGGGGGCAAGGTGCTCATCGCGGCCTCGGGTGATGTGGTCTCAGATGGGGTAGATGATCGAGTTGGGGATCATTTCGCTGTCGTAGATGCACTCGCGCGACGCGAACTTCAGGCCCGCCGGCGTGCGCACCACCACGTCGATGTAGCGGCCGACGTTGAACACGGTGGACAGCTCCGACAGCTTGGTGCGGAACACCGCGTAGTGGGCCTCGCTGCGGATGCGCCCGTCTTCCACGCTGCGCACCACTGGCGTGCCCACGACATGGCGCTGGTAGTAGGGGTCGTGGAACAGCGTCTCCCGTATGCCGTAGGCGCGGTCCTTCAGCATGCCCTTGCTGGTGAACGACAGCGTGGCCAGCGGGAAGCCGCGCTCGTGGTTCTCGCGCGGCTGCAGCCGGTAGACGCAGTCGTCGGTGAAGAACTCGGGCCACAGGTCCCAGTGGCCGGAATCCACGGCGCTGGCGTAGTCGGCGTACAGCTGCGTCAGCGCGTACCAGTCCTCGAAGCTCAAAGTCGGGCTCATGGTTCAGGCCTCCATCACGCCGCGCCAGTAGCGGTACATGCCGCGGATCAGCGTCTCGGTGACCATGTGCTCGGTGTCCTCGACCTCGCGGCCGCCGAGTTCGGCCACCGCGCGGTGGAAGGGCTTGCTCTCGAAGGCCTGCTGACTGAACTCGATCACCTCGCCGTCGTCGGCCGACACAAAGCCCGCCGGGCCGAAGAGGTTGGCCTGCGTCAGCCGGCGGTTCGTCATCTCCTCGGTGTCGTCCTCGAAGCCGAAGTGCGTCCAGACGAAGTCGAAGCTGCCGTGGCCATTGGGCTGGATGTGGCGCGTGCTGACGCTGTTGACCTGCTGCTGCAGGATCACGCTCGGAAAGATCGTGGTCATCACCGCCGTCGGCCCGCCCCACCAGGCCTCGGGCACGATGTCGATGAAGCTCGGGTCGTGCAGCTTCATCTCGGCCTTGAAGCTGGAGACCTGCGTCACCTGCGCGGCCTGCCCGGCACTGCCGCGGGTGCTGATCATCGCGGCATGGCGATGCCGCTCGTCCATGCGCAGCTGGCTCTTGTTGTCGGCGCGCCAGAGGCCGAAGGTCACGAACCAGGTGTGCAGCAGGCCCGGGTGGTAGGGATCCTTGATGTTCTCCTGCATCAGCTTCCAGTTGCCCGGGATGCGCTGGCGGTTGTAGCCGAGGATCTTGAGCTGGCGGCCGTTGAACAGGCGGTCGAAGTAGCCCAGGACGGTGGGGCCGAGAAAGTCCTCGAAGGGCTCGACATCGGCGTCGAACGACGCGAACACCACGCCGCCGCGGCAGGCCACCTTCAGCTTGGTGAGGTTGTGATCGGTGGTCTTGAAGTCAGCCGGCATGCCGCCGTGCACCTGGCCGTCTTGCTTGACGCCGCGCCTGAAGGGCACGCCCTGCAGATCGCCCTTGAGCGTGTAGCTCCACTGGTGGTAGGGGCAGACGAACTCCTTGCGGTTGCCGTGGCGCTCGCGGCAGAAGCGCATGCCGCGGTGGGCGCAGACGTTCTCGACCACGTTGATGTGGCCCTCGGCGTCGCGCGCCATGATCACCGAGCGCTCGCCCACCACCGTGCGCTTGAAGTCGCCCACATTCGGCACCTCGGCCTCCAGGCCCACGTAGCACCAGTGCGCCTTGTAGAAGAAGCGCTCGAGCTCGCGCCGGTAGATCTCTTCGCTGGTGTAGGCCAGGAAGGGAATGCGGTGCGTGCCTTCGCCGCCTTCCCACACGGGCTCGGTCGGGAACACGGTCGAGCTGTCGTTCATGGGGTGTCTCCTGTGTCGCTGCAGTCAGTGGCCTTGCGCGTAGAACGCATCGGCGTAGATGTGTGCGGGCGCTATGCCCTTGCGGCGCGCCACCCGATGCGCGGCTTCCACCATGGGCGGCGAGCCGCACAGGTAGGCGCGCCAGCCTTGCAGGGAGCCGAGGTCCTGCTCGATCGCGTCGGTGACGAGGCCGCAGCGGTGGCGCGCCGGGTCGCCGCCGGCGCTCACCACCACGTGCACGGTGAGCCGCGGGTTGTCGCGCTTGAGCTGCTCGAACCAGGGCAGGCCGTAGATGTCGCGCGGCGAGCGCACGCCGAAGTACAGATGCGCCTCGTTGGCCATGCCCAGCGCCTGCGCGCCACGCAGGATGGACAGGATGGGCGCCAGGCCCGTGCCGCCGGCCACGCACAGCATCGGCCCCTCGTGCTGGCGGCGCAGGTAAGCCGAGCCCAGCGGCCCGCTCACCTTGACCGCGTCGCCCACCTTCAGCTGCTGCGCGATGTAGCCGGTGATACGCCCTTCGGGCACGCGCCGCACATGGAACTCGAAGTGCGCGTCATCGCACAGACCGGCCATCGAGTACGGTCGCACATGCGCGGGCGTGAACTGCAGCTGCACGTACTGCCCGGGCGAGAACTCGATCGGCTTGGCCGGGCGCAGCAGCAGGCGCTGGATGTCGTGGCTCAGGTCCTCGATGGCGGCCACGGTGGCCTTGACGATGCGCGCCGGGTGCACCACCACCTCGTCGGGCTCGGGGATCTCGATCGTGCAGGGCTGGGTCAGCGTGGTCAGGCAGGCCAGCACGGTGTCGTCGTCGCCGTCGAGCGGGCGCCGCTGTTCGGCGGCGGCTTCGAGCACCTCGCCTTCGAGCACGCGGCAGCGGCAGGTGCCGCAGCGGCCGGCCTGGCACGAGTACGACATCGGCACCTGCGCGTCCTGCAGCGCCTGCAGCAGGTTGGTGCCGGGCTGCACGCGGATCACGCGGTCGAGAGGGCGAAGCAGGATGTCCATGGTGGCGGTGAAGCGTGGCCGAATCATTCCTGTTTGGCGTCATTCAGAAAATAGAATCGCTTGAATGCCGGGTATCACTGGCCGTGATGGAGCGCGCATGGAGTTGTCGGACATCGATCTCAACCAGCTCGTGCTGTTCCAGCACCTGATGGTGGAGCGGCGCGTCTCGCGCGTGGCCGAGAAGATGGGCCTCACGCAGCCGGCGGTGAGCAACACGCTGGCCAAGCTGCGGCGGCAGTTCGGCGATGAGCTCTTCGTGCGCTCGGCCGCCGGCATGGTGCCCACGCCCTTTGCCGAGCAGCTGGCCGAGCCCATCGGCTACGCGCTGGGCATGATCCACAGCGGCCTGAACCAGGCCAGCCACTTCGAGGCCGCCAGCCTGAAGCGCACGCTGACGATCGGCATGACGGACATCGGCGAGATCGTGTTCCTGCCGGCGCTCGTGGAGCGGCTGCGCCACGAAGCCCCGGGCGTGTCACTCAGCACCGTGCGCACCACGGCCGCCAGCCTGCGTGACGACATGGAGTCCGGCAAGGTCGATCTCGCCATCGGGCCGCTGCCGCAGCTGAAGGCGGGCTTCTTCCAGCGCCGGCTGTTCCGCCAGCGCTATGTGTGCCTGTTCCGCAAGGGCCACCCGCTCGACCGCAAGCGCTTCACACTGGCCGACTTCAAGGCGGCCGAGCACGTGGTCATCGTGTCGGCCGGCACCGGGCACGGCAAGATCGACGAACTCATCCGCCGTGCGGGCGTGGAACGCAGCACGCGGCTGACCGTGCCGCACTTCGTAGGCCTGGGCCACCTGCTGCGGCGCACCGACCTCGTGGCCACCGTCACCGAGCGGCTGGCACACAGCCTGGTCGAGCCCTTCGGCCTGACCCTGAGGCCGCCGCCGATCGAGCTGCCCGACATCGCCATCAACGTGTTCTGGCACGCCAAGGTGCACCGCTCGCCGATGCACCAGTGGCTGCGGGGCGTGGTGTTTGATCTGTTCGGCGACGGTGCTCAGGCCAAGGCCGAGCCTGCGATGCGGCGCTGAGCCTGCGCGCCCCGTGGGCTGCCTCAGGGCAGCAGCCGCTGCAGCAGCGACATCAACTGCTCGCGCTCGGCGGCGCTCAGTGCGCTGGCCAGGCGCTCTTCGTAGGCTGCATGGCGCTCGCGCAGGGTCTGCAGCAAGGCGCGGCCCGAAGCGGTGAGCACCAGCGAGTAGCGGCGGCGGTCGTTGGCCACGGCCATGCGGCGGATGAAGCCCGAGCCTTCGAGCGCATCGATCAGCTTCATCACACTGGGGCCGGCCACGTTCAGCCGCTGGGCCAGCGTGGCCTGGTTGATGTCGGGCTCGCTGGCGATCACCGACAAGGCCGTCAACCGCGCGGGCGAGAGATCCAGCTCGCCCAGCATCTCGAAGAACAGGGCGTAAGCGTGCATCTGGGCGCGGCGCAGGCGGTAGCCCAGGGAGTCTTCGCGCAGGTCGCTGGCGTCCAGAGGGCCGGCCTTGGCGGGCGCGGCTTTCTTGGCGGTAGGCATCGGCTTGCCTTTAGGACTGCTGCGCCGCGGGCGCCTGCGCGGGCATCTCAGCGCGGTGCCATCAGCAGCAGCCGTTGGCCGGCGGCGCCAGGCGGGCATAACGCCCGAACACCGGGTCTTCGTCCAGGCGCAGCAGCCGGATGGCGTTTTCCTTCAGGATGAGCGGCATCACCTCGGGGCGGATGCCGCACTTCTCGGCGTCGGCGATCCAGCGCTCGGGCGTGAGGGCCGGGAAGTCCGAGCCAAAGAGCATCTTCTTCTTCAGCAGGCCGTTGGTGTACTTGATGAGGATCTCCGGAAAGTACTTCGGGCTCCAGCCCGAGAGGTCGATCCACACATTGGGCTTGTGCGTGGCCACGGCGAGCGCGTTCTCCTGCCACGGAAAGCTGGGGTGGGCGATGACGATGGGCATGTCGGGGAAGTCCACCGCCACGTCGTCGAGGTGCATCGGGTCGCTGTACTTCAGGCGCACGCCGCCACCGCCCCGCATGCCGGCGCCCAGACCCGTCTGCCCGCTGTGGAAGATGGCCGGCAGGCCGGCCTCGGCGATGGCCTCGTAGACCGTGTAGCAGGCACGGTCGTTGGGAAAGAACTCCTGCCCCGAGGGGTGGAACTTGAAGCCGCGGACGTTGTGCTCCTTGATGAGCCGGCGCACCTCGCGCGCGCCCATCTTGCCGCGCAGCGGGTCGACGCTTGCAAACGGGATCAGCGCATCGGCGTTCTTGGCCACCTCTTCGGCGACCTCTTCGTTGGTGATGCGCATCTGCCCGTTGGCACGCTCGGTGTCGACGGTGAAGATGACGGCGATCATCTTGCGCTCGCGGTAGAAGTCGGCGGTCTGCGCGATGGTCAGGCGCGGCATCTGCTCCTTGAAGTAGGCGGCCATGGCCTTGTCGAAGGCGTCGGCCACCTCGTCGAACGGGTTGCGCGTGCTGACGGTCGCGTGGATATGGATGTCGATGGCGACGATGTCGGCCAGGCGGTCGGTGTTCATGGGTGAGGCCTCGTTCAAGCGGGCGAGCAGCGGGTGCTGCGGGTGGGCGGCATCGGCGCGGCGGTGGGCCGATGTGAGCGGCTGCGGAGCTTCGGTGTGCGGCCGTTAGTTTAGCTAACGAATAGCCAGAGCAAGGAACGTGCGGCACGCCGGGTGGGGCGGCGTCATGAGCTTGTCATGAGTGGATGTCTATATTTCGACATTCATCGAATCATTGACTTCTCCCGAGGGGCTGCTCCATGAGAGTCGGAATCAACGGCATGGGCCGCATCGGCCGCCTGGCCCTGCGCGCTGCGATGGGCGCCGCGGAGCGCCCGCACGACGACCCGCGCGCCGGCAACCGGCTCGAGGTGATGCACCTGAATGAGCTGAAGGGCGGCGCCGCCGCCACCGCGCACCTGCTGCAGTTCGACAGCGTGCAGGGCCGCTGGCGCGCCGACATCGCGGCCGAGGCCGAGCAGGCTGTACGCATCGGCGAGCGCCGCCTGAGCTTCTCGAGCCACGCGACGGCGGCCGACATCCCCTGGGGCGATCTCGGCGTGGACCTGGTGCTCGAGTGCACCGGCAAGTTCCTCACGCCCGAGACGCTGCAGGGCCACCTCGACCGGGGTGCGAAGCGCGTGATCGTGGCTGCGCCGGTGAAGGTAGGCGATGTGCTGAACATCGTCGTCGGCATCAACCACACCCTGTACGAGCCGGCGCGCCACCGCATCGTCACGGCGGCCTCGTGCACCACCAACTGCTTGGCGCCGGTGGTGAAGGTGGTGCACGAGGCCATCGGCATCCGCCACGGCCAGATCACCACCATCCACGACCCGACCAACACCAACCTGGTGGTCGACGCGCCGCACAAGGACCTGCGCCGCGCGCGAAGCGCCATGCTGAGCATGGCGCCCACCACCACCGGCAGTGCCACGGCCATTGCGTTGATCTACCCCGAGCTGAAGGGCAAGCTCAACGGCCACGCCGTGCGCGCGCCAGTGCTCAACGCCTCGCTCACCGATTGCGTGTTCGAGCTGAAGCGCGAAACCACGGCCGACGAGGTGAATCGTTTGTTCGCCGAAGCGGCGCGCGGCCCGCTGGCCGGCATCCTGGGCTATGAAGAGCGCCCGCTGGTGAGCGCCGATTACGCCCGCGACACCCGCAGCAGCATCGTCGACGCGCTGTCGACGATGGTCACCGACGGCACGCTGCTGAAGGTGTACGCCTGGTACGACAACGAGATGGGCTACGCCTGCCGGATGGTCGACCTGGCCTGCCACATGGAAGCCCAGGGCATCTGACAGCGGCAGCCGCCACATGAACACGGGCACCCGCAACTACGCGATCGTTACCGCAGCCTACTGGGGCTTCACGCTCAGCGACGGCGCGCTGCGCATGCTGGTGCTGCTGCACTTCTATCGGCTGGGTTACTCGCCGTTCACGCTGGCGTTCTTGTTCCTGCTCTACGAGGCGATGGGCGTGGTGGCCAACCTCGTGGGCGGCTGGCTGGCCACGCGCTACGGCATCCAGCGCATGCTGGTGGTGGGGCTGTTCACGCAGATCACCGGTTTCCTGTTGCTCTCGGCCCTGTCACCCGATTGGACGGTGGTGATGTCGGTGGCCTGGGTCGTGCTCGCACAGGGTGTGTGCGGCGTGGCCAAGGATCTGACGAAGACGGCCAGCAAGTCGGCCATCAAGCTGACGGCGGGTTCGGCTTCAGGCCAACTCTTCAAGTGGGTGGCCTTCTTCACCGGCAGCAAGAACGCGATGAAGGGCGTGGGCTTTTTCATCGGCGGCCTGCTGCTGCAGGTGCTGGGCTTCCAGCTTTCGCTGTGGGCCATGGCCGGCCTGCTGGCGCTGGTGCTGGCCGGCGTGCTGCTGTTCGTGCCGCCGTTGATGGGCAAGGCCAAGGCCTCGAAGTCGGCCAGGGAGCTGTTCGCCAAGAGTCCGGGCATCAATGCGCTGGCGGCGGCGCGGGTGATGCTGTTCGGCGCGCGCGACGTGTGGTTCGTCGTCGGTGTGCCGGTGTTCCTGTATTCGGCGGGCTGGACCTTCACGATGGTGGGCGGCTTCCTCGCGTTGTGGACCATCGGCTATGGCGTGGTGCAGGGCCTGGCGCCGAACATCGTGCGGCGCAGCAGCGACGGCCTCAGCGGCGAGGTACCGGCGGCGCGCGCCTGGTCGGCCGCGCTGGCGCTGGTGCCGCTGGTGCTGGCCGGCCTGGTGCTGGCCGAGGTGCCGCAGCTCGAGTGGGTGGTGGTGGGCGGCCTCGCGGTGTTCGGCATCGCCTTCGCGGTGAACTCCTCGGTGCACTCGTACCTCATCCTGGCCTACGCCGGCAGCGAGAAGGCGGCCGAGGACGTGGGCTTCTACTACGCCGCCAACGCGCTGGGCCGCTTCTTCGGCACGCTGATGTCGGGCCTGCTGTACCAGCAGTTCGGGCTCTTCGGCGCGCTCGCCGGCTCGGGCGTGATGCTCGTGCTGTGCTGGATCATCACGCTGGGCCTGCCGGCGCAGCGCAGCCTGCCGGCGGCGTCGGCCGCGCACTGAAGGGGCGTCTCGCGATGGAAGAACCCGCTGCGGTGATGGCGCTCGGCGCACTGGCCCAGCCGATGCGGCTGCGGGTGTTCCGTGCGCTCGTCGGCGCCGGCCCGAAGGGCCTGACGCCGGGTGTGCTGGCCGCGATGCTGGACGTGAGCGCCTCGACGCTGTCGTTCCACCTGAAGGAACTGGCGCACGCCGGCCTCGTGTCGCAGCAGCGCGATGGCCGTCACCTGATATACCGGCCCGAACTGGCGCACATGAACGAGTTGCTGGCCTACCTGGTGGCGCATTGCTGCGGCGGCGAGCCTTGCGAGGACCAGCCCGCCGCGCCTTGCGTCGGTTGCTGAGCACCCGTGCAAGCAGCCCATGCGTTGTCGCGGGTGGCGCGGGTCAGGCCGATGCGACACTGGATTCCGTGATGCATACCGACGACGCTCCGCTGCCCGACCTGCCGCTGGTCGATCCCGCCTTGTTCGACCGCCCCGAGGGCCCGCGCCTGGCCCGCGTGGGCACGGCCAGCCACCCGCCGCGCTTCCTGCTGCTCTACGGCTCGCTGCGCGAGCGCTCGTACAGCAAGCTGCTCACGCTGGAGGCGGCGCGCCTGCTGGTCGCGCTGGGTGGCGAGGTGCGCATCTTCGACCCCACCGGCCTGCCGCTGCCCGATGGCGCGCCCGACACCCACCCCAAGGTGCAGGAACTGCGCGAGTGGGCCAACTGGGCCGAAGGCATGGTCTGGACCTCGCCCGAGCGCCACGGCGCGATGACGGCCATCCTGAAGGCGCAGATCGACTGGCTGCCGCTCAACCTGGGCGCCGTGCGGCCGACGCA
>JAIYDH010000286.1 GCA_027487585.1 Rubrivivax sp.
CCGGCGCGCTCGTCAGCCTGGCGCGGCTGAAGACACGCGACGACTACAGCTACATGCACTCGGTGGCCGTGTGCGCGCTGATGGTGTCGCTGGCGCGCCGCATCGGCCTGGACGAGGCCGAGTGCCGCGAGGCTGGCCAGGCCGGCCTGCTGCACGACATCGGCAAGGCCTTGATGCCGCTGGAGGTGCTGAACAAGCCCGGCAAGCTCACCGAGGCCGAGTTCGCCGTGATGCGCGAGCACCCGCAGAAGGGCCATCAGATGCTCACCGAGGGCCGGGCCACCAGCAGCGTGACGCTGGACGTGGCGCTGCACCACCATGAGCGCATCGACGGCACCGGCTACCCGAACCGCCTGGGTGGCGATGCGATCGACCGCTATGCGCGCATGGGCGCCATCTGCGACGTCTACGACGCCATCACCTCCAACCGCCCCTACAAGGCGGGTTGGGACCCGGCCACCTCGGTGGCCCGCATGGCCAGCTGGAAGGGCCACTTCGACACCAAGCTGTTCGCCGCCTTCGTGCAGAGCCTGGGCATCTACCCCACGGGCTCGCTGGTGCGGCTGGAGTCCAAGCGCGTGGCGGTGGTGGCCGAGCAGAACGAGGGGGCGCTCACCTCGCCGGTGGTGGTGGTCTTCTACAACCTGCGCTCGGGCATGCCGATCGCACCGCTGCGGCTGGACCTGTCCAGCGCCACCGCGCAAGACCGCATCGTCGGCCGCGAAGAAGTGCCGGCCGGGCACTACGGCCGTGTCGACGAGCTGTGGGCAGACCCGGAGCTGCTGAGAGCGATGAGGGCTTAGGCCAGGGCCAGGGCTGAAGCCAGGGCCGAGCCCGCATGCGCTGCGTTAGCCTTCGGGGCTTGATCGCAGCCTTCCGGCGCGCTGCCGGCCGTACCCCGCCATGTCGTCGCTTCTGCCCAGCGCAGCCACCGCGCCCGCCTTGGAGCCCGCCTTGGAGCCCGCCACCGATGCGGCCGTCCAGGCCTTCATTGCCCGCTGGGGCCGGGCCGGTGGCAGCGAGCTGGCCAACGCGCAGTCGTTCGTCATCGAGCTCTGCGAGCTGCTCGGCGTGGAACGCCCCGCGCCGGCCGGCGCCGACGCCGCCGACAACGCCTATGCGTTTGAGCGCGGCATCACCTTCCAGCACCCCGACGGCAGCACCTCGGCCGGCCGCATCGACCTCTACCGCCGCGGCTGCTTCGTGCTCGAAAGCAAGAAAGTCAAGCGCGGCCCGGCCACCAAGGGTTTTGACGAGGCCCTGATGAAGGCTCGCGCGCAGGCCGAGGCCTACGCCCGTGCGCTGCCGGCCGCCGAGGGGCGGCCCCCGTTTCTGGTGGTGGTGGACGTGGGCCACGTCATCGAGCTGTACGCCGAGTTCACGCGCAGCGGCGGCACCTACACGGCGTTTCCCGACCCGCGCAACAGCCGCATCCCGCTGGAGCGCCTGGCCGAGCCGGCCGTGCGCGCGCGGCTGCGCCAGCTGTGGCTGGAGCCGATGGCGCTGGACCCTTCGCGCATCAACGCGCAGGTCACGCGCGAGGTGGCGGCCAAGCTGGCGCAGCTGGCGCGCGACCTCGAAGCCGAGGGCCACGGCGCCGAGCGCGTGGCCGCCTTCCTCACGCGCTGCCTGTTCAGCATGTTTGCCGAAGACGTGGGCCTGCTGCCCCAGGCCGCCAGCGGCGCGGGCGCCTTCGTGCACCTGCTGCGCACGCACCAGGCCGAACCCGACACCCTGCGCCAGATGCTGCGCCTGCTGTGGGCCGACATGGACCGCGGCGGCTTCAGCGGCGCGCTGGCCAAGACGGTGCTGCGCTTCAACGGCAAGCTGTTCAAGGGATCGGGGCAAGACGACTACGTGCTGCCGTTGAGCAAGCGCGTGATCCAGGGCCTGCTGGCGGCGGCGCAGTCGGACTGGCGCAACGTCGAGCCGGCCATCATCGGCACGCTGCTGGAGCGGGCGCTCGACCCCGCCGAGCGCCATGCCTTGGGCGCGCACTACACGCCGCGCGCCTATGTCGAGCGCCTGGTGCTGCCCACCGTGGTGGAGCCGCTGCGCGCCGACTGGGCCGACGCCGAAGCCGCCGCACTGCTGCTGGCCACCGAGGCGCAGGCACTGGAGGGCAAGAAGCGCGACGACAAGCTGGCCGAGGCGCGCGCCGAGATCCGCCGCTTTCACCACCAGCTGTGCACCACGCGCGTGCTCGACCCGGCCTGCGGCAGCGGCAACTTCTTGTACGTGACGCTGGAGCACCTGAAGCGGCTCGAAGCCGAGGTGCTGCACCGGCTCGAGGCGCTGGGCGACACGCAGGCGCGGCTCGGGCTGGAGGGTGAAACCGTCACTCCGAAGCAGCTGCTGGGCATCGAGATCAACGAGCGCGCCGCTGCGCTGGCCGAACTGGTGCTGTGGATCGGCTACCTGCAATGGCAGCTGCGCACGCAGGGCAGCAACAGCGTGGCCGAGCCGGTGATCCACGACTACCGCAACATCCAGTGCCGCGATGCGGTGCTGGACTACGACAGCACCGAACCCCTGCGCGACGCCGCGGGAGGGCTTGTAACGCGATGGGACGGCAAGACATTCAAAGTGCACCCCACCACTGGCGAGCAGGTGCCGGACGACGCGGCGCTGGTGCCACAGTGGCGCTACATGCAACCTCGCGCGGCAACGTGGCCCGATGCCGACTTCATCGTGGGCAACCCTCCCTTCATCGGGAACAAGCGCATGCGCGAGGCGTTGGGCGACGGCTACGCCGAAGCGCTGCGTCGCGCCTGGCCAGCAGTGCCAGAGACGGTGGACTTCGTCATGTATTGGTGGCAGCACGCGGCCGAGTTGGTGCGGAATGGCAAGGCCCGGCGCTTCGGGTTCATCACCACCAACAGCGTGACGATGGTCTTCAATCGCAAGGTGATCGAAGGCCAACAGGGCGCGACGCCGCCGCTGCACCTGGCCTTCGCGGTGCCTGACCATCCTTGGGTCGACAGCGCCCACGGTGCCGCCGTTCGCGTGGCCATGACGGTGGGGGACAGTGCTGCAGCACCAGGCCGGCTGCTGATGGCCCAAGAAGAGACGCCCGACGGCCAAGGCGAGTTCGCGGTGCGCTTCGATGCCCGGGTGGGTGAGATTCACGCCGATCTGACCGTGGGCGCCCGCGTCGTCGGCGCGCGGCGCCTGGCAGCCAACACCGGCCTCTGCTTCCAGGGCATGAACCTGGTGGGCAAGGGCTTCAGGCTGCAGGAGGCGGACGTGCGCGCGCTGGGCTATGACCCTGCCAAGCTGCCCGATGTCATCAAGCCGCACTGCAACGCGCGCGACCTGTTGCAGGGGGGTGAGCACTGCTGGGTGATCGACTTCTTCGGCTACAGCGCAGACGACGCTCGCGCCTCGCACCCGGCGCTGTACCAGTGGCTGCAGGATCGAGTGAAGCCGGAGCGTGACCTGAACAAGCGTGCCTCTCGCCGCAATAGCTGGTGGCTCTTCGGCGAGCCAGTTGGTCGCCTCCGCAGGGCGTGGGCGGGCTTGCCGCGGTTCATCCTGACAGCAGAGACAGCGAAGCATCGAATCTTCGTCTTTCAGGACATGCCGTTCTGCCCAGACCACACGCTCTACGCGATCTGCTGCGGCGACTCCGACGTGCTGGGCGTACTCTCGAGTAGCGTGCATCACGTGTGGGCACTGTCAGCCGGTGGAACTCTTGAGGACCGGCCACGCTGGAACAACACGCTGACCTTCCTGCGGTTCCCATTTCCGGCCGAGGACACTGGGCTAACCGCCGCACACACTGGCCGCATTCGCGCGCTCGCCGAGGCCATTGACGGGCACCGCAAGGCCCGCCAAGCGGCCCATGAGGCGGTCACCCTAACAGGGCTCTACAACGTGCTAGCCAAGCTGCGCGCGGGCGAGGCGCTGACCGCGAAGGAGAAAGTGCTCCACGAGCAGGGCCTGGTTGGAGTGCTGCGCAGCCTCCACGACGACCTAGATGCCGAGGTGCTTCGCGCATACGGCTGGGACGACCTCACAGCTGCGCTGGCAGAGCATCGCCCCGCGGCGGCCCAGGCACGCGCGGCTGCGGTCGCCACCTTGCTCGAGCGGCTCGTGGCGCTGAACTCGAAACGCGCCGGCGAAGAGGCTGCAGGCACCGTGCGCTGGTTGCGGCCGGCCTTCCAAGCTGCAGTGCCGGCGCCTGAGCAAGGCGTAATCGAAGGCAGCGAGGGCGAAGCCGAACCGACCTTGACCGCGGCCCCGGCCGCGCTAGCCGTCAAGCGCCCCTGGCCCACCGACCTGCACGAACAGATCAAGGCCGTGGCCGAAGTGCTGGCCGCCACGCCCGTGCCGCTGGCCGTGCCCGACATCGAAGCCCGCTTCAGCGCCCGCGGCCGCTGGCGCGAACGCCTGCCGACCATCCTGAACACGCTCGAAGCCCTGGGCCGCGCCCGCCCGCTGCTGCAGGCCGATGGCGTGCGCTGGCAGGGCGTCTGAGCCGCGTCCGGCCGGCCCGGTGCTTCAAACGTACAGCAGCACCATCTCGCGCCGCGGGCCGTGCCATTCGAATTGCAGGCGCTCCAGCACGTCACGGCCCAGCAGGCCGTGGCTGCGTGGCTCTTCGGAACCCATCACCTCGATGGCGTCGATGCGCCACAGGTTCTGCGCCGACGCGGAGCCGAGCGCCAGCGACACGTCGTAGGCCGCGCACTCCTGCGGGCTGTGTGTCGAGGTGGTGGCAGAGTGGAAGCGGTAGCGGTTCCTGGGGCTCAGGTTCAAGGCACCCGCCAGAAGCGCAGCGTCGATGAAGGTGTGCGACGCGCCCGTGTCCACGAGCATCGGCACCGACACCACGGCTGGCGGGCTTTACCTGGCCCGCAACAGCGCCTTGTGCATGGGCGTGCTGACGCCGATCTCTACCGAAACGATGGCGCCTTGGGCGCCGATCGGCACGCTCAGCCGGCGCACAGATCGTCGTGGCGCGAGTAGCAGACCTGGGGCTGAACCGCAGTCACCTGCCTCACCAGGAACGGCGCCAGACCGAAGTGCTCGTAGCCCCAGTTCAAAGCCTGCTCGTAGGTGGGCTCGAACTTGCAGACCTCTTCGCCGCGGATCACCACGAACTGGCCTTCGCCGCTGCGCTTGAGCATGTCGGGCAGCGCTTTGTCGTAGGTTTGCTGTTCCTGATCCAGAAGCGGCATCACGGTCTCCTGGTCGGCGATCGTCGGCGCCGATTTTGCCGCGGGGCTGCTGGTGTGTTCATCCCTGCAAGCCCAGGGGCGCTGCTCCACCCGCCGCCCCAAGGTCCGCAGGGACCCAACCCCTGCGCGCGCCAGGCTCGCGCTTGCAGGCGCGAGCCTCCACCTGCGCGCCAGGCTCGCGCTTGCAGGCGCGAGCCTCCACCCGCCGCCCCAAGGTCCGCAGGGACCTTGGGGCGGCGGGTGGTCCCCCCGGCAGGAATCGAACCTGCATCTGGCGCTTAGGAGGCGCCCGTTCTATCCATTGAACTACGGCGGGTGAGCGGGGTTCGGGGCCGCGGGCTCAAGGCGGCAAGATGGTGGATTTTCTCATGGCGGCATCGTTCGGCGTTTCCTGGAAACGCCAGGTCCAGATGACGTCGAGCGAGTTCTCCAGCCCGCTCTGCGCCCGCAGCGTGAAGCGCTGCGCGATGCGGTAGGTGAGTTGCCAGGTGCCGGTGGTGGAGTTCACGCCGCGCTCGTAGCCCAGGTACCAGCGCCGCGACAGCTGCTTTCCGAGGCTGACCACCGTCTCGCGCACGTCGGTGTCGCCCTGGCGCAGGCTGAGGTTGTCGATGCCCAGGCGGCTCATCAGCTGGTCGGTGGGCGCCTGGCCTTCGCCGGCCAGCAGCGCCACGGCGGCGCGCTGCAGCAGCGCGGTGTCGTTGCGGCCCAGGCCGTCGGGGGCGCGGCCGAGCACCAGCCACGAGAGCTTTTCGGTCTCGCCCATGTCGGGCTCGGAGTACAGGCGCACGCGCGGCGCCACCGCGGTGCCGGTGATGGCCACGCCGACGCGAACGTCGATGTTCGGCCGCAGCGCCAGGATGTCCAGCCGCGGCTCGTTGGCTGGCCCGATGAAGGTGACGATGCCGCGTTCGATCTCGAGCTTTTGCCCGTAAGCGGCGTAGGTGCCCTGATCGGTTCGGATGCTGCCGTTGATGGCCAGCCGACCGCCCGGCGTGGTGAGCTTGAGCGCGCCACGCAGGCCGGTGTCGAGGCCGCGGCCGCGCACGCGCAGCCGCTCGCCGAGGTCGAGTTCGAGGTTGAGCGCAAAGTTGCGCCGAGGCGCCGGCTCATCGCGCTCGGCCTGCGCGGCGTCGCCGGCGCGCTGCACCGTCACGTCGTCGTCGAGCGAGGGCGCGTCGCTGCGGCTGGCGTCGAAGAAGCCTTCGTCGATGACAAAGCGGCCGTCGAGCTGCCCCCGCTCGGGCGACAGCAGCAGCTGGGCCGCGCCGCTGGCCACCACGCTGCGGTCGACGCGGCCGATGACGCGGAACTTGCGGGCCTCGAACGCCAGGCGTGCGCGCGGCTGGCTGCCGAGGTCGGCATCGCCCGTGACGCTGAGCGTGCCGTCGCCGCTCTTGGCGCTCATCTGCTCGATGCGCGCGCGGTCGCCGTCGAGCTTGATGGCCAGCGTGCCCTCGCTGACGCTGATGCCTTGCAGCAGGTTGCGCACGGCGATCCTTCTGCCGCTGACATCGCCCGTCAGGCGCGGCTCGTCCAGCGTGCCCGATAGCTGCACCTGCGTGCTCAGTTCGCCGGCCAGCCGCCAGCCGGCGGGCACCCAAGGCCCCCAGATGGCGATGTCGGCCACACGCGCCTGCAGCGAGCCCGTCAGCGGCGCGTTGTTGGGCGGGCGGCGCGCCTCGGGCGTGGTCTGCACGCTGGCGCTGCCCGACAGCTCGCCGAGGCTGCGGCCACGGAACAGCGGCGTCAGCGTCCAGCGGCCGTCGCGCGCGCTCAGGCCCAGGCGCACCTCGGTCAGGCCGAGCAGCAGCAGGCCTTCTTCGCTGTTGATGTGCAGATCGCCGTCGCGGCGCTCGAACACCAGGTCGGCCTCGAAGTGCTCGCCGGCGCGCAGGTTCACCGAAGCGGCCAGCCGCAGATCGCCCTCCCAGCCGATGGCCGGCTGCACGCGGCGCAGCAGCGGTGCCAGCCGGAAGGGCTCGATGTCGGCACGCAACTGCAGATCGGTGCGGTCGGGGCCGAGCTTCATGTCCACCGCGTCCCAGCGCAGGGCCAGCACGTCGCTTAGCAGCACGCGGCCGGCGCCGGCGCGCAGCGCGCGCAGCGTGTAACCGGGCCCGAACTCGAGCGTGGCGTCCAGGCCGCTGGCCTGTGCCCACAAGGAGGCCGGTGCCGAGTCGGCCTCGCTGCCGTCCCAGGCGCCGATGGCCAGCCGCTCCACCCGCGCCTGCCAGCGGCCACCGCCATCGGGCAGCTCGGTCCAGCCGCCGCGGGCCACGAGTTGCGCGCGGGTGCCGGTCTGGCCGCTCACGCCCAGCAGCTTCAGCAGGTTCGGTGGGGGCGACAGCGGCGCAGCCCCGTTGATGTCGATGCGGTGGGCCGCCAGCGTGCCGTCGACGTTGGCGCGCAGGTGGTCGGCGCGCTGCTTGCCCTGGGCCGTGGTCTGCACGAGGCCGCCGAGGTCGACCTGGGCGTTGAGGGTGCGCGCGCCGGCGGTGTCGAGCCGCCACTGTGCGCGGCCCTGGGCGAGCTCGATGCTGCCGAGCTGCAGCTGCGACACGCGCGCCGTGCCGGCCGTGCGCAGGGCCGGCCAGCGGCCTTCGGCGCCCAGCGTGAGGGTGAGGCTGCCGCGCCGCGGCGCCCACTCGCGCGTGGCCGGGTGCAGCGCGAACAGCGGCGCCAGCCCGGCCAGCCTTTCGGCCTGCAGCTCGGCGTTCCAGCGGTCGGCGGCGCCGGTGCCGGTCGGGTCGGCCCGGCCTTCGATGCGCAGCTGGTTGCCACCGATGCGCAGCTCGCCGCGCAGTAGTGCGGTGCTGGGCGCCGCCGCCTGCGTGTAGCCGAGCGCAACGTCGGCCGACACCGGCACGCCGGCGAGCTGCGAGTCCTGCAGGCGCAGCCGGCCGTTGCCGGCCAGGCGCTGCAGCAGCTCAAAGGGCGCCAGCGCGGCGGCGTCGTGGGGCAGCCGGCCGTCGAACTCCCAGCCGCCCGACAGGCGGTGCGGGCCGCGGCGCCAGGGGGAGTCGGCCTCGCCGGGCCACCAGGGCAGCGGATCGAAGTCGACGATGCTGCCGCTGGTGGTCAGGCGCCAGTCGGCCCGCTCGCCCGGGCCGCTGCGCACGAGCAGCAGCTTGGCGTTGGCCTGCGTCGCACCGGCGACGGCGCGCAGCTGCGTCACCTCGAGCCGGCGGTCGTCGGCCTCGCCGGACATCGTCAAGCGCACGGCCTGGGGCGCGCCAGCGAGCTGGCCCGTGAGGTCGATCGACGCCCGCACCGACGGCCCCGCGGGCGTGGCCGGCGCCGACGCCGCGGGGTCGGGCGAGGGCAGGCCGGCGATGCGCAGTTCCAGCGGGCCGGTCAGCGTCATGGCGGGTGCGCGCTCGTCCAGCCGCGACGGCGCCACGGCGTCGAGGCGGCCTTGCAGCTCGAGCACCGTGCCTTGCCACAGCGCCTTCAGCTGCACGCGGCCGGCGCTGCGCGTGGCGTCGGCCAGTTGCAGCTCGGCGCGCACCAGCTCCAGCCGGTCGGGCTGGGCGAGCGAGCCGCTCAGATCGGCCGTCAGCTTGGTCACCGGCACGCGCTGCTGGTTCCAGAGGCCGGGCAGCGTGTTGCTCAGCGCGATGCGGGCCACGGCTGGCGCATCGCGCGCGCTCATGCGCAGCGTGGCCTCGCCGCTGAGGCGGGTGCGCGGTGCTTGCGCGTGCAGGGCCGAGAGGTCGAGATCGCGCGTGCTCAGCGCCAGCGCTTTCAGGGGCCAGGCTTCGAGCAACTGCAGCGCCGCCGTCAGCTCGGCCGCAGGGGCCGGCCGGCCGGCGGCGGCCTCGCCCTGCAGCGTGGCCTTGACTGAGGTGTTGCGGGCGTCGCCGCCCAGCGCCAGGCGGGCTGTCCAGGGCGGCAGCGTGCTGCCGGGCGCGGGCGCCAGCGTGGCCTGCAGATCCAGCGGCAGCGGCGCGCGTGTGCCGATGCGCCCGGCCACCACGGCCTGCACGCCGGCCACGGTGGCCGCGAGGTGCCTGATGCGGTGCTCGCCGCCCCGGCTGGGGTCGAGCCGCAGTTGCTCGAGCGCCAACCCGGTGGCTGCGGGCTGGTCGTCGATCTCGAGCCGGCCGATGCGGGCCTGCGCCAGGCTCAGGTCGAGCGGCAAGGCGATGGAGTCGGGCAGCGGTGTCGGCCCGGTGCCGGGCGGGCCGGTGTTGACCACGATGCGTTCGACGCGCAGGTTCTCGATGGCCAGGCCCGCCCAGCTCATGTCGCTGGGGCGCCAGCGCCAGCCCATGCCGTCGATCTCGATCTTCTCCAGCACCGCGCTGGCGCGCCCGTTGTCCCATTCCACCCGCAGGCTGTCGGCCTGCCAGCGGCCGCCCAGCAGCGCGCCTTGCCAGCCTTGCACCGTGAGGCCCGGCACCTGCTGCAGCAGCCAGCGTGTGCCGGCCTCGCGCATGAGCAGCGTGTGCAGCGCGGCGGCGGCCAGCACCACGACGAGCAGCGCAAAGCCCAGCACCCAGGCCAGGGGCACCATCATCGAGGCCGCGGTGGTGAAGGGCCGCGCGCGCCCGCTGGCCGCGGCGGCGGCCGGCGCGGGGCCCCGCGCGGCGCCGTTGGCGTCGGGCGCCTGCGCGGCGGGGGTGTCGGGCTCGTTGCTCACCGGGCGGCTCTAGAAGGCGATGCCGATGCTGAAGTGCAGCCGCGGGGTGGAGGTGTTTTGTGCCCAGGCAAGGTCAACGCGCAGCGGGCCCACCGGGCTGCGCCAGCGCACGCCAAAGCCATAGCCGTACACCGGCTTGAGCTCGCCGAAGCTGGTGGCCGCGCTGCCGCCGTCGACGAAGACGGCGCCCCACAGCGAGGGCATCGCAGCCGAGATCGGGCGTGCGAGCTCGACGCTGCCGGTGAGGATGGTCTCGCCGCTGCCGACCGCGCCGTCGATGATGGGGCCGAGCGAGCCGAAGCTGTAGCCGCGCACGGATTCATCGCCACCGGCCCGCCAGCGCAGCGACTCCGGCACCACCATGCCGGGCTCCAGAAAAACGCGGCCGGCTTCCAGCCGCGCCTGCGCATACAGCGTGCGCCCTAGCGGCCGGTACACCGTGAGCCGGCCGTAGGTGCGGCCGAAGGTGCCACTCTTGGCGTCGGTGCCCTGGCTGCGCCCGATGCCCAGCTGCGCCGACAGCGTCTCGCCGGTGGTGGGCAGCACGACGCTGTCGAGATCGCGCCAGCCGCCGTGGAAGTTGAGCGAGACGGCGGCGGCGTCGGTGCGTTCGCCGGCTTCGGTGCGGCGGCTGGATCGCTCCCACTCGACGAAGGCCAGCCGTTCGATGCGCTGCGTGTCTTGTGTGCGGCCCAAGCGCACGCGCTGCGACAGCACAGAGTCGTCGTCGTAGCGCGTGCGTTCGACCGCCACGCCCAGCAGGTTGCGGTACAGGCGCTCGTCGGCCCGCGTGCTGACTTCGCCGTCCCAGGCCTTGCGCTTTTGGCCGATCTCGACCTTCAGCGAGCTCGACAGCGGCAGCCCGAAGGGCCGGCGCAGCTGTTGCTCGACCGACAGACGCGGCCCGGTGTTGGCGCTGACACCCAAACCGACGGTGTAGCTCTGCAGCGGCGTCTCGCGCACGCGCACCGTCACCGGCGCGGCGGCCGCCTGCGTGGGGTCGGGCTCCAGCGTCACGGCCACGGTCTCGAAGAGGCCGGACTTCTGCAGCCGCTCCTGAAAGTCGAGCAGCAGCGATTCGGTCACGGGCACGCCGCCGCGCGTGTAGGCCAGGTTGCGCACGGTCTCGGCGTCCTGCTGCACGACGCCTTCGATCTGCAGCGGCCCGAGCCGGTACAGCGGCCCGCTGTCGACGACGAGGAAGAGGCGGACCTCGTTCTTCGCCGCGTCGACCGCGGCGCCGGTGCCGGCCCACGCCGCGCTGGCGTAGCCGGCGCTGCGCAGCCGCGACAGCGCGGCGGCCTTGGCATCGGACCAGCCGGCGTTGCGGAACTCGGCGCCGACGGGCAGTTCCCATTCCTTGCGCAGCGCTGCCAGCGTGGCCTCGCCATAGCCGTCGCCCGCGGTGGCGGCGCGTTCGAGTTCACCTTCGGCCTCGATCGTGACGCGCGCGATGCGGGCGCGCGGGCCGGGGTCGACGCTCAGGCGCACGAGATCGCGCTCGTTGTTGCCTCGCCCCGGCGTGCGCTCGATGCGCACCACCGGGGCGAAGTAGCCCTCGGTCTGCAGCAGGTCGCGCACCTGCGTCGGGCTGGCGTCGATCAGGCGCGCCCACTCGGTGTCGTCGATGTCGTCGCCGCCCAGCGAGCCCAGGCGCACCAGGTCGAGGTGGCGTTCGAGCAGGGCCTTCAGCGGGCCGGGGGCGTCGACCTCCAGCCGCACGCCCAGCGTCGGCGACTGCTGCTCGAACTCGGACGCGCTGACGAGCGAGAAAGTGTCGGCCGCATCGGTGCGCGCAGCGGCGGCCGACAGCGTGTCGGACTTGGGCGTGCCCGCGCAACCCGCGGCCAGCAGCGCCAGCGCCAGCAGCGAGGCCCAGGCCCAGGCCGCCACGGGCCGTGTTGCCCGTGCGGCACGCCCGTGGAGGCTCATTTGCTCAGCAGCCGCATCGCGCCTTCGAGCCCGGCCAGCGACAGCGGGAACATGCGCTGGCCGACGAGCTGCTGCACGATGGCGATGCTCTGGCGGTAGCCCCACACGCCCTGCGGCTCGGGGTTGATCCAAGCGTGGCGCGGGAAGGCCTGCGTCAGCCGCTGCATCCACTCGGCGCCGGGCTCTTCGTTGTTGTATTCAACGCTGCCGCCGGGCTGCAGGATCTCGTAGGGGCTCATCGTCGCGTCGCCCACGAAGACCAGCTTCCAGTCCTTGTTGTAGGTGCGGATGAGGTCCCAGGTCGCGGTCTTCTCGGCAAAGCGGCGGCGGTTGTTCTTCCAGACGAAGTCGTAGACGCAGTTGTGGAAGTAGAAGAACTCCAGGTGCTTGAACTCGCTCTTTGCAGCGCTGAAGAGCTCTTCGACGCGGTGCACGTGCTCGTCCATCGTGCCGCCCACGTCCATCAGCAGCAGCACCTTCACCTTGTTGTGGCGCTCGGGCTGCATGCGGATGTCGAGCAGCCCGGCCTGCGCCGCGGTGTGGTGGATGGTGCCGTCGAGATCGAGCTCCATCTCGGCGCCTTCGCGCGCAAAGCGGCGCAGCCGGCGCAGCGCGACCTTGATGTTGCGCGTGCCGAGTTCCTTGGTGTCGTCGTAGTCCTTGTAGGCGCGCTGGTCCCACACCTTGACGGCGCTCTTGTTGCGCCCGCCGGCCTGGCCGATGCGGATGCCCTGCGGGTTGTAGCCATTGGCGCCGAAGGGGCTGGTGCCGCCGGTGCCGATCATGCGGTTGCCGCCCTCGTGGCGCTCTTTCTGATCTTCGAAGCGCTTCTTCAGCGTCTCCATCAGCTCGTCCCAGCCCATCGCCTCGATGGCGGCCTTCTGCTCGGGCGTGAGCTCGAGTTCGAGGTTCTTGCGCAGCCACTCGAGCGGCACGTCCTGCGTGAAGTCGGCGAGCAACTCGACGCCCTTGAAGTAGGCCGAGAAGGCGCGGTCGAACTTGTCGAAGTGCGCCTCGTCCTTGACGAGGATGGTGCGCGCGAGCACGTAGAACTCGTCGACCGAGGGTCCGATGACGCCGGCACGCAGCGCCTCCAGCAGCGCAAGGTACTCGGTCACCGAGACCTTGAGCTTGGCGCTGCGCAGCGTCTGGAAGAAGTGGATCAGCATGGGCGGGCACCGGGTGACCGAATTGTGCCTGCGCAGGCAGGCGGGCCCGCGCTCAGGGCTTGGCCTTGACCCCGGGGTCGTGGGCCTTCAACCAGCTGAAGAACTCCTCGTGCCACAGGCGGCTGTTGCGCGGCTTCAGGATCCAGTGGTTCTCGTCGGGGTACCACAGCAGGCGCGCGTCGACCTTCAGCGCCTTCAGCGTGTGGTAGTACGCCAGGCCCTGCCCGTCGGGCACGCGGTAGTCGAGCGCGCCGTGGATCACGAGCGTGGGCGTGCGGAAGTTCTTGGCGTAGGCGTGCGGGCTCTGCGCGTGCACCTGGGCCATGTCGTCCCAGTACCAGGCGCCCAGTTCCTTGGCGTGCCAGCTCCAGGCGTCGTCGGCGAACATGCTCACCCAGTCGTAGCAGCCGGCGTGGCAGACGTAGGCCTGGTAGCGGCCGGGTTTCACGTGGCCGTTCATCCAGGCCACCATGAAGCCACCGTAGCTGCCACCGGTGGCGAAGACGCGCTGCTTGTCGGCCCAGGGCTTTTTCAGCAGCCAGTCGGTGCCGGCCTCGATGTCCTGCAGCTCGAGCGTGCCCCAGCGGTGCGTGATGCTGTCGAGGAAGGCGTTGCCGAAGCCCGAGCTGCCGTGGTAGTTGACGCTGGCCACCACGTAGCCCTGCGCCGCGAACACCTGCGTGTTCCAGCGGTAATGCCAGTTGTCGCCGGGGCCGGTGTGCGGGCCGCCGTGGATGTTGTGCATCACCGGGTACTGCTTCTTGGCATCGAAACCGGGCGGGTAGGTGAGCCACATCTGCACCGGGTCGCCGCCGGGGCCGCGCTTCCCGGTGGCGGGGTTGGCGCCCTTGAGCCAGACCTCCTCGACCTGGCCGAGGCTGAACTGCGCCAGCAACGCGTCGTTGAAGTGCTCGATGCGCAGTGGCGCCTGGCCCGGGGCGTGGGCCGTCAGGCGCGCCGGGTGCAGCGCGCTGTCGACCAGCGTCACCAGCGTGCCGGCGGCCTTGTCGTAGGCGCCCAGCCAGCCGCCAGCCACCACCACTTCGGCGCGGCGGTCGGCGATGTCGAAGCGCCACAGGTGGCGGCGGCCCTTCTGCTCGGCCGGGAACAGCAGTGCGCTGCCATCGGCCTCCCAGGTGAGCGGGGCCTGCACGGCGTGGTCCCACTCGGCGCTGAGCACGGCCCAGCTCGGCTTCGATGGGGGCTTGGCGCCGCGCTGCAGCAGCGCCAGCTGCTCGGGCATGGTGTGCTTGCGGCCGACGTGCTGCGCGGTGAAGGCGATCTGGCGCCCGTCGGGGCTGTAGCGCGGGGCGGCGAAGTCCCAGGCCGCGTCTTGCGCCAGCGTGGTGAAGCGGCCGCTCTTCAGGTCGAGCTCGACCAGCGCCGAGCGGCCGTCGTTGCGCTTTTCTTCTGCCGGGTCGAAGCAGAAGACCAGGCTCTTGCCATCGGGGGCGATGTCGAAGTGGTCGATGCCGGGGTCGGCGCGCGGCAGTTCGTAGGGCGTGCCCTCGAACAGGTCGCGCACCGTGCCGGGTTTGCCGTCGGCGCCCGGTTGCAGCAGGTGCAGGTGGACGACACGGCCCATCGGCAGGTTGTGGTCCCAGTGGCGGTAGTGCGCCTCGCTGGTGGCGTAGCCGCTTTCCTTGCGCTCGGTGTAGGCCTTGTGGCGCTCGGCCTGCGCCTTGCTGCCCTTGGCATCAGGCCAGACCCAGCTCAGGAACACCAGGCGCTGGCCGTCGGGCATCCAGCGAAAGCCCTCCACGCCGGTGGCCACCGTGGCCGCGCGGCGCGCCTCGCCGCCGTCGGGGGCGATGAGGTAGAGCTGCGGCGTCTTGTCCTTGTGGCCCTCTTGCTC
>JAIYDH010000005.1 GCA_027487585.1 Rubrivivax sp.
CAGCAGAACGTGGCCGTCAGCACCGTGCGCACGCAGATCGGCAGCATCCGCGCCAAGACGGGCGCCGGCAGCATCAGCGAGCTCGTGCGCCAGGTGGCGGTGCTGCCGCCGCTGGTGGGTGCATTGCGAGGCGCGTTCGTCATGGGAGCCCGCTAACATCCGGCGGCCGCGGCATCGGCCGCCCGGCGCCCTTTGCCGCGACCGCCGCGACTGCCGTGATGCCCCATCCCCCGACGTCTGATCGCGCCCCGCCGGACGTGCCTGCTGTCGACATCCCGTCGGGCATCCCGATGACGCCCTCGCTGCGCCGTCTGGCGGCCCGCGGCATCGTGCGGCGCTACCGCCGCGGCACGCAGTTCATCACCGAAGGCGATCACGGCGACACCTTGTTCATCGTGCTCGAGGGCCGGCTGAAGGCCTTCAGCGAAGACGCCGACGGCCGCGAGGTGCGCTATGCCGAGTACGGCCCCGGCGACTACGTCGGCGAGATGAGCCTGGACGGCGGCCCGCGCGCCGCCAGCGTGGCCACGCTGGCACCCAGCCGGCTGGCGATGGTGACGCGGGCCACGCTGCACGCGCACCTGGCGGCCGAACCCGAGTTCGCGTTCGAGCTGCTGTCGAAGGTGATCCGCCGCGCGCGTGCCGCCACGGTGGGCCTGCGCGAGATCGCCTTCAACGATGTCTACGGCCGCCTCAAGCGCCGCATCGACGACGCGGCCATGCCGGCCGACGGCGCCCGGCGCGTGGCCGAGCCGCCGTCGCACGCCACGCTGGCGGCCTCGATCGGCTGCACGCGTTCGATGGTCAGCCGCGTGCTGAAGGACCTGGAGCGCGGCGGCTGGCTGGCCGTGGAGCCCGGCGGCGGCTGGTGGCTGCCGCGCGAGCTGCCGGCCAAGTGGTGAGCCTGCGCCTGACGCCCTGCCGACGCCGATTTCCACCCTCCGGACGATGACGAGCACCGAGTCCCTCGCCAGCATCGGCTCCCTTCGCCTGTCGGGCAAGACTGTGCTGGTGGTGGACGTCGTGGAATTCGTGCGCCTGATGGAGCAGGACGAGGCCGGTACCGTGGAGCGCAGCGAGCGGCTCTTCGCCGCGCTGCGCGATGACATCGTGCCCGCGCACGGCGGCCGTGTCGTCAAGAGCACGGGCGATGGCCTGCTGGCCGACTTCGGCGACCCGGCCGCCGCCGTGCGCGCCGCCTTCGCGATGCAGCGCCGTGCCGCCGCCCTGCGGGACGGGCTCGACCCCAGCCACGCGCTGTGGTTGCGTGTGGCGGCGACCCATGGCGACGTCTGGCAGACGGGACACGACATCCAGGGCAAGGCCGTCAATCTGGCAGCACGCCTGGCGACGCTGGCCGCGCCGGGCGAGGTCGTCGTGTCCGTGGAGGTGCGAGATCGCCTGATGCTCGGCCACGATGCAGACCCCGAAGACCTCGGCGAGTGCTTCCTGAAGCATCTGGCGACGCCGGTGCGTGCCTACCGGCTGACGCCGCCAGGCCGAGGCGTGATCCAGCCCCAACCGGCTCAGGTCGATCCCGCGGTGGGCGGTGCCGACCCCTTGCGTGCCGGCATCGCGGTGCTGCCGCTGACGCCTTTCGACCGCGCCGACGGCAGCGCGTCGCTGGGTGACCTCATCGCGGACGAGATCCGCGGCGGCCTGGCGCGCAGCGCCCATCTGCACGTGATCGCGCGCCTGTCATGCAACATGGTGGCCCAGCGGGGCCTCGACCTGTCGGAGATCGGGCAGCTCGTGGGCGCGGCCTACGTGATGTCGGGCACCGTGTGGCGCAGCGGCGATCGTGTGCGTGCCCGTGTCGAGCTGGCGCGAACCGCCGACCAGAGTGTGATCTGGTCCGATGCCTTCGAGGCCACACTGGCCGAGGTGCTGCAGGCTGACGACGGCATCGTGCCCGGGGTCGTGGCGGCCGCCAGCGACGCCATCTTGCAGCAGGAGCTGACGCGCGCCACCACCCTGCCGTTGCCCAATCTGCGCAGCCACAGCCTGCTGCTGGCGGGCCTGGGCCTCATCCACCGCTCGTCACGCCACGACTTCGACCGCGCGCAGCAGTTGCTGGAGCACCTCGCGCAGCGCCACCCGCGGCGCCCGCAGGCCCACGCTCTGCTCGGTCAATGGCATGCCATGCGTGCCGTGCAAGGCTTCTCGACCGATCCGCAGGGCGACGCCCGCCGGGCGCTCGACACCGCGAACCGCGCGCTCGACGTCGACGGCACCAGTGCGCTTGCCCTCACGATGAAGGGTCTCGTGCACGGCTTCCTGCTGAAAGACCTGGACGGCGCCGAGCAGCTGTACCGCCGGGCGCTATCGATCAACCCCAACGAGCCGCTGGCCTGGCTGTACCTGGGCACCTTGTGCGGATGGCGCAGCAAGGGCGATGAGGCCTGGGCGGCGGCGAGCCGGGGCCTGGCGCTGTCGCCCGTCGATCCCCTCCACTACTACTTCGATACGCAGGCTGCTTTTGCGGCCCTGGCGGCCGACCGCCTGGACGACGCCGAGCGCCTGGCGCGCCGTTCGTTGCGCGCGCATCGGCTGCATACGGCCACCCACCGCACGCTGGCGATCGCGCAGTGGCTGGGTGGCGACGAGGCAGGCGCCCGCGAGACAGTTGCCGACATGTTGCGCATCGAGCCTGGCTTCGGTGTGCAGCGGTACAGGGCGCGCTTCCCAGGCGGCGAGAGCCCGATGCTGCACCGTTTTGCCGAGGTGCTGTCGGCCGCCGGTGCGCCCGACTGAGTGCCCGATCACCCAGCGCTGGGCGCCGCTTCCGTGCCCGAGGAGGAGAACCATGGCCCTGCTGACAACCCATACCACGCACACGACCCACACCACGCACACGACCCACACGACCCACACGACCCACCCTGGTCCCGGAGGCGTCGGCAGTTCCGCATCTCCGCTCGTCGCCGACGCCCTTCTGTCGTCGCAGATCGGCCTCGGCCATTGGACGCTTGATGGCCAGCGGCGGCCAGTGGCCGAGATGCCGAAAGCGCCGGTGTCCAGGCTGTCCCCGGCGCCCAATGGGGCCGTCGCCACGACGCCCCTGAACAGGTTCCGCGGCATGGACGCCCTGCCACGGGCCTATGTGTGCTTCAGTGAGCTCATGGACCGCGTCAGCTTCGACGGCAGCACCGCCGCTGCAGCCTGCCTGTCGCTTCGAGGGGCGAGCCCGGCACCCATCGTGACCTTGCGTCGACCCAGCCACGCAATCTTCGTGGCCCAGTTGGCCCAGGTCCACGCGATGTCGGCCGAGCGCACCGAGCGCGCCACGGAGATCCTCGCCCAACTGGCGCCGCCGGCGGCCTGGTGGACTTCGGTCGTGAACCTGAAGCCGCAACGCCATCCCAAGACGCTGGAGTTCATCGACGCGGTACTCAACTTCACCGTGACGGTGATCTTCCGCTTCAAGCAGCTGGCCGGCTGCCCGCGGCCGGTGGAGTACAGCGCGCAGATCCAGCCGCTGGTGGCCACGCCGGGGCACGACAGCTGGCCGAGCGGGCACAGCACCGAGTCGTTCGCGGTGGCGCGTGTGCTCGCCACGCTGCGCCCCGACGCCGGGCCGCAACTTCGCGCGCATGCGGCCCGCATCGCGCAGAACCGCGAGGTGGCCGGGGTGCACTTCCCAACCGACAGCGCCGCCGGCGCGGTGCTGGGCGACACGCTGGCGCGTTTCGTCATTGCGGTGGGGCAGGGCGGGCAGTCGCCTGAGGAGGTGCGCAGCGCCACGTTCGATCCCGATCGGGTTTATGCCCAGGATCAGGGCGGCGCGAGGCGACTGCTGCACCTCGAAAGCTGGGTTGAGAGTGATGAGTTCAAAGGCAAACAGGCCTGGCGCGGCAAGCTGCCGGCCGCGACTGCCGAGGCCGGCTACATCGCCGAGCTGTGGCGGCAGGCGCAGGCCGAGTGGGCCTGAGGCTCGCCATGGCCATCCACTCGGACGTCAGGTACGACGCGGCCGGCCGCGTCGGCCAAGTGCTGGATCCGCTGGCCTACTGGGGCGCGCTCAGCGGCTATGGCGGGTTCCTGCAGGAGGGCGGCGTGCGCGTCGCGATCGAGCTGGACCTCGCGGCGGGCCCGGAGCTGCTAGCCTGGCTCCAAACCCGCAAGGCGCCGTTGGCGCCGCTGCATCAGCGAGGGCTGGAGACCCAGAGCAGCCGCTTTGTCTGTGCGGTCGTGCCACCGGCCGACCTTTCCGCGCTGGCGGCGCTGCCGGGCGTGCGGGCGCTGATGCCGGGCTTCATCGGCGGCGAGCGTCAGCCTCAACGGCGTGGAGTGTCCGTCTCGGCGAGCACGCAACAGTTGCGGGGTACACCGGCCGAGCGTGCGCAGTTGGTTCATGAGCTGCGCAGGACCATGGCCCATGGCCCAGCCGCCACACCGTTGCAGAACCAGGGTGTGCTCGAACACCTCAAGCCCGAGCCTGCCGCCGTTGAGCCCGAGCGCCGGTCCTCGCGTGCCGAGGATGAGCCGCCGCTGATGGGTGTCATCGACTTCGGTGGTGCCTTCCTGCATCCGGCATTGGCCCGTCCCGTCATTGCCGGGGCGGCGCCTCGAACCCGCATCCTGAAGTTCTGGGATCAGGGTCGCAGTGGTCGGGCCGTCTCGGCGGCCAGGCGCCCATCGCAGGTGGCGTGGCCGTGGAAGCCGGAGACGCAGATGGGCTATGGGCGCGTGGCCGATGCGGCATCTCTCGACCGGCTGGCTGCCGCCATCTTCACGAAGGCCGGCTCGTCGATCGCGGCCGACGACTGGCGCCTGCACGAAGCCTGCTACGTGGCCGCCGAGATGCCCGAACTGCTGGAGCCGTCGAGCCACGGCACGGCGGTGCTCGGCCTGGCCGCGGGCGCCGCCTGGCCTGGCGCCACGGGCACCGCCGACGATGCAGCAGCGCAGGCCGATATCCTGTTCGTGCAACTGCCACAAGACGCCGTGCAGGACTTCTCTGGCGGCTGGTTGACGGCCTACCTGCTGGACGCGCTGGCCTGGCTCGATGCCGAGGCGCGCCGGACGGACAACCGTCGCCTGGTCGTCAACATCAGCCTGGGTACCCATGCCGGGCCGCACGATGGCTCCTCGCTCGTCGAGCGCTTGCTCGATCACCATGCCAAGCGGGACGTGCTGGTGCTGGCCGCCGGCAACGCCGCAGATCGACGCGGCCATGCCGAGGCACGGCTGGCTGCGGGCGCCGCCGGCACACTGCACTGGGTGCTGCCGGTGCGGGATCCGACGCAGAGTTTTCTCGAGATCTGGTACCGGGCTGAAGGCGGTGAAGGCGCCGTGGGCGAAGTCCGCTTCGGCATCGAACACGACGACGTGGAGCCGGTGCACCTGGCCGGCGCCGGGGCCGCGCCCCTGCGGCGACCCGACGGTACGCTGGCCGGTGCAGTGGTGCACGTGCCGCCGCACACCGGCCAGCCCTCTGGACGGCTCTGGATGGCCCTGGCGCCTACCCAGCCAGGTGCGATGAGCGGTGCGCCCGTGCGCTTGGCAGCACCGGGCGGCACCTGGCGCCTCACGGCCCAGCATGACGGCCCAGGTGTGCTCGAACTGCACGCCTGGGTCGAGCGCGACGAGCCGGGCCAGACGCCCCTGGCCGATCGCCCCGACTCGGTGCTCGTCGCGCCGCCGGGCAGCGCCTGGCAGAGCACCGACTGCATGACGCTGACGGCCCAGGCCAGCGCCAGCGGCCCGTTGGCCGTGGGAGGGCGGGTGGCAGACCGTGGACGGCCTGGCGCCGGCCTGGCCTTCAGCGAATCCGGGCGCGGCCCGACGCGTGGCCCGCGCACCGATCTCGATGCCTGGGCCGATGCGGACGAGCGCGTGCGCAGCCTCGATCGAGGGCTTCCCGTGCTCGGCAATCACAGCGGGCCCGACAGCAGCGAAGCTGCGCGCGCGCCAAGGGCCCGGGGCACCAGCCTGGCGGCTCCCCAGGTCGTGCGCGCCTTGTACAACCGGATGGTGGTCGATCCGTCCTTGCGCTGCAGCGCCGACGCACGACGTGCGCTGCAACAGTGGCCAGACCCCAGCGCGTGGGCGGCTCCCAAAGGCGGCTTGGCCGCAGACTGCGCTGAAGACTAGTCGCTCTGCGGCGCCCCAAACCGCCGCTCGGGCTTCGGCGCCTGCTGGAACACCGGCGTCAGCTGCGGCAGGCGTGCTTCGATGTCGGCGATGCGCCGCTCGCCGGCCGGGTGCGTGGACAGCCACGGGACCTGCTTGCCGCCCGACAGGCGCGTCATCTTCTGCCACAGCGTCACGCCGGCCTTGGGGTCGTAGCCGGCCTGCGCGGCGACGATCAGGCCCAGCGCGTCGGCCTGCGATTCGTCGTCGCGGCTGAACTTCAGGCCCAG
>JAIYDH010000046.1 GCA_027487585.1 Rubrivivax sp.
AGGCCCGGCGGCAGCGGCTGGCCGCAGACGGTGCCGCTCTTGCTGTACTCCTTCCAGCCCGAGCCGGCCACGTAGCCGCGCACCACGGCCTCGCAGGGCAGCGGCTGCAGGCGCTTGACCAGCATGCTGCGGCCGGCCACCAGCGGCACTTCGTCGGGCTGCACCACGCTCTCGGGTGCCTCGCCGGTGATGTGCGTGGGCACCAGACCCTCGAGATGCCTGAACCAGGCCAGCGCCATCTGCGTGAGCAGCGCGCCCTTGCCGGGCACGGGCGCTTTCATCACCACGTCGAAGGCGCTCAGGCGGTCGCTGGCCACCATCAGGATGCGGTCTGAGCCGACGGCGTAGTTGTCGCGCACCTTGCCGCGTGCAAGCAGCGGCAGCGAGTTCAGGGTGGGGGATGCGGGCGGGTTCGGCATGGGCGCGGCGCGGCGGATCGGAGACGCGGATTCTCCCCCGTCGATCGGGCCCCCTGCGGAGCCTCAGTCGCCCGGCGGCGCCAGCGGCTCCAGCAGCGTCAGCGTGCCGGCGCCGGCGTCGAGCTGCACGCGCAGGCCCATCGGCAGCGGGCGGTTCGGCGTGCCGTGGCCGCTGGGCCAGCCGGCGAGCAGCGGCTTGCCGTGTTCGCGCGCCAGCGGCATCAGCAGCTCCTCGATCAAGGGCCGCGGGTTCTCTGTTTCGTGGAAGCTGCCGATCAGGAAGCCGCGCACCGCGCCCAGCACGCCGGCCAGGCGCAGCTGCGTCAGGTAGCGGTCGGCGCGGTAGAGGCTTTCGCTCACGTCTTCCAGGAACAGCAGCGCGCCGTGCGCGTCCCAGGCCCAGGGCGTGCCCACCAGCGCCGCCACCAGGCTGAGGTTGCCGCCGATCAGCCGGCCTTCGGCCATGCCGGCGTGCACCGGCGCGCCGGGTTCGAGCTCGGGGGCCAGCACGGTGCCCGCCGGCAGGCCGCTTTGCAGCAGCGCCACCAGCGCAGCCTCGTCGGCCTCGCGGCCGGGCTTGATCAGGTCCGAGGCCGGCATCGGCGCGTGCAGGCTCGGCACGCCCTCCTGCGCCCACAGCGCGTGCAGCGCGGTGATGTCGCTGTAGCCGATCAGCAGCTTCGGCTTGGCGCGCAGCAGCGCGGTGTCGATGGCGGGCAAGAGGCGCATCGTGCCGTAGCCGCCGCGCAGGCAGTGGATGGCGGCCACCTCGTCGTCGGCCATCGCGGCGTGCAGGTCGGCCAGGCGCTGCGCGTCGCTGCCGGCCAGGTAGTCGAGCGTGGCGTGGCGGGCACGGCACGAGGGGTACAGCCGCACGCGCCAGCCGTGGCGGGCATAGAAGGCCTCCACCGCGGGCAGCACGGCCGCGTCCACAGGGCCGGCGGGGGCGAGCACGCCGATCAGCGCGCCCGGGGGCAGCGGCAGCCAGGGGGCGGGAGTGGCGTGTGGGTGGTCAAGGCAGGGTCTCCATCAGCGCGTGCACCGCGGCGCCGAGTGCCGGCAGCTTCCAGGTGGTGGCGGCGCGTTCGTCGTCGGCACCGACGAAGCGCGGACGGTAACGGCTGCCCAGGTTGCTGAGCACGGCCACGGCGTAGCGCAAGCCGCCCGGCGT
Source organism: Rubrivivax sp. (assembly GCA_027487585.1). Classification (GTDB taxonomy): domain Bacteria; phylum Pseudomonadota; class Gammaproteobacteria; order Burkholderiales; family Burkholderiaceae_C; genus Rubrivivax. Next base: position 1,591 of record JAIYDH010000046.1, read on the forward strand.
GGCCACGATGCCGGCATCGGACGCGTAGTTCTCGGTGGTGCCGGTCTTGTGCGCGAACACCGGCGCGTCGGGTATGCCGGGCACCCAGCCCGGCAGGCCGCGCAGCGCGCCCGAGGACAGGATCTCGTCGAGCTGCTGTGTCGCCAGCACCGCCAGCAGCCGCGCCTTCGTCGGCGCGCTGAGCGCGGGCGCGCCGGCAGCCAGCCAGGGCGCGGGCGGCGCCTGCGGGTCGATGAGCCACAAGAGGCGCACCGTGTCCCAGGCCGTCATGTGGATCTGGCCGACGCCCGAACCATCGCCATTGCGCCAGCCGCCCTGGGGCGTGGTGCGGTTGAGCTGCAGCGTCGGCAGGCCCCAGTGCTGCTGCAGCGTGCGGTTGAGCGCGTCGACCATGCCGGCGCGGTGCAGCAGCGCCACGCAGCGGTCGGTGGCGTCGTTGTCGCTGACACTGATCATCGGGCCCAGGTGCGGCATCACCTCGGGCCAGGCCAGCCGGCCGGCATCCACCGCCAGGCCCAGGCCCACGGCCACCATCAGCTTCAGCAGCGAGGCCGGGTAGGGCGCCACGAATCGCGGCGCGTCGGGCGGCAGGCCGGGCGGGGTGTAGAGCGGCGGGAAGTGGATGCGCGACCAGTCGGCGCCCGGCTGCCAGGCCACCGAGGTGCCGGTGGCGTTGCGCAGGTCGGCGTCGAAGCGCAGGTTGGCCACCGGGCCGAAACCGCCACCCGCGGGCCCGAAGCGCGCGATCACGCCTTGCGGGTGCTCGCGCGAGAACAGCACGTTGGCCGCGAGCTCCGAACGACCCGTCCGCTCGAAGCGCAGCACGGCCAGATCGAGGCTCGGAAACGCGTCGACCGGCGCGCCTTCGCGCAGCCGGTCGGCGGTGGTGTCGAAGCGCTGCGCGAGGACGGCCGCGCGCAGCGCCTGGGCGGCGGCTGGGTCGCTCAGAAGCGGTACTCGGCCGACACGACGAAGGCGCGCCCGCGCGGGTCAGCGACGCGGGGCTCCCAGCTGCTGCCGCTGCCGAAGTTGCTGTCGTAGTTGATGGCAAACGGCGGGTCGGTGTCCAGCACGTTCTTCACCAGGGCCGTGATCGACAGGCCCTTGATGCCCGTCCAGGTGAGGCCCAGGTTGTAGGTGATGTAGGCGTCGACCTTGGTCTGCAGCTCCGGCGGAGTCACGCGGCCCGAGGCCACACCCGGCAGCACCTGGTCGGCATAGCCGGCCGCATAGAACTGGCTGAAGGTGGAGCTCCAGTTGCCGCGCTTGTAGGTGATGCTGGCGTTGTGCTTCCAGCGCAGGCCCAGGTCGCCGGCAAAGCTGTAGACGCCGATCTCGCTGGGGCCGAACGGCACGGTGGGCAACACCCGCGAGCGCTTCTTCAGCAGGTAGGTGCCTTCGAGGCTGGTGGTCCAGCGGGCGCCGAAGGCGTCAATGTTGCTCTTGAGGTTGACTTCGATGCCCGAGGTCTCGGTCTCGCCGGCGTTCACCCAGCGCTGGTCGATAGCAGCCAGCGTGCCGTCGGCGGCATAGAAGAAGCGGTCGCGCAACAACGAGAAGTTGTCCACCAGCTGGGTCAGGCTCAGGATCTGGATCGTGCCTTCGCGCTTGATGCTCCACCAGTCCATGCCGATGCTGAAGGCCGGCATCGGCTCCCAGACGAAGCCCACCGAGGACATCTTGGCCTCCTCAGGGCCGAGGTCCTCCTTGCCGCCGTTGACGATGTTCGGGCGGATCGACTCGCAGCCTGGGCGGGCCACGTCCACGCGGCCGGTGGGGCAGCGCAGCGGATCCACCAGCGTTGCGCCCGTGAAGATGGCCGTGGAGGCACCGTTGAACAGCTGGTTGAAGGTCGGCACGCGGAAGCCGGTGCTGTACGAGCCACGTACCAGCATCTGATCGTTGGGCTTCCACAGCGCCGAGACCTTGGGATTGGTGGACTTGCCGAAGCCGGAGTAGTCGTCCTGGCGCACGGCGGCCGTGAGCTCCACGCCCTTGATCACCGGCAGCAGCAGCTCGGCGTACAGCGCCGTCACGTCGCGCTTGGTGCCCAGCAGGACGTTGGTCTGGTCGAAGGGCGCCGCCACGATGATGCGTTGCAAGGTCGGGTCGCGTTCGTCGCCGTTGAACTTGTACTTCTCGGTGCGCAGGTCCACGCCCACGGCGGCCATGGCGCTGCCGCCAGGCAGCTTGAAGACCGGACCCGAGACCGAGAAGTCGGTCTGCTCCACGGTGTACTTGCCGCCATACAACACCACACCGCGGGCCGAGGCTTCTGCCAGCGCCGCCAGGCCGTCGGCGCTCTGCGTCTGGCCCGGCAACAGGAAGACGTTGATGCGCCCGCTGTTCAGCGCCGGCACGATGCCCGCGCCGCCGTCGGAGGCGCCGGTGCCCGTGGTGCCCCGGAAGTAGTAGCCGCCGCCGAGCGTGCTCTTGGCGTCCGAGGTGGCTTGCAGCACGCCGGCCTTGTAGTCCCAGCCGCCGAAGAACGGGCCTTCGGCAGTGAGCGCCCAGCGCGTGGTGTCGGTGTCGGTCTCGATCTCGCGCGGGCCGCACTCGATGCAGCGCCAGCGGTAGGCGATGGGCGTGCCACGGGGGGCGGTGATCTCGCCCGGAAACGCCGCCACCAGGGCGTCGAACACCGCGTCGTAGGCCGCTGGCGACGCCGGGTTGCGCGGGAAGCGCAACTGCTGCGTCGTGGTGTTTGGCGTCATCTGCAGGTTCGAGAAGCGCTTGGCCGACTCGGTGCGCGAGCCCGCCAGTTCAAGGGCCAGCAGGTGATCGCCCAGACGACCCGTGGCGCGGGCGAGCAGCGTGGTGCTGGTCAGCGGCTGCTGCAGCACGGCGGCGCGGCCGGTATCCCAGGCGCAAGACAGTGCAGCGTTCGGCACGTCCCACAGCCGCTCGTCATACGGCGCCTGGCCGTCGATCGCGCCGCAGCCGGCCTGGCCCGGAAGGTCGAGGATGTTCAGGCCACCAGAGGCGCGCACCGTGGTGCTGCCCGGCACAAAGGGCGCATTGGTGGCGGCGGGAAAGATGGTGCCGGCGAGCGGAAAGATCGTGGCAAACGGCGTGCCTCGCGTGTCCACGCTCAGGCCGCGGTTGGGCTGGAAGGTGTTGACGAAATCGCGCTCGTCGCCGCGCAGCGCCTTGTTCTCGCGCACGGATACCGAGGCCAGTACGTTGAAGCGGTCGCGCTCGAGGTCGCCGAAGCCGCCCGTGGCCGATGCGCTGTAGATGTTGCCGCCACCGGCCTGGGTGACGTCGGCGCTGGCGCTCACGCTGCCGCCGCGGAAGTCGGTGCGGGTGATGAAGTTCATCACGCCGCCGATGGCGTCGGTGCCGTAGATGGCGCTGGCGCCGTCCTTCAGGATCTCGATGCGCTCGAGCGCCGCCATGGGGATCTGGTTGAGGTCGACAACACCCCCGTTCAGACCGTGCGCGGCCACGCGTCGGCCGTTGAGCAGGATCAGCGTCGCATTGCTGCCCTGGCCGCGAAGGTTGGCGCTGGTGGCGCCGTTGTTGCCGCGCTGCGCGCCTCCCACCACGTCGGCATTGCTGGCCAGATTGTCCAGACCGTTGCCGTTGGTCGTGAGCATCATCACGACCTGCTCGGCATTGGTGATGCCGGCCCGGGCGAGGTCTTCGAAGCGGATGATCTGGATCGGCAGCGCACCCTCGGCCGCGATGCGCTTGATGCTCGAGCCGGTGATCGTGACGCGCTCGCCCGTGGGCGGCGTCTGCGCAAACGCGCCGCCGGCCATGCCGACGAGGGCAAGGCTGGCAGCCAGGGTGGTGAGCTTGAAGGCCATGAACAGGTTCCTCGGGTGATGTTTGGATTGCTGCAAAGAGCCGGCCTCGTGCACGCCGGCCTCCCGGGCCCCGGTCATGCAAGAAACAGTTCCTCACAGTGTTGCCGGGCCGGGCGCCGATCGCCCATCGGGAATAACCTGCGGCTTTGCGTCCAGGCGACATGCAATTGCGCATCGGCGTCAGGCCGGCGCATCACCGACGCGTGGGAACATCGCCGCCATGACACCGACGCCGTGGCGCTGGATTCCCACCCTCTACCTCGGCCAGGGCCTGCCCTACGTGGCCGTGATGACGCTGGCGGTGGTGATGTACAAGAACCTCGGCGTCGGCAACGCCGAGATCGCACTCGTCACCAGCTGGCTTTACCTGCCCTGGGTCATCAAGCCGCTGTGGAGCCCGCTGGTCGATCTGCTGGGCAAGAAGCGGGGCTGGATCGTCGCGCTGCAGCTGCTGGTGGGCGCGGCCTTTGCGGGCGTGGCGCTGGTGGTGCCGGTGCCGAGCTTCCTGCAGTGGACGCTGGTGATGTTCTGGCTGCTGGCCTTTGCCAGCGCCACGCACGACATCGCCGCTGACGGCTTCTACATCCTGGCGCTGGACCGCCGCCGCCAGGCCGCCTTCGTGGGCGTGCGCAGCACCTTCTACCGGATCTCGATGCTCGGCGGCCAGGGCGGGCTGGTGTGGCTGGCGGGCTGGTGGGCGCAGCACCACGGCGGGCCGGTGGCGGGCTGGCAGGCGGTGTTCGGGCTGCTGGCGCTGGCCTTCGGCGTGCTGGCGCTGTGGCACGCGTGGGCACTGCCGCGGCCAGCGGCCGACGGGCCGGCACCGATGCAGGGCGACTTCTGGCGCGGCTTCGTGGCGGTGTTCCGCAGCTTCTTCGCCCGCGACGACATAGTGCGCGTGCTGGTGTTCCTGCTCGTCTACCGGCTGGGCGAGGCGCAGCTGCTGAAGCTGGTGCTGCCGTTTTTGTTTGTTTCGCGCGCCGACGGCGGCCTGGCCTTCACGACGCAGGACGTGGGTCTGGCCTACGGCACCGTGGGCGTGGCCGCGCTCACCCTGGGCGGGCTGCTCGGCGGCTGGGCCATCTCGCGCACCGGGCTCGGGCGCCT
>JAIYDH010000152.1 GCA_027487585.1 Rubrivivax sp.
CGCCTGGCTGCTGGCCGACTACACGCCCACGCGCCTGGTGCAGGTGGTGCAAGGCACGGCCGTCGCCTGCCTGATGCTCAACCTGGTGGCAGTGTGGAAGCAGGAAGCCCGCGATCGCAGCCGTGCGCGCACGCCGGCCGACAACACCCCGTTCTCCCAGCGCTGGGCGCAGTTCGCGCAGCACGGCCGCGTCGTGCGCTTCCTGCTCGCCGTGGGCCTGGGCACGGCGGCCTTCAGCATGCAGGACATCATCCTCGAGCCCTACGGCGGCGAGGTCATGGGCCTCAGCGTCGGCCAGACCACCTGGCTCACTGGCGTCATGGCGCTCGGCGCCTTGCTCGCCTTTGGCTGGGCCGCGCGACAGCTGCTGCGCGGCGTCTGCCCGCGCCGACTGGCCGCGCATGGGCTGCTGATTGGCCTGGCCGCGTTTTCGCTCGTGGTGTTCGCCGAGCCGCTGGGCTCACCGCTGATGTTCCGTATCGGCGTGGGCCTGATCGGCTTTGGCGGTGGTCTCTTCTCGGTGGGCACGCTCAGCGCCGCGATGGCGCTCGACAGCGGCGGCCTGCACGGCATGGTGCTCGGCGCCTGGGGTGGCGTCGTCGCGCTGGCCACGGGCGTGAGCGTGGCCCTCGGCGGCGCCCTGCGCGACGCGGTCGGCCACCTCGCCATGAGCGGCGCCTTGGGCGAAGCGCTCGTCATGCCCGCCACCGGCTACGCCTTCGTCTACCACCTCGAAATCGCGCTGCTGTTCGCGACGCTGGCCGTGCTCGGCCCGCTCGTGACACGGCCGCGCCTCAAGTCCCCGCCTGCCCCTGAGGCAAGCCCTTCGGAGCCTCGCCGCTTCGGGCTGGCGGATTTCCCGGGTTGAGCAGTCCCGACCACGTCAACCAAGCCAACCCCGCCTAGGAGCCAAACACCATGGGAACCGGAGCCATCACAGGATTCGTCGATGTCGCACAGCTTGTTCTGTACGCCTTCTGGATCTTCTTCGCCGGCCTGATCTACTACCTCGCGCGTGAGAACCGCCGCGAGGGATACCCGCTCGAAAGCCACCGCGGCACCACGCACGACGGCTGGATCGGCATCCCCGCACCCAAGACCTACCGGCTGCACGACGGCACGGAGATCCAGGTGCCGTCCGGCTCGGCCGGTGGCCAGCACTACAGCGCCGAGCGCACCTACGGCAACGAGGGCAGCCCGATCGACCCCGTGGGCAACCCGCTGCTGGCCGGTGTCGGCAGCGGCGCCTGGGCCGCCCGCGCCGACCACCCCGACATGGACGCCCACGGCCAGCCGAAGATCCGCCCGCTGGCGGTGTGCCCCGGCTTCGAGGTCAGCGAGAACGACCCCGACCCGCGCGGCATGCAGGTGCTCGACCCCTACGGCGACAGCGCCGGCACGGTGCGCGAACTCTGGGTCGACGGACCGGAGATGATGTTCCGCTACCTCGAGGTGGAACTCGCCGACGGCAGCCGCCGCGCCCTGGTGCCCATGACCTTCTGCCGCATCACGCGCCAGGCCGTGCACGTGCATGCCTTGCTGGCCGCCCAGTGGGGTGACGTGCCGGCCACGCGGGGCACGGACACCATCACGCTGCTCGAGGAAGAGAAGATCTCGGCCTACTTCGGCGCCGGCCTGCTCTATGCCGAGCCGCATCGCCTGGAGCCGCTGGTATGAAGGCCGTGGCAGCCTCCCCGCATCGGGGACAGGAGCACGAATTCGAGCCGCAGTTCGGGCTTCCCGAGCGCCTGCCCGATAGCGAACGGCTGCTTTGGCAGGGTCAGCCCCTGCCGGGCCTGGTGGCCCGCCGCATCTTCCATCTGCCCGTCGTCGTGGGCTACTTCGCGCTGATGCTGGTGTGGCGCGTCGGCTCGCAGATGCAGGACGGCTTGCCGCTGCTGGCGGCGCTGCAGGGTTCGCTGGTGCTGGCACTGCTGGCCGCGGTGGCCATCGGCATCCTGGCAGCGCTCGCGCGCCTGACGGCCAGCACCACGGTCTACACGCTCACCGACAAGCGCATCGTCATGCGCATCGGCATCGTGCTCACCGTCACCTACAACCTGCCGCTGAAGCACGTCGATGCCGCGCACCTGCTGTCGCTGGGCGGCACGCGTGGCGAGATCGCGCTGCAACTGCGGGGCGACACGCGCATCGCCTACCTGAACCTGTGGCCGCACGCGCGCCCCTGGATGCTGGCGCGGCCGCAGCCCATGCTGCGCTGCCTGGCCGACGTCGACGCGGTGTCGCAGAAGCTGTCGGCCGCCTGGTCGGCGGTCAATGCGCAGGCGGCCCGGCCCGAGGCGGCGGCTGACGCAGCGCCGTCGCTCGACCTGCAACCGCAGCGGCAGGCGGCATGAGCGCGCACGCCAGCGCGGTGCACGCGTCGGCCGAGCGCATTCCGCGCTGGCTGGTGCGCTCGATCGCGGTGCTGCTGGTGGCCGTGCTCGCCGGCGTCGCCACCATGCGGCTGGCCGGCTACAGCCCGACCGTCGCGCCGCAGGCGGCACTGGCTGAGCGCAAGCTGGCCTTCGCCGACACCCCCGACGGCGCCGTGCGCGTGAGCGATGCCACCACCGGCGAATTGCTCGGCGAGTTCCGCGGCGAACAAGGCTTCCTGCGCGGCGTGCTGCGCGGCCTGGCCCGCGACCGCCGCGCACACGCCGTGGGCACCGGCGCGCCCTATGTGCTCAGCCTGCATGCCGACGGCCGGCTGCTGATCACCGACCCCGAGACCGGCCAACGCATCGACCTCGCGTCGTTCGGCCGTGACAACGCTGCCGTTTTTGCGCGCTGGCTGCCTGCCGGCGCCTTGCAGTCCCTGAATCGCACGCCCAAGGAGTACCCGCGATGAGCACCACCGTCCATGCCCTCGACAACACCGACCAGGTGATGCAGCGTGCGAAGACCGAGAACCTGATCAGCCCGCGTTTCTACACCACCGACTACGCGGCGATGGACAAGCTCGACATGAGCCCGCTGCGCGCCGAATGGGACGCCATGCTCGCCGAGTACGAAGGCGACAACAACCACGACCACTTCAAGCGCGACGAGGCCTTCGCCTCCGAGGTGAAGCCCCTGCCGCCCGAGCTGCACCAGGAGTTCCTGGACTTCCTGATCACGAGCATCACCAGCGAGTTCAGTGGCTGCGTGCTCTACAACGAGATCCGCAAGAAGGTCGACAACCCCGACATCAAGTCGTTGATGACCTACCTGACGCGCGACGAATCGCGCCATGCGAACTTCATCAACTATTCGCTGCGCGACTACGACCTGGCCGTCGACCTGCAGGCCCTGAAGGCCAGCAAGGCCTACACCTACTTCAAGCCCAAGTACATCTTCTACGCCACCTACCTGAGCGAGAAGATCGGCTACGCGCGCTACATCACCATCTACCGCCAGCTCGAGAAGCACCCCGAGCTGCGCTTCCACCCGATCTTTCGCTGGTTCGAACGCTGGTGCAACGACGAGTTCCGCCACGGCGAGAGCTTCGCGCTGATGATGCGCGCCCAGCCGCACCTGCTGCGCGGCGGCAACGTGCTGTGGATCCGCTTCTTCCTGCTGGCGGTGTACGCCACGATGTTCGTGCGCGACCACACGCGCCCCATCCTGCACCGCGCGATGGGCCTCGATTCCGACAGCTTCGACTACCGCGTCTTCGACATCACCACCGAGATCAGCAAGCAGGTGTTCCCGGTGTCGCTGGACACCAACGCACCGGCCTTCCGCCGCGGCCTCGATGCCCTCGTTCAGGCGCGCATGGCCTTTGATGCCGGCGCGGCCCGTGGCGGCCTGGGCGGCAAGCTGCAGCAGGCTGGCGCCGCGCTGAAGGGCGCGTGGCACTTCGCCAAGCTGTACCTGTACCCGGTGAAGAAGCACGAGCTGCCGGCCCAGATCCGCGTCGCGCCGGTGTGGTGAGCGAGGCACCCACCTGATGTGGATCGACTACGTCCTGCCGCCGGTGGCCGCCGTGCTGCTGTGGTGGCTGGGCACGGGCATCGTCATCCTGCTCGACCGCGTGCCGGCGGCCTGTGACGGCCGCAAGACCGTCACTTTCGTCGCCGCCAGCAGCTTCAGCATCGCGGCGCTGCTGTGCATCGGCCACACCGCCGGCGACAAGAGCCTGGCCGCGACCTACGGCGCTTTCACCTGCGCGGTGGTGGTCTGGGGCTGGCACGAACTGGCCTTCTTGAGCGGCTGGCTCACCGGGCCGCGCCGCGTGGCCGCCACGCCCGGCGCGCGGGGCAGCCAGCGCTTCTTGCAGGCGGTGCAGGTCATCCTGTGGCACGAACTGGCCCTGCTGGCCAACCTGGTGGCGCTGTGGGCCTGGCTGGACGGCAGTGCCAACCCGACGGCGGCCTGGACCTTCACGCTGCTGTACGCCATGCGCGTGTCGGCCAAGCTGAACCTGTTTCTCGGCGTGCGCAACCTGGCGCTCGACTTCCTGCCCCCGCGCCTCAAGTACCTGGGCAGCTACTTCCGGCACCGCAGCTTCAATGGGCTGCTGCCGCTGTCCTTGCTGGGCGGTGCGGTCGTCACCGGCTGGCTGATCGTCGGCGCGCAGTCCACCACCGGGGGAGCCCAGGCCGCGCATCTGCTGCTGGCTTCGCTGCTGATCCTGGCACTCGTCGAACACTTGATGATGGTGCTGCCGCTCGAGCCCTCCGCGCTGTGGCGCTGGGCCCTGCGTCGGCCCGCGGAGGCAAGACCTTGAGCACTACCCATTCCGGCGCGGGCACGGCCCTCGTCATCGGCAGCGGGTTCGGCGGCCTTGCGGCCGCCATTCGCTTGAGCGTGCGCGGCTGGCGCGTGCAGGTGCTGGAGCGCTTGCCGCAACCCGGCGGCCGCGCCCGCGTGCACGAGCAGGACGGCTTCCGCTTCGATGCCGGCCCGACCATCATCACCGTGCCGCACCTGTTCGAGGAGCTGTGGCAACTGGCCGGCCGGCGCTTGGCCGACGACGTCACGCTGAAGGCGCTGAACCCTTACTACCGCGTGCGTTTCGACGACGGCCGCTGGTTCGACTACAGCGGCGACAACGCCGCCATGCGTGCCGAGGTGGCGCGCTTCGACCCGGCCGACCTGCCCGGCTTCGACTCCCTGGCCCGCGAGGCCGACGTCTGCTACCGCGAGGGCTTCGAGAAGCTCGGCGCGGTGGCCTTCGACAGCGTGGCGCAGCTGCTGGTGGCGGTGCCCAACATGATCCGCATGAAGGGCTGGCAGACGATCTGGCAGATGGTCTGCCGCCACCTGAAGAACCCGTACCTGCGCGTCGTGTTCAGCTTCCACCCGCTGCTGATCGGCGGCAACCCGCTGAAGGTAACGAGCAGCTACGCGCTGATCCACACGCTGGAACGCCGCTTCGGTGTGCACTGGGCGATGGGCGGCACCGGCGCGCTGATCAAGGGCATGGTGAACTTGCTCGGAGACCGCGGCGTGCCGGTGCGCTGCGAGGCCGACGTCAAGCGCATCCTGGTCGAGGACGGCCGTGCTGCTGGCGTGGAGTTGCGCAACGGCGAGCGCATCAGCGCCGACATCGTGGTGAGCAACGCCGACGCCGCCTGGACCTACAAGCACCTCGTGCCCGACGCGCCGCGCCGCACCTGGACCGACCGCAAACTCGCCCGCGCCAAGTACTCGATGAGCCTGTTCGTCTGGTACTTCGGCACCAACCGCCAGTACCACGACGTGCCGCACCACCAGATGGTGCTGGGCCCGCGCTACGAAGGCCTGCTGACCGACATCTTCCTGAAGCACAAGCTCACCGACGACTTCAGCCTCTACCTGCACCGCCCGAGCGCCAGCGACGACAGCGTGGCCCCGGCCGGGCACGACTGCTTCTATGCGCTGTCGCCGGTGCCGCACCTGGACAGCGGCGTGAACTGGGCCACCGAGGCCGAGACCTACCGCCGGCGCGTGCAGCGCCGGCTCGAAGAAACCGTGTTGCCCGGCCTGGGCCAGTACATCGTGAGCTCGCGCGTGACGACGCCGCAGCAGTTCCACGACGACCTGCTGTCCTACAAGGGCGCCGCCTTCGGCATGGAGCCGCGGCTGCTGCAGAGCGCCTGGTTCCGCCCGCACAACCGCAGCGAAGACCTGCCCGGCCTGTACCTCGTCGGCGCCGGCAC
>JAIYDH010000231.1 GCA_027487585.1 Rubrivivax sp.
CCTTCCCAGCCCAGCACCTTGACCCACTTGCCGACCTCGAGGTCCTTGTAGTGCTCGAAGAAGTGCTGGATGGTCTTCAGGCGCATCGGGTTCAGGTCTTCGGGCTTCTGCCACTGCGAGTAGATCGACAGGATCTTGTCGATGGGCACGGCCAGGAGCTTGTTGTCGCCACCGGCCTCGTCGTCCATCTTCAGCATGCCCAGGGCGCGGCAGGTCACGACCACGCCCGGAATCAGCGGCACCGGCGTGATCACGAGCACGTCGACGGGGTCGCCGTCGTCGGCCAGCGTGTTGGGGATGTAGCCGTAGTTGCACGGGTAGTGCATGGCCGTGCTCATGAATCGGTCGACGAAGAGCGCGCCGGATTCATGGTCGACCTCGTACTTGATCGGGTCGCCATTCATCGGGATCTCGATGATCACGTTGAACTGATCGGGGGCCTTGGGGCCGGGCGTCACGTTGTGCAGGCTCATGGTGGCTTCTTCTGGAGAGTGGAGAGTCGGCAGGCCCGCAGGACACGCCTGCCTAGGCCAAACCCTGAGATTCTAGGTGCCGCCCTTGCCACGCCCTGACGTGGGAGGGCGTGCCGGCGGCCCCGGCGGCCCCTTGGCAAACCCGGGACCGTGCACCCAGGTGCGCGAGCTAGGATGCCCCTGCACTTTCTGAGGCCGAGCGGTACTGGCATCGACGGGCCGTCGGCACCCCATTCCGACCACAACACCCCTCGAGAGGAAGGAGACCGTTTCATGTCGACTCAGATGGCGCTCTACGTAGCGCTGGCTTGCGGCCTGGCCGCTGTCGTGTACGGGTTCTGGCAGCGCAGCTGGATCCTGGCGCAGGACGCCGGCAACGCGCGCATGCAAGAAATCAGTGGCGCCATCCAGCAAGGCGCTGCGGCCTATCTGGCCCGCCAGTACAAAACCATCGCCATCGTCGGCGTGGTGCTCTTCGTGCTGATCCTGCTGGCGCCGGGGCTGGGCTGGAAGACGGCCGCAGGCTTCCTGCTCGGTGCGGTGCTCTCGGGTGCTTGTGGCTTCATTGGCATGAACATCTCGGTGCGCGCCAACGTGCGCACGGCGCAAGCGGCCACGCGCGGCATCGGGCCGGCGCTGGACGTGGCCTTCAAGGGCGGCGCCATCACCGGCATGCTGGTGGTGGGCCTGGGCCTCATCGGCGTGGTGCTGTTCTTCTGGTGGGTGGCGGGCACGAGCGCGCCGACCGAAGGCACGCTGTCGGCGGTGCTGAAGCCGCTGCTGGGCGTGGCCTTCGGCTCCAGCCTCATCAGCATCTTCGCGCGGCTGGGCGGCGGCATCTTCACCAAGGGCGCCGACGTCGGCGCCGACCTGGTGGGCAAGGTCGAAGCCGGCATCCCCGAAGACGACCCGCGCAACCCGGCGGTGATCGCCGACAACGTGGGCGACAACGTCGGCGACTGCGCCGGCATGGCCGCCGACCTGTTCGAGACCTACGTCGTGACGCTGATCGCCACCATGGCGCTGGCCTCGGTGGTGGTGGCCGGCACGGCCGCGATGGCCGGCGTGACCTACCCGCTGGTGCTGGGCGGCGTGTCGATCATCGCGTCGATCATCGGCTGCTTCTTCGTCAAGGCCAAGCCGGGCATGATCAACGTGATGCCGGCCCTGTACAAGGGCCTCGCGGTATCGGGCGTGCTCAGCCTGATCGCGTTCTACTTCGTCACCACGGCCATGTTCCCGCAGGCCATCACGGTGGGCGGCAAGCAGGTCGGCGCGATGAGCCTGTGGCTGTGCTGCCTGGTGGGCCTGGTGCTCACGGCGGCCATGGTCTGGATCACCGAGTACTACACCGGCACGCAGTACAAGCCGGTGCAGCATGTGGCGCAGGCCAGCACCACGGGCCACGGCACGAACATCATCGCGGGTCTCGGCGTGAGCATGAAGAGCACGGCCTGGCCGGTGATCTTCGTCTGCATCTCGATCTACGCCGCCTATGCGCTGGCGGGCCTGTACGGCATTGCCATCGCGGCCACCAGCATGCTCAGCATGGCCGGCATCGTGGTGGCGCTCGACGCCTACGGTCCCATCACCGACAACGCCGGTGGCATTGCCGAGATGGCCGAGCTGCCCAGCAGCGTTCGCGACATCACCGACCCGCTCGACGCCGTGGGCAACACCACCAAGGCCGTGACCAAGGGCTACGCCATCGGTTCGGCCGGCCTCGCCGCGCTGGTGCTGTTTGCCGACTACACGCACGCGCTGGAGTCGCGCGGCATGCTCGTCACCTTCGACCTGAGCAACCACGAGGTGATCGTCGGCCTGTTCATCGGCGGCCTCATCCCCTTCCTCTTCGCGGCCATGGCGATGGAGGCCGTGGGCCGCGCCGCCGGCAGCGTGGTGGTGGAGGTGCGGCGCCAGTTCGCCGATGGCCTGATCATGGCCGGCAAGCGCAAGCCCGACTACAGCGCGGCCGTGGACATGCTCACCACCGCGGCGATCAAGGAGATGATGATCCCGTCGCTGCTGCCGGTGGTCGTGCCCATCGTCGTGGGCCTGCTGCTCGGCCCGGCCGCGCTGGGCGGCCTGCTGATGGGCACCATCGTCACGGGCCTGTTCGTCGCCATCAGCATGTGCACCGGTGGTGGCGCCTGGGACAACGCCAAGAAGCTGATCGAAGAAGGCTTCACCGATGCCAACGGCGTGCTGCACAAGAAGGGCGGCGACACGCACAAGGCCGCCGTCACGGGCGACACGGTGGGCGATCCGTACAAGGACACCGCCGGCCCCGCCGTGAACCCACTGATCAAGATAATCAACCTGGTGGCGCTGCTTATCGTGCCGCTGCTGCCGATGAGCGCGGCCACCAAGCCGCCCGCGGCGCACACCCCGGCGGCCGTGACGGCGCCTGCCGTGGCCGCTCCGGCGGCAATGCCGGCGCCGGCACCGTCGGCGGCGGCTTCGAAGTAAGGCACCCGGCCGGCCCGCCTGCGGGCCGGCAAGACCTTCAGCCCCACGGGCCCGCATGGGCCCGTGGCGGCATCGGTGGAACCGGCTCGCGCGCTCTGTCCCGCCTTCGCTCTTGTCCAGCAGCCGCTCGTCGCCGCTGGCCAGCGCCAAGCGCGCCAGCAGGCGTGAATCCACGCGAACGTGTCAGCGCGCCTTCGTTGCGGATCCTGCTGCATCGGCCGGCATCACGTGGTACCAGTCGATGCGCCGCGTGACCGTCATCATGGTGGCCAGCACGCCAAAGAGCAGCAAGGAGCCGAGCAGCAAGGCGTTGTCCTCCGACAGCAGGATGCTGTAGAGCACGCCGTAAAGCGCCACCAGAAGGCTGCTCATCATCAGGCCCGCTCGCCAGCCGCCGAGCACGTGGCGCAGGTAGTACGCCAGGAGCCCGATGCAGGCCCCGCTGGCCAGCGCATAGGCTGCACCGAAGGCCAGGTGCTCGGCCAACGACAGCAGCAGCAGGAAGAACAGCACCAGCGCCGCACCGATCATCAGGTACTGCATCGGGTGGATGCGCCAGCGGCGCACCATCTCCAGCACAAAGAAGGCCGCAAAGGTGAGCACGATGAACAGCATCCCGTACTTGGCGGCACGCTCGGCCAACCGGTACGGGTCCACCGGGTCGGCCAGCGACACCGAGAACTGCTCCGGCTGGGGACGCTCTTCGCCCCTGGCCGCGAACTGCGTGCGGGCCTGCGTCGACAGTGCAGGCACGCGCCACGTGGCCTCAAAGCCGTCGGCGCCGACGCGCCGTGTGCGCGGCAGGAAGTTGCCGCCGAAGCTGGGGTGCGGCCAGGGCGAAACCAGCGTCACCTCGGTGTCGTCGGCCAGGGGCACCCAGCCGATGCGGCCGGTGCCGGCCAGCTCGAAGTCCAGCGCCACTTCGAGCGTCGCACCGGGCTGCAGCAGCGCCAGGTCAATGCCCGCAGCCAGCGGCAAGGGGGCCTCGGCTGGCGCCCGCGCCACCACGAGCGGCTGCCCAGCCAGGCGCAGCTGCGGCGCGCTGAGCAGGCCGCGGGCGTCGCTGACGCCCATCAGCAGCAGCGCCCTTCCGGGCGTGATGCGGGCGCCCGGGATGCGCGGCACCGGATCGTTCCACACGAAGCGGCCGGTGCTCCGGTGCTGGCTGGTGTACACCGTGACCGGAAAGATCCCGCGCTGGCGGCGTTCAGTCGTCAGCTGGCTGCGGGTCTCGAGCCGCTGTGGGAAGACCAGTGCCACGCGCGACTCGGTGACCGGCTCGTCGCGAAAGCGTTCGCCGCCGTCGCCATCGATCCGGACGCGGCGCACGCCAGTTTCGGTGTACAGCAGCCAGATCACGGGGCCGGTGATCGTCTGCGCCCGGGCGTGGGCTGCAGAGACCTCCTCGGTCGCGTCCTGTCGGTAGGCGCTGCGCTCGGCCACTGTGACGCGTACCAGCGTCAGGGCAACGGACATCAGCGCAATCAAGGCCGCAATGATCAGCAGCTTGCTCAGCAGGGGGTGTCGGCTCACTCGGGGCTCCAGTTCGGGCAGGGACCGGGCCATTGTCAAAACCGGCTGCGCAGCGGCCGCGCGGCGGGTGTGAAGCGAGCGTGAAACCGGCCGATGCGGCCGCGGCTCTCAAGACCCGGACGGCACGCGCGGCAACCACCAGCGGGCGATGCAGCCAGTGGCGGCGTTGCCCACCGTCACACGCCCACCGTGCAGGCTGCTGACTTCCTGGACAAGGCACAGCCCCAGGCCGGAGCTGCGTTCCTGCGTGTCGCTGCGGGGCAGCGAGTAGAAGCGTTCGAAGATGCGCTCGCGCGCATAGTCGGGCACGCCTGGGCCCTCGTCCTGCACCGACCAGGCCAGCCCCTCGCGCCCGTGCTGCACGTCGGGCTGCAGCCGCAGCCACAGCTGGCCGCCGGCGGGTGAGAAGTCGATGGCGTTGTCGAGCAGGTTGCGCAGCGCCTGCGACACCAGGAAGCGGTTGCCCCGCAGCGCCGCGGGAGTGGACATCTCGCAGTGCAGGCGCAGCGCCTTCTGGTGCAGACGCGGCTCCAGGCCTTGCAGCAGCTCGCGCGTCAGCGCGGCGAGGTCGAGCTCTTCGATATCGGCAAGGCCGCGCATCTGCTCCACCGCCGCCAGGCCGAGCAACTGGTCGACCAATTGCTTCAGGCGCTCGGTCTGCCTCTGCACGTTGCTGGCGAAACGGCGGCGATCGGCGTCGGGCAAGGGCTCCTGCAACAGTTCGGCGGCGCCACGTATGGCGGCGAGCGGGCTCTTCAACTCGTGCGTCAGGGTGTGCACGTAGGTCTCGACGTAGGCCTTGTCTTCGAGCTTGAGGCGCATGCGCTCCACGGCCTGCGCGAGGTCGCTGAACTCGGTGTTGCCGCTCAGCCGGCCCAGGCGCGGGGGCTCGGCGCGCTCGCCGCGCGCCACGGCCAGCGCATAGCCCTGCAGACGCTGCAGCGAGCTCGCGATCCACCACGTGAACAGGCCGCCGACGGCAAGCGTCACACCCAGCAGCAGCCCCGCTGCGACGAGGATGCGCTCGCGACTGCGCGCGATGTAGGGTTCCAGAGTGCGGTTGGCACGCGACACCGTGAGCACGCCGATGATGCGGGGGCCATCGACGATGGGAGCCGCCACGTGCATGACGGTGTTGTCGGGCTCGTCGGCCCTCGCGGCACTGGAGCGGGCACCGTATTGGCCGCGCAGCGTGCGTGCCACGTCGTTCCAGCGTGAGTGGTCTTGCCCGATGGCCTGCGGCTGCGTGTCGAAGACCACGATGCCCTGCGCATTGGTGATGCTGACCTGGGTCTCGATGCGAGTCTTGCTGAAACCCCACAGCAAGGCCTGGGGGCGCACTTCCTGCAGACGGCTGAGCGACTGGGCGAAGCTGCCGCTGGCAATGACACCGGCGCGGAGGTCCGGCGCGGCGAGCGCAGCCAGGGTATGGGCGGTGTCCACCAGGCTGTCCTCCATGGCGAGACGCGTGCCGGGCTTGACCTCTTCGAGGAACACCTGCAACACGACGACCAGTGCCAGCCCCAGCACCAGGAAGAAGCCCAAAAGCAGCCGCAGACCGATGCGCATGTCAGCGCTGCAGCGAATAGCCCATGTGGCGGTGCGTCTGGATCAGATCGCCATCGATGCCGGCCTCGCGCAACTTGGCGCGAACGAGCTTGACATGCGCGTCGACGGTCCGGTCCGAGGTGTCCGGCGCGTCGTCCCACACCATCGACATCAGCTCGCGGCGCGAGAAGATGCGTTCAGGCCGCCGCAGCAGCGCCGCGAGCAACCGATACTCCAGCCGCGTCAATGGCAGCGGCCCGGCCGGGCCGAGGATGCGCTGGGCGCCATCGTCCAACCGAAGCGGCAGCACCGGGGTCGCCCCAGGGGCGGCGCTGCCGGCGCTTCGCCGCAGGATGGCACGCACCCGGGCGCAGACCTCGCGCGGCGAGAACGGTTTGGCAACGTAGTCGTCGGCTCCCAATTCCAGCCCCAGCACACGGTCGAACTCATCGGCGCGCGCAGTCAGGAAGAGCACCGGAAGGTTGCTCTGGCGGCGAATGTCGCGGCAGACGTCGAGTCCGCTGCCATCGGGCAGGCCGACGTCCAGAATGGCCAAAGCAGGCAAGCGTTCGGCCAGGGCGGCGCGTGCATCACGCGCCAACCTTTCGTGCCGCACCTCGAAGCCCTCGCTGCGGAGCACATACAGCAAGGTATCGGCGATGGCCTGCTCGTCTTCGAGCAGCAGGATCAGGGGCGCCACGGCAGAGGGGGGAAGTCGGCTTGACACCGCAGCGGGCATGAAGGCCGGGCCGCGCGGGCTCAGCGTCTGAAGCGCCAGCGGCTGGCCGCTTGCGCCTGCTCGACGAGGGTCAGGACACGCGCCAGCGAGGCCCGCACCGCAGGGTGGTCGCTCGCCAGAGGTGACGGCAGCCAGTCGTCGCCCTGCGGTCGGCATCCCGGCGCGGAGTCGTTCAACGCGGTCTGGTTCGGGCCCGCATCGGCCGGTGGATGCAAGCTGTCTTGAGGCGGCACGATGAGCACCACCTTGCCTGGACGGTGCAGCGGACTCCGGCGCCGGCGCTTGCCGCGAGCGAGGGCCGAAGGCGCGACTGCCCAGCCCTCGGGCGCGGGCTCCGTGATGGCGCCATGCGGCTCCGTCGGCACCACGAAGACGCGGGTCTTGCGTTCCACTTCGCCGCCTGCATCGGCGTCCAGTGGGCTGCTCGTCTCGGGCTCTGCCAACCTCAGTCGCTTGCGCTTGACCACCACGGTGACCGCGCGCACTCGCTCCTCGAAAAGAGCCGGCCACTCGGGCGGGGAACCCGCAACGGCGCCAGCGCGCGCACCATAGGCCGGGACTGCGGACGGCACCACGTCGCCCCCAACGGACATGATCGATTCAGTTGTAGCCAAGACAACCGCACATTTCAGGTGGGGCGCCGGGCGGGCCAGGAGCAACCCAGGCGCCGGGAGCCAGAAGCAAGAAACCCGGAGTCTTGCGACTCCGGGCTTTGCGTCTTCAATGGTCGGGGTGGCGGGATTCGAACTCGCGACCCCTTGCACCCCATGCAAGTGCGCTACCAGGCTGCGCTACACCCCGACTGAGCCTCACATTATAGGCTGGCGCGCGGGTCTTTCCCGGCCTACACGCTCAGCAGTTCGCGGATCGACAACAACTCGTGGCGCAACGCGCGCGTGTCGGCTTCGCTCAGTCCGGCTTGCATCGCGCTAGACGAGGGTATGGGGTTCTGCAGCGGCAGACTCGTGCGATCGGCGGCCGGGTGCATCAACAGCATCGCCGCGGCGCCTTCGATGATGGACTCGCCCACTGGCACGCTGTCATCGTCGACGCCGTCCGGGTCGGGCAGCGCTGCGCCCATTCGCGGGGGCGGCGCCACGTCGGCCAGCCGGTTGCGCGCGCCGCTGATCGTGAAGCCCTGGTCGTAGAGCAACTCGCGGATGCGCCGGATGAGCAGCACCTCGTGATGCTGGTAGTAGCGCCGGTTTCCCCGCCGCTTCATGGGCTTGAGCTGCGTGAACTCCTGCTCCCAATAGCGCAGCACATAGGGCTTCACCCCGCACAGCTCGCTGACCTCACCGATGGTGAAGTAGCGCTTGGCCGGAATGGCGGGGAGCGATTTCTCCATTGAAATCAATGGTTTCGGTGGGGAAAACTAGACTCTACTCGAAGTCCCCCTCCACCGGGGTGTCGCCTTGCACGATCGACTTCAGCTTGTGACTGGCGTGGAAGGTGACGACGTTGCGCGCCTTGATCGGGATGCTCTCGCCGGTGCGCGGGTTGCGCCCCGGGCGCGGCGCCTTGCGGCGGATGTTGAAGTTGCCGAAGCCCGAGAGCTTGACGTCGCGGCCGTCGACCAGCGTGCCGTGCACGATGTCGAAGAAGGCCTCGACCATGTCCTTGCTCTCGCGCTTGTTCAGGCCCAGGCGGTCGAACAGCAGCTCGGCCAGCTCGGCCTTGGTCAGCGTGGGCGTCTCGATGGACGGCAGGATCACGCGGCTCGACCCTGCCGGGGGAGCCAGCGCGTCGTCGGCCGGGCCCGGGACATCGGCAGTGAGTTCTGGATTCATCTCGGGTCTCCCTCGGGCCAGGGGCGGGGTGGTCGGCTTCAGGCGCGCAGGCGGGCGCCAAAGGCGGCGGCAGCGCGTGCCACGGCGGCTTGCACCGCGGCCTCGATGCGATCGTCGGTGAGCGTCTGCTCGAAGTCCAGCAGCTCCAGGCGGATGGCCAGGCTGCGTTCGTTGTCGTCCAGGCCAGTGGCCGTGCCGCGGGTGGGTTTCCACACGTCGAACAGCGTCGCTGCGCGGATGAGCCCGGCCGGATCGGCCCGCAGCGCGCCCACGAGCGCGTCGTGCGACACGCCCTCGCGCACCACCAGCGCGACGTCGCGCTGCACCGGCTGCTGGCGCGACACCGGCGCGAACACCGGCACCTCGCGCGCCAGCACGGCATCGAGCTCCAGCTCGAAGACCAGCGGCGACTGCGGCAGCTCGTAGGCCTGGCGCCAGCGCGGGTGCAGCTCGCCCACGTGGCCGATGCAGCGGTCGCCCAGCCACACCGCGGCCGAGCGGCCCGGGTGCAGCGCCGGGTGTGCGGTGGCCTCGAAGCGCAGCGCGGCGGGGGCCAGCAGCGCCTCGAGCTCGCCCTTGATGTCGAAGAAGTCGGTCGCGCGCTCGGCGCTGCCCCATTGCGCCGGGGCGGCCGGGCCGAAGGCCAGCGCAGCCACGCGCATCGGCTGCTCGACGCCTGCCACGGCCAGCGGGCCATCGGCCGCTGCCGCGTGCTTGCGGTAGACGCGGCCGATCTCGAACAGCCGCGCCCGCGTCAGCTTGCGCGCCAGGTTGTGGCGCAGCGCCTGCACGAGGCTGCCGATGAGGCTGGAGCGCATCACCGCCAGCGGCGCGGCAATGGGGTTGAGCACGCGGATCGGATCGGCGTTGCCCGCGAGCTCGCGTTCCCAGCGCTCTTCGACAAACGAGAAGCCGATGGTCTCCTGGAAGCCCAGGCCGGCCAGCGCATGGCGCACGTCGTGGGCCGAGCGCTGGCCTTCACGGCGCACGCGCGCCTGCGTGGGCGCGACGGTGGGCGTGGCCGGCAGCTTGTCGTAGCCAACGACGCGGGCCACCTCCTCGATGAGGTCTTCCTCGATGGCGATGTCGAAGCGCCAGCTCGGCGGCGTGACGGTCAGCACGCCCTCGGCCTGCGTGAACGGCAAGCCGAGACGGCTGAACACATCG
Source organism: Rubrivivax sp. (assembly GCA_027487585.1). Classification (GTDB taxonomy): domain Bacteria; phylum Pseudomonadota; class Gammaproteobacteria; order Burkholderiales; family Burkholderiaceae_C; genus Rubrivivax. The sequence continues at coordinate 9,720 of JAIYDH010000231.1, forward strand.
GCGCACTGCGCCTGCGTCACCGGCATGCCGATGACCTTGGCCGCACGCGCCACGCGCAGCGCCACCGGCTTGCGCTCGGGCAGCGCCAGGGTCTGGTCGTCGATGGGGCCGGCCACGGTGGCCGGCGTGCCGCAGATGTCGATCACGAGCTGCGTGATGCGCTCGATGTGCTCCACCGTCAGGGCCGGGTCGACACCGCGCTCGAAGCGGTGGCCGGCGTCGGTGCTGAAGGCGTAGCGGCGCGAGCGGCCCTGCACGGCCTCAGGCCACCAGAACGCGGCCTCGACGTAGATGTTCTGCGTGCCGTCGCCCACGGCGGTGGCGTCGCCGCCCATGATGCCGGCGAGTGATTCGACCGCGTGGTCGTCGGCGATCACGCCCACCTTCGCATCGAGTTCGACGGTGTTGCCATTGAGCAGCTTCAGCGTCTCGCCGGCCCGACCCCAGCGCACGACCAGGCCGCCATGGATCTTGTCGAGATCGAAGATATGCGAAGGCCGGCCGAACTCGAACATCACGTAGTTGGAGATGTCCACCAGCGCGCTCACGCTGCGCTGCCCGCAGCGCGCCAGGCGATCGACCATCCAGGCCGGCGTCGGCGCCTGCGGGTTCACGCCCAGCACCACGCGGCCCGAGAAGCGGCCGCAGAGGTCGGGCGCTTCCACGCGCACCGGCAACTTGCGCTCGCTGCCCGGCGCCACGGGGGGGAAGGCCGGCTGCTTGAGCGGCGTGCCGGTGAGCGCAGCCACTTCTCGCGCCACGCCGTACACGCTGAGGCCGTGCGCCAGGTTGGGCGTGAGCTTGAGCGTGAAGATCGTGTCGTCGAGCTTCAGATGCTCGCGCAGGTTCGACCCCACGCGCGCATCAGCGGCCAGCTCGAGCAGGCCGCCGTGGTCTTCGGACAGCTTGAGCTCGCGCGCCGAGCACAGCATGCCGAAGCTCTGCACGCCACGCAGCTTGCCGACGCCGATCTTGAACGGCTTGCCGTCCTCGCCGGGGGGCAGCTCTGCACCGACCACGGCCAACGGCACCTTGATGCCGACACGGGCGTTCGGCGCGCCGCAGACGATCTGCAGCGGGCCGTCCTTCGAGAACTCGCCGGCCGCCACCGTGCACACACGCAGCCGGTCGGCCTGCGGGTGCTGCTCGGCCGTCAGGATTTCGGCCACGACGATGCCGGAGAACGGCGGCGCCACCGGCCGCAGTTCTTCGACCTCCATGCCGCTCATCGTCAGCAGGTCGGCCAGGGCTTGGGTGGACAGCGGCGGGTCGCAGAACTCGCGCAGCCAGGACTCGGGGAATTGCATCTGGTTCTCGGGGTCGGTTCGGTGCGGACTTCAGCGGAACTGCGACAGGAAGCGCAGGTCGCCGTCGAACATCAGGCGCAGGTCGTCGATGCCGTAGCGCAGCATGGCAAAGCGGTCGGCGCCGATGCCGAAGGCAAAGCCGATCTGCTGCTCGGGGTCGAGGCCGAAGTTGCGCACGACGTTCGGGTGCACCTGGCCCGAGCCGGCCACTTCGAGCCACTTGCCGGCCAGCGGGCCGCTGCCGAAGCGGATGTCGATCTCGGCGCTGGGCTCGGTGAACGGAAAGAAGCTCGGGCGGAAGCGCACGTCGAAGTCGTCGGTCTCGAAGAACTCGCGCACCAGCGTCGCGAAGGTCACCTTCAGGTCCTTGAAGCTGACGTTCTCGCCCAGCCACAGGCCTTCGATCTGGTGGAACATTGGCGAGTGCGTGGCGTCGCTGTCGACACGGTAGACGCGGCCGGGGGCGATGACGCGCACCTCGGGCATCGGCGAGGCGCCAGCGTAGCGCGCCGCGTGCGCCCTGGCGTATCGCACCTGCATCGGGCTCGTGTGCGGGCGCAGGTTCAGCCAGCGGCCTTCGGCGTCTTTCAGCTCGACGTAGAAGGTGTCCTGCATCGAACGCGCCGGGTGGTTCTCGGGGTTATTCAACGCCGTGAAGCTCATCCAGTCGGTCTCGATCTCGGGGCCTTCGGCCACGTCGAAACCCATGCTCGAGAAGATGGCCTCAATGCGCTCGATCGTGCGGCTCACCGGGTGCAGGCCGCCGGTGCCGCGGCTGCGGCCGGGCAACGACACATCCAGCGCCTCGGCCCGCAGCTGCGCCTCGAGCTCGGCCTGCGCCAGGCGCTCGCGCGCCGCGCCGAGCAGCACCTCGACCTGCTGCTTGGCCTGGTTGATCTCGGCACCGCGGGCCTTCTTGGCCTCGGGCGGCAGCGCGGCCAGGCCCTTGAGCAACTCGGTGAGGCTGCCGCTCTTGCCGAGGAAGCGCGCCTTGGCATTTTCGAGCTCGGCCGCCGTGGGGGCCGCGTCGAACGCAGAGCGCGCGTGTTGCACCAGCGAGTCGAGGTCGTTCATGGACGGGTGGAAAACAGGCAAGAAAAACGGACAAAAAAAGGGCCGCCCCCGAAGGTGACGGCCTTGGATGCGAGAGCCGGGCCCCCTGCCGCCCGTTCAGGCAGCCGGTGGCCCCGGAACATCAAGCGAGCTGGGCCTTCACCTTCTCGACGATGCTCTTGAAGCCCGCCGGGTCGTGGATGGCCATGTCCGACAGGACCTTGCGGTCGATGTCGATCTGCGCCTTCTTCAGGCCGGCCATGAACTTGCTGTACGTGACGCCCAGTTCCCGGCTCGCGGCGTTGATGCGCGCGATCCAGAGCTGGCGGAACACCCGCTTGCGGGTGCGGCGGTCACGGTAGGCGTACTGGCCCGCCTTCATCACCGCCTGCTTGGCAATGCGGAAGACGTTCTTGCGGCGGCCGCGGAAGCCCTTGGCGAGGGCGAGGATCTTCTTGTGACGTGCGTGGGCGATGACACCACGTTTGACGCGAGGCATGTATGTGCTCCTTGTTCAGTCGTGGTGGATCAGAGGCCGGCGAAAGGCAACATCTGGGCCATGTGGCCCATGTTGGTCTCGTGCACGTTCACGGCGCCGCGAAGCTGACGCTTGCGGGTGGTGCTCTTCTTCGTGAGGATGTGGCGCTTGAACGCCTGGCCCCGCTTGACGGTGCCACCCGGGCGCACGCGAAAGCGCTTCTTCGCGCCGCTCTTGGTCTTCATCTTGGGCATGTGAATGCTCCTTCTTTGATTGCTGCTGCAGGCGGCACCGAGGGCTCGGTGCACTTGTCGGCCTGCAGCCGCTTCTTTTCGAACACCGGGTCGACCAGACCCCGTGCCCGAATCTCTTGCCAGCCGCCCTACTTTCGCTTGGGCGCCAGCACCATGATCATCTGCCGGCCTTCGAGCTTGGGCATGTGCTCGACCATTGCCACATCGGACAGCTCGTCGCGGATGCGTTCCAGCATGCGCATGCCGATCTCCTGGTGGGTGATCTCGCGGCCCCGGAAGCGCAGCGTCACCTTGCCCTTGTCACCGTCTTCGGCGATGAAGCGGCGCAGGTTGCGCATCTTGATCGCGTAGTCGCCGTCGTCGGTGCCGGGGCGGAACTTCACTTCCTTGATCTCGATGACCTTCTGCTTGCTCTTCGCTTCAGCGGCCTTCTTCTGCTCCTGGTACTTGAACTTGCCGTAGTCCATCAACCGGCACACGGGCGGGTCGGCGGTGGCAGCGATCTCGACCAGATCGACGTCCAACTCCCCAGCCATGCGCAACGCTTCTTGAATGGGGACGATGCCCAGCGGCTCGTTCTCGACCCCGTTCAGGCGCACCTGCAGCGCCATGATTTCCCGGTTCAACCGGTGCTTGCGCTCCGCGTTGGGTACGCGGCGGTCCATGAAGGTAGCGATGGTTCCAGCTCCTGTGGCAACCCGAAGGCGGTGCGGGCCACGTCAAAAATCAAAGCGCGCCAAAGGACAGCCTCAGACCTTAGCAGCGATGTCGGCGAGCAGCCTCTCGGCAAAGCTCGTCAGCGGCATCGTGCCCAGATCCTGGTTGCCCCGGGCGCGCACGGCGACGGCCCCGTCCGCCTTTTCCTTGTCGCCAACGACGAGGATGTACGGGACCTTCTGCATCGAATGCTCGCGGATTTTATAGCCGATCTTGTCGGCACGCAAATCCGCCTGAGCCCTAACTCCTTGTTTTTGCAGCGATTTCACCACTTCCGACGCGTAATCGGCCGTCGGCTCGCTGATCGAGGCCACCACCACCTGCACCGGCGCCAGCCAAGCCGGCAGCGCGCCGGCGTGCTGCTCGATCAGGATGCCGATGAAGCGCTCCAGGCTGCCGACGATGGCGCGGTGCAGCATCACGGGGTGGCGGCGGCTGGAATCCTCGGCCACGTACTCGGCGCCCAGGCGCTCGGCCATCGAGAAGTCGACCTGCATCGTGCCGCACTGCCACTGGCGGCCGATGGCGTCCTTCAGCGTGTACTCGATCTTCGGGCCGTAGAAGGCGCCGTCGCCCGGGGCGATGACGAACTCGCAGCCGCTGGCGCGCAGGCTTTCCATCAGCGCGTGCTCGGCCTTGTCCCAGATGGCGTCCGAGCCGATGCGCGCCTCGGGGCGAGTGGCCACCTTGTAGATGATGTCAGTGAAGCCGAAGTCCTTGTAGACCTTCTGCAGCAGCGCCGTGTAGGCCACGCACTCCGGGAGGATCATGTCTTCGGTGCAGAAGATGTGGCCGTCGTCCTGCGTGAAGGCGCGCACGCGCATGATGCCGTGCAGGCCGCCCGTGGGCTCGTTGCGGTGGCACTGGCCGAACTCGCCGTAGCGCAGCGGCAGGTCGCGGTAGCTCTTGATGCCCTGCTTGAAGATCAGGATGTGGCCGGGGCAGTTCATCGGCTTGAGCGCGTA
>JAIYDH010000048.1 GCA_027487585.1 Rubrivivax sp.
GGCGCATGGGCCGCGTGGACATGCTCGGCGTGGTGGTGTGGTCCAGCGCCTTTGCGCTGCCGCCGCTGGCTTTGCTCACCCTGCTGGCCGAAGGGCCGGCGCGCATCGGTGGCGCGCTTGCTGCGGCCGATGCCGCCACCTGGGCGGCGGTGGCCTGGCAGGCGGTGGGGAACACGCTGTTCGGCTACGCTGCCTGGGGTTGGCTGCTGGCGCGCCACCCGGCCGGCACCATCGCCCCCATGGCGCTGGGCGTGCCGGTGTTCGGCATGGCCAGCGCGGCCTGGTGGCTGGCCGAGCCACTGCCGGCCTGGAAACTTGGTGCCGCCGCGCTCGTGATCGGCGGCTTGGTGCTCAACCTGCTCGCGCAGAAGCGCGGGCCCTGATGCGGACGTGTCGCCTCGATGTGGCTCTTGATCCTTGAAGCGATGGCCGCCCTGGCCATCCTGGCGTTCGGCGTCTGGTGGACGATGTTCTCGGGCCGCAAGCGCCGCGATGACGACGAGCCCGGGGCGAAGCCTTAGCGTGATGCGTCGTTCCGTTCTGTACCTTTCGGCCGACGTGTGCTGAGGTCATCGGCGAACCTGGGTGTCCGCTGTCGAGCGGCAAGTCGAAGGACTGTCCAAGGCCCTGAGCGGTCGTTCAACCTACCCCTCGCAGCTCCCCTCCGTTCGGGCTGAGCCTGTCGAAGCCCTCTCCGCTGCACCGCCTGCCGCTCAGGGACAGGTTGTGGTGTTCGGTCCGAAACCAAACCCCGGATGTTGCAAAGGGCCGTGCGGGTGGGGGCTGCGGCGTGATCTTGAAGCGCCGAGCAGCGCAGGCTTGAGGGCGGCGCGCGCAGCGCGCTTCGTGAACTGACTCACGGCAACTGTTTGAGCGCAGCGGGCGCAGCCCGCGTAGCGAGTTTTGCCGTGCGCCCTCAAGCCGAGCAGCGCAGGGCAGCCGGCCCGCAGGGCCGGCCGCTTCAACTCACGCTGCAGCCCCCGCCCGCACGGCCCTTTGCTGCCGCGATCCTTCGAGTGCGAGTGTTTGCACGGCGCCAGGCTTCGACAGGCTCAGCCCGAACGGAGGGGAGGGCCTCGACGGGCTCATCCTGAACGGAGGGGAGGGCTTCGACAGGCTCGGCCCGAACGGGAGAGAGGGCTTCGGCAGGCTCAGCCCGAACAGAGTCGTGGCGCGGGAGGAACGTCGGCGAAGAGCCGTTAGCCGCCGGCGTTCCAAGTGCCAGGCGCGCCCCATCGGCGCGCCAACAAGCCGAACCCAGCCCTCGATGAGGACGTCGCTCAGGTACCGATCACCCCGCCGTCGGCCTTGCGGATCACCACCGTGGCGCTGCGCGGCCTGCCGTCGGGGCGCTGGTCGGGCCAGTTGCTCACGCGGCGCGGGGCCGCCGGGTCGCTGCGCTCGCTCGGGCTTTCGCCGGGGTGCTGGATGTTCACGAACATCGTGCGCCCGTCGGGCGTGGCGGTGGCACCCGTCACCTCGCAGCCAGCCGGGCCGGTGAGGAAGCGGCGGATCTCGCCGGTGGTCGGGTCGGCCGCCAGCATGGCGTTGTGGCCCAGGTTCTGCAGGTCGCCCCGGCCCATGGCGCTGGTGGACATGTCGGTCTGGATCCACAGCACGCCGCGCGCGTCGGTCCACAGGCCGTCAGGACAGGCGAAGGCGTCGCCCTTGACGTTGCCCTTGGCATCGGCACGCTCGAGCGCCGGGTCGCCGGCCAGCACGAAGTGGTTCCAGGCAAAGCCCAGGCCATCGAAATCGCCGTCTTCCTTCCAGCGGATGATGTGCCCCATCGAGTTGTTGGCGCGCGGGTTGGCCGGGTCGACGCCGGGCTGGTTGGCACCACCGCGGTTGCTGTTGTTGGTGAGCGTGCAGTACACCCAGCCGGCCTTGTCGATGTCGATCCACTCCGGCCGGTCCATCTTGGTGGCACCGAGCAGGTCGCTGGCCTGGCGCGTCTTGATCAGCACCTCGCCCTGGTCGGCAAAGCCGTTGGCCGCGGTGAGCGGGCCGCTGCCGTGCGTGAGCGGGATCCAGCGGCCGCGGCCGTCGGCGTCGAAGCGCGCCACGTACAGCGTGCCGTGGTCCAGCAGCGTGGCGTTGGCGGTCGCGCCACCGGGCTTGACGGCGTCGCGGCTGACGAACTTGTAGATGTACTCGAAGCGCGCGTCCTCGCCGCTGTACACCACCGCGCGGCCACTCTTCGTGAGCGTCACCGTCGCGCCTTCGTGCGCGGCGCGGCCCAGCGCCGTGCGCTTGACGGGCGTGCTGCTCGGGTTGTTGGGGTCGATCTCGACGACCCATCCGAATCGGTTCGGCTCGTTCGGGTGCCGGCTGGCATCGAAGCGCTCGTCGTGCTCGTGCCAGCGGTAGCCGACCCGGTCGCCAGGGCGCAGGCCCCAGCGGGTTTCGTGGGCGCTGGGCTGCTCGGGGCCCTTGAAGTAGAAGATGAAGTTCTCTTCGCAGGTGAGGTAGGTGCCCCAGGGCGTGATGCCGCTGCCGCAGTTGTTGAGCGTGCCCAGCGGGCGCATGCCGCGCGCGTCGGCCCGCGTCTGCAGCAGCGCGTGGCCGGCGGCCGGGCCACCGAAGGTCATCGGCGTGCTGGCGGTGATGCGCCGCGCCCAGGGGCTGGGCTTGACGATCTCCCAGCGCCCGCCGCGGTTCTCGACCTCGATCACCGAGACGCCGTGCGCGGCTTGCGACTTGCGCACCTTCGCGGCCGTCCAGGTGGCCATGCCGTCGGGGTGCAGCAGGCCGTCGTCGGCGTACTCGTGGTTCATCACCAGCAGGCCGGCGTTGCTGCTGTCGGGTGTGAGCGGGTGGCGGAAGAAGTGGATGCCGTCGTGGTGCATGCCCAGCTGCGTCTCCTGCTCGGCGGCGGTGTTGCTGCCGTCGAACTTGAAGGCGGGGTCTTCGCCCGACAGGCCCACGGCCTCGCCCCAGGGCGCCAGCACCTGCGCGGTGTAGCCCTCGGGCACCGTCACGGCATCGGCCGTGGACACCGGCACGCTCTTGAAGCCCAGCAGCGGGCCGCTGCGGCTGGTGGCACCCCCCGTGGCGCAGCCCGCCAGCGGCGCGAGCAGGCCCGTGGCGGCGGCGGCCAGGCCACCGCGGATCAGCGTGCGGCGGCGCAGGTCCGACACCTCGTGGATGCTGAGATTGGAGGAGCGGTTGCTGTCCTCCATGCGGTCGTAGTCCTTGGCCATGTTGCCGTGCTCCGTCGTTCGTGGGGGTCGCCGAGGGTGGCCGGGGATTGTGAAATCCCCGTGACAAACCCACTCGGCGGGGTGCCGTTCGGCCCGGGGCGGCACGGCGGCGCGGCCGTCTATGCTGGCGCATGGCTCTGCGCATCACCCTGACCTCGCTGCTGGTGCCCGGCTACGACGAGGCCCTGCTGTTCTTCACCCGCGGCCTGGGCTGGGCCTGCCGCGAAGACACGCCAGGGCCGGGCGGCAAGCGCTGGCTGGTCGTCGGCCCGCCCGGCGGTGGCGCCGGGCTGCTGCTGGCCCGGGCTGCCAACGACGAACAACGCTCGCTGATCGGCCGCCAGGGGGCAGGCCGCGTCTGGCTCTTCGTGCACAGCGACGACTTCGATGCCGATCTCGCCCGCATCGAGGCCCACGGCGGCCGCCGCGCCGAAGCACCGCGCACCGAGGCCTATGGCCGCGTCGTGGTCTTCACCGACCCCTGGGGCAACCGCTGGGATCTGATCGAGCCTGCGGCTGACGGTGGAGATGGCAACTGACCGTACGTCGAGGGCGCCGGGGACTATCCTCGACGCATGACGCTCCCTACACAGAGTCTGGCCCTGCTGGCCGGCGCCACCGGCCTGGTGGGCCGCGAAATCGCGCTGCAATGGCCCGGGCCAATGCAGTTGCTGGTGCGCCGGCCGATACCGCTGCCGCGGCCAGGCCTGGAGCTCCAGGTGGTGGACTTCACGGCCCTGCCCGCCCTGCCGCCGGCCGAGGTGGCCTTCTGCGCCCTCGGCACCACCATCAAAGTGGCCGGCTCGCAGGCCGCGTTCCGCGCTGTCGACTTCGGTGCCGTGCTGGCCTACGCACAGGCCTGCCGCGCCGCGGGCGTGCGCCGCTTCGGCGTGGTGTCGGCGCTGGGCGCGAGCGCGCGCTCGGGCAACTTCTACAGCCGCGTCAAGGGCGAGGCCGAAGACGCCTTGCGCGCCATCGGCTTCGAGCAGCTCGTCATCGCCCGCCCTTCGCTGCTGCTGGGCGACCGCCACGCGCTGGGCCAGCCCGCGCGCGCCGGCGAGCAATGGGGCGAGCGCCTCGCCGGCTGGCTGGGCCCGCTGGTGCCGCGCAGCCTGCGGCCCATCGCGGCGGCCACGGTGGCGCGCGCGCTGGTGCGCACCGTGCCGGTGGCCGCCAGCGGCGTCACCGTGCTCGACTCGGCCGCGCTGCAAGCCGCCGGGGCCTTGCCATGAAGAACCCCTTGTCGCGCCGCCTCGTCACCACCGCGGGCGCCCGCAGGCGGCCGGGATGCGGCAGGTTCCACGGCGAGATGCGCTACGAGATCCAGAACCGCCTCGGCTGGCACGTGCGCCAGCCGCAGCATGGCGAGGAGCTCGAGGCATGAAGCCCGTGGTGCACGACAAGCCGCTCGACCGGCGCGCCAAGCTGGCCTTCGGCGTGGCTGTGATCTGCATGCTGTTCCTGACCGAAACCACGGTGGCGCACCGCACCGTGCCGCACCCGGCTTCGCCGCTGATCTGGACGCTGCTGGGCAGCGTGGCCGTGCTGGCGCTGGTGCTGGGCGCCGTCTGGCACCGGCGCGCGCGCCAAGGCTCCGGGCCGGCTGCCGTGCCGCCCGATGGCCGCTGAGTTCGACGACGCCACGGCGCTGGGCCTGGCCGCGGCCTTGGGCGCCGGGCTGCTGATTGGAATCGAACGTGAACGCCGCAAGCGCAGCCGCCGCGGCGCGGCGCAGGCGCAGGCGGCGGGCATGCGCAGCTTTGCGCTGGTGGCGCTGGCCGGCGGGCTGGCGCAGGTGCTGGCCGACAAGCTGACGCAACCCGCGCTGGTGCTGCTGGGCGCCGCGATGGTGGCCGTGCTGGCGGTGGCGGCCTATGCGCGCAGCCTGCGCCTGCCCCGCGTGGACGCCGCGGCGCTGGACCCTGGGCTCACCACCGAGCTGGCCCTGTTCGTGACCTACCTCGTCGGCGTGCTGTCGGTGCAGGCGCCGGCCCTGGGCGCCGGCACCGCCGTGGTGGTGGCCACGCTGCTGGCCGCGCGCGAACGGCTGCACCGCTTTGCCACGCAGGCCTTGTCGGAGGCCGAACTGCACGACGCGCTGATCCTGGCCGCGCTCGCGCTGGTGCTCTTGCCGCTGGCACCGGCCTCGCCGCCCGCGGCGCTGCAGCCCTGGGTGCCGGTGGCGCCGCGCACGCTGCTGCTGACAGTGGTGCTGATCCTGGCACTGCAGGCCGCCGGCCACGTGGCCGGGCGCGTGCTCGGCGCGCGTGCGGGGCTGGCGCTGGCCGGGCTGTTCTCGGGCTTCGTGTCGAGCACCGCCACCATCGTGGCCATGGGCGCACGGGTGCGCAGCGGCGACTCGGCACAGGCCGCCACGGCCGGGGCTCTGGCCTCGACGGTGGCCACCTGGCTGCAGGTGCTGATGCTCGTGGCGGCCTTGGCGCCGGCAGCGCTGCCGGCGCTGCTGCCGCCGGCCCTGGCGGGCGCGGCGACGGCAGCCGCCGCCGCGCTGTGGGCCTGGCGCCGCGCCCCCGCGGCCGACACCGAAGCGGTGCAGGCGGCGCAACGCCAGGGGCCGCTGCGCGTGCGCGAGGCGCTGGTCGTGGCCGCGCTGCTGGCCATGGTGGCCGTGGGCGTGGCCTGGGCGCAGCAGCGCTTTGGCACGCTGGGCCTGCTGGGCGGCACGGCGCTGGCGGGACTGGCCGATGCCCACGCCCCGGTGGCGGCACTGGCCGCGCTGCAGTCGGCCGGCACGCTGGACGCCGCCACGCTGGTGCTGGGCGTCTTGCTGGCGGTGGCGGCCAACTCGGCCACACGCAGCGGGGCCGCGTTCACGGCCGGCGGTCGCGGCTATGGCCTCGCGATCGCCTTGTCGCTGCTGGTCTCGGGCGCCGTGGCCACGGCGGTGGCCGTGGCGACTAGATGAACTCGCCCTCGCGCAGCCACTTCGTCGCGACCCACTTTTCGCCGGCCAGCACCGGCGCGCCGCCGTGCAGCGTCTTGGTGCTCACGTGGGCGCGCACGTAGCTGAAGAACACGGCGTTGCCACGCACCGGCGCGACCTCAAGGCCGACATCGGGGAAGGTGGTGGCGCCGCCGCCCTCGGGTGTGTTGAGGTACATCACCAACGTGCCCACGCGCTGGCCGCCGCGCGCCAGGATCTTGCCGGTGCCCGGATGCACCGGGTCGAAGTAGTCGTGGTGCGGCCGGTACTCGGCACCCGGCCGGTAACGCAGGATCTGCAGGCCCTCGCCGTTTTGCACCGGCCAGCCCAGCAGCAGGCCGATGCGGCGCTCGATGCCGCTGATGAGGTCGTGTTCGCCACGCTCGAAGAACATGCCGTCGCTGGTGCGCGAGGGGTTAATCTCGCTGCCGCCGGTGGCGTTGTCAACCGTCTCGCTGCGCATCAGCCGCGGTTCGGCCAGCTGCATGAGGCCGGTGCATTCGGCGTCGGTGAGCAGGCCGCCGAAGACCACCACGCGCGGATGCTTCATCGTCGTGAGGATCTTCACCGCGTGCCCCTCGACGACGATCTCGCTCGGCGCGCCCGTGAGCGACGGCTCGGGCACCGGCACCGGCGGCGGCAGATCGCTCTCGTCGGGCGGCAGCGTGGCGAGGTGCTCGCGCAGCGTGTGCTCCATCGCCTTGATGGCGATGTCCTCGCGCCAGCCGCTGGTGATCATGGCCTGGATGACGTCTTGCGGGCGGCACCCGGCCTCGGCCTGCTCGATGATCCAGCGGCGCAGCTCGGGGGTGACGGATTGGGTGGTGGCGGTCGTGTCCATGGCGCTATTTTGTCGCTGCGCCGGCGGCCGGGCGAGGCCGGCGGAACACCAGCCGGTCGGCGGCGCTGGCGGGCTCATCCAGCGCGTAGCCCTCGGCGCTGAAGTCACGCAGCGCCGCCAGCGTGCGCGCGCGTTTGGTGATGGCGTGGCGCAGCATCAGGCCGCGCGCCTTCTTGGCGAAGAAGCTGATTACCTGCGGCCGGCCGTCGGGGTTGAGCTCCTCGAACACGCAGTCCACGACGCGGGCCTTCAGCGCCGGGCGCAGCGCGGCGCGCGCGTATTCCTGCGAGGCCAGGTTCACGACCAGCGGCGTGCGCTCCTCGGCCAGGCGCTGGTTCAGGTGCTCGGCCACGGTGTCGCCCCAGAAGGCGTAGAGGTCCTTGCCGCGCGCCGTCTTCAGGCCGGTGCCCATCTCCAGGCGGTAGGGCTGCAGCCGGTCGAGCGGGCGCAGCGCGCCGTACAGGCCCGAGAGGATGACGACGTGCTCCTGCGCCCAGGTGAGATCGGCCGTCTTCAGCGTCTGCGCCTGCAGGCCGTCGTAGACGTCGCCATTGAAGGCCAGCACGGCGGGCTTGCTGTTGGCGGGGGTGGCCACGGGCTGCCAGGCGGCGTAGCGCTCGGTGTTGAGCGTGGCCAGCTTGTCGGACAGCTCCATCAGCGCCGCCACCTGGCGTGGGCTCTGGCGGCGCAGCACGCCGATCAGTTCGGCAGCCTGCGGCACGAACAGCGGCTCGCTGGCCTTCTTGGCCAGCGCGGCGGGCACGGGGGTGTCGTAGTCGAGCGTCTTGGCGGGGGAGATGAGGAAGAGCATGGGTGGGGCGTGGGAGAGGGCTTCGACAGGCTCAGCCCGATCCTTCGACAAGCTCAGGACGATCCTTCGACAGGCTCAGGACGAGCGGGTGGGCTTCGACAGGCTCAGCCTGAACGGAGGGGGTCGGCTACCGGTTCGCCGACGCACCCCCCAGCGCCTCGCGCCAGGTGCGTTGCGGCACGTGGTGCGTCAGGCGCCACAGGGCGCGTTCGATGAGCACCGGGTGCAGTTCGTGGCCGATGCCTTGTGCGAGGTCGAGCGTGGCGTCGCCTTCGAGCTCGGCCATCCAGGCCAGGGCCTGGCGCGAGCCGTCGGGGGCGATCACCTCGTCGGCCGCGCCGTGGAACAGGTGCAGCGTCGTGAGTTGCGGCGCGGCAGCCGGCTTCTCGGTGAGGCAGCCGCCGAAGCTGAGCACGCGGCCGACGAGGCCGTCGCGGGCCATCGCCAGCGCCAACGCCAGGATGCCGCCCTGCGAAAAGCCGCCCAGCGCCGTGGCCGCCGCGCCCACGCCCAGGCGGCGCTGCTGCGCGCGCACCCACTGCAGCAGCGGCGGCAGGCACTCGCCCACGCGCTCGGGCCAGTTCTCGGGCGTGAGCCCGTCGATGCCGTACCACAGGCGCTGCGTCGGGTGCTCGCCCCAGCGCGTGGGCGCATCGGGCGCCACGATGGCGGCCTGCGGGAACTGGCGGCGCAGCGCCTGCGCCAGGGGCAGCAGCGCGGTGGCGTCCGAGCGCCAGCCGTGCAGCAGCAGGATCAGTTGGGCCGGCTCGCCTTCGGCCGGCAGCCATTCGATGGGGTGCTCCATGGCGCCGATTGTCACGGCGCGGGCAGCCCGGGCCGGTGTCAGGGCCGCGGCCCCAGGTTGCGCGCCAGGAAGTCCAGCGTCGCCGCCCAGGCTCGCGCCTGCGTGCGGGCATTGGCCACTGGCGTGCCGCCGCTCTTGGACGGGCCGGCGTTGTATTGCGTGGTCGGCCCCCAGCCGCTGCCGCCCAGGAAGTGCCCGGCCTCGCGGTCGATCACGGCCTCCGTCACGCGGCCGGCCGCGGCACGCGCCTTGACGATGGCCTCGGCCATGCCGCCGCTGTCCCAGACCTGGTCGTCGTGGCCACCGATCACGAGCACCGGCGCGGCGATCCGCTCCACCGGAATGCGCGCCGGCGCCACGCGCTCGGGGTGGGCGGCGCGGCCGGCGTCCTGCGGGCGGCGGATCTTCACGTCGGCTCCGGTCTGGAAGCCGGCGAGTTCCTTCTCGAAATCTTTGTAGGGCACGAAGGGAAAGGGCTCGCCCTTCCACGCGAAGCTGCTGCGCGTGCCCGGCGCGACACCGGCGCCCCAGCCCTCCCAGACCACGTCGGTGGGCACCACGGCCACGATGGCGCGGATCCAGGGCATCCGCGTGCCCGCCAGCAGCGCGAACTCCGCGCCCTTGCTGGTGCCCATGACGCCGATGCGCGTGGCATCGACCTCGGGCTGCGCCGCCAGCCACTCGCGCACCTCCTCCAGCCGGTCGACCGCGATGTCGGCGAAGGCCGCGGGCAGCGCCGGCACCTCGGGCGGCGTGGGCCCGTTCGGGCCCCAGCCCGGTTGCGAGTAGTACGGCAGCGCCAGCACGGCATAACCGCGCGAGGCCCACACCGGCCCGTCGCGCAGGATGAGCGTGCCACCTTCGCTGCCACCCAGCACGATGAGCGCCGGCCGCTTGGCCGAACCCGGCCGGTAGAAGAAGCGGGCCGCCGGAAACGGCGTCGCCTCGCGCGACTGCACGTCGGGCAGCGCGTTGCGGATGCGCAGCGTCTGCGTGGCCAGCACACGGCTGCCATCGCCCGTGCGGGCTTCGAGCAGCACATCGCCCTGGGCCGGCGCGGGCTCGGCGCTGGGGGCCGGCGCCATGCTCCAGAACAGGCCGCGCAGGTCGGCGCCGGCGTAGCTGCCGCCGGGCAAGGGCACGGCCGCCGCCAGATCCACCCGACCGGCGGCGTCGGCCTTGAAGCGGGCCTCGGCGGCATAGGCGCGCAGGGCGCCGTTCCACTCGGGCACGGTGCGGCGCGATCGCAGTTGCAGCTCGCTGCCTGGTGGCAGGCCTTCGAGCATGATGCTCACCGGATCGCCGGCCAGGAACTCGGCCGCGGGCGCCACGGCAAAGCGCTGCGCCCAGGCCGGCGCGGCAGACCACAGGGACACCGCCAGCAGGGCCGGCAGTGCGCGAAGAAGGGCGGTGGGTGTGTTCATGCCGGCCATGCTGCCGAGCGCCGCCGCCCA
>JAIYDH010000249.1 GCA_027487585.1 Rubrivivax sp.
AGGGTTCATGGCCCACGCGCGCAGCGCGCTTCGTGGACTGACTCGCCGCAACTGTTCGAGCGCAGCGGGCGCAGCCCGCGTAGCGAGTTTTGCGGCGGGGCCATGGACCCGAGCATCGCAGGGGAGTCGGCCCGTAGGGCCGACCGCTTCAACTCACGCCGCAGCCCCCGCCCGCACAGCCCTTTGCCGCCGCGGTGCTGCGAGCGCGAATGTCTGCGCGGCACCAGGCTTCGACAGGCTCAGCCGGAACGGAGGGAGGGCTTCGACAGGCTCAGCCCGAACGGAGGGCGGGTTGAGAGGGTAGGTTGAGCGGCCGCAACTGGCCGAAACACGCCCATCAAGCCCAGCCGCGACCCCAGCTCAGGCCTTGCCCTGGCTCGCCACCGCCGCAGCCGCCTTGGCCGCGGCTTCGGCGTCGCCCAAGTAATAGCTGCGGATGGGTTTCAGCGCCGCATCGAGCTCGTACACCAGCGGAATGCCGTTCGGGATGTTCACGCCCACGATGTCGGCGTCGCTGATGCCGTCGAGCATCTTCACTATCGCGCGGATGCTGTTGCCGTGGGCGGCCACCAGCACGCGCTGCCCGCTGCCCACGGCCGGGGCGATGACTTCGTCCCAGAAGGGGCGCACGCGCGCCACGGTGTCCTTCAGGCACTCGGTCAGCGGAATCTGCTCAGGCGAGAGCCGGGTGTAGCGCGGATCGCCGCGCTCGCTGCGCGGGTCAGACGCCTCCAGCGCCGGCGGCGGTGTGTCGTAGCTGCGGCGCCAGATCAGCACCTGCTCGTCGCCGTACTGCTTGGCCATGTCGGCCTTGTTCAGGCCCTGCAGCGCGCCGTAGTGGCGCTCGTTCAGCCGCCAGTCGTGGCGCACCGGCAGCCAGGTGCGTTCCATCGTGTCGAGCGCGTGCCACAGCGTCCAGACGGCGCGCTTGAGCACCGAGGTGTAGGCCACGTCGAACTCCCAGCCGCCCTCGCGCAGCAGCTGCCCGGCCTGGCGCGCCTGGGCCACGCCGGTGTCGGTGAGCGGCACGTCGGTCCAGCCGGTGAAGCGGTTCTCCAGGTTCCAGGTCGATTCCCCGTGGCGGATCAGGACGAGCTGATGGGCAGGTTTTGGCATGAACAAGATTCTATGATTCGCGGTTTGCACCAACGGCCGCCTGCGCAGCCCCGCCACCGTGAGCTTCTTTGTCGAAAACTGGATCCTGATCCTCATCGCCTTCGTTTCGGGCGGTCTTCTGGTGTGGCCGATGGTCAACAAGGCCGCCGGCGGCGCCGGTTCCGTGGGTACCTCCGAGGCCGTGCGGCTGATCAACCGCGAGAAGGGCGTGCTCGTCGACGTCGCCGAGCCGACCGAGTACGCGCAGGGCCACGCCACTGGCGCCCGCAACATCCCCTTTGGTCAGCTCGAGGGCTCGAAGGAGCTGCCATCGAACAAGGCGCTGCCGCTCATCGTGCTGTGCCCCACGGGCGCGCGCGCCGGGCGGGCAGCGGGCCTGTTGCGCAAGGCCGGGTATGAAAAGGCCGTGGCGGTGTCGGGTGGCAGCGCCGCCTGGCGCGAAGCACAACTGCCGATGGAGAAGTCGGCTGCAGGGTGAAGGCCGGCTGCGGACAATTCGTCGCAACGTCCCCAACTCGTCCCCCATTCCAGGAGCCTCCATGAGCCCCGTGCGCATGTACACCACGCAGGTGTGCCCCTACTGCGTCCGCGCCAAGGCGCTGCTCAAGCAGCGTGGCGTCGAGCAGATCGACGAAATCCGCGTCGACCTCGACCCCGCCCAGCGCGACACCATGGTCTCGCTCACCGGGCGTCGCACGGTGCCGCAGATCTTCATTGGCGACACCCATGTCGGCGGCTGCGACGATCTGATGGCGCTCGATCAGCGCGGCGGTCTGCTCCCCTTGCTGGCCGCCTGAGGCGGCCTCTGCTCCGGGGCTTGCCGCAGCGTCACGACGCTCACTGATAATTCGCGATTCCGGCCCGGTGCCCCACGGCACCGGGCCTTCTTTCACCCGACTAGACCCGAGACCGGACCATGGCCGACGAGACCCCCGTTTTCAACATCCAGCGCATGTACCTGAAGGACCTGTCGCTGGAGCAGCCGAACTCGCCGCAGATCCTGCTCGAGCAGGGCCAGCCGCAGGTTGACATCAACTTGCAGATGGGCGCCGACTCGGTGGCCGACGGCGTGTACGAGATCACCGTCACCGCCACCGTCACGGCCAAGGTCCAGGACAAGACGCTGTTTCTGGTGGAAGCCAAGCAGGCCGGCATCTTCGAGATCCGCAACGTGCCGCAAGACCAGCTGCAGGGCATCGTCAGCATCGTCTGTCCGCAGATGGTGTACCCGTACCTGCGCGCCATCGTGTCGGATGTCTGCACGCGCGCCGGCTTCCCGCCCATCCTGCTGACGGAAGTGAACTTCCAGGCCATGTTCGAGGCCCAGCAGCAGCAGGCCGCCGCGGCGGCCAACGGCGGCTCGCGCATCATCACCGGCGCGAACTGAGCGCGCGGGTGCTGAAGCGGCGGTCTTGACCCGGAAGGCACGGCGATGAAGATCGCGGTGCTCGGCGCCGGGGCCTGGGGCACGGCGCTGGCCGTGGCCGCGGCGCAGGCCGGCCACGAGACGCAGCTGTGGGCCCGCGATGCCGCGCAGGCGGCGGCGCTGGACTCGGCACGTTGCAACCGCCGCTACCTGCCCGAGGTGGCGCTGCCGCCGGCGCTGGCCGCCACGGCCGATTTGCCCGGCGCCATGGCCCACGGCGCGGCGGGGCTGCTCGTCATTGCCACGCCGATGGCGGGCCTGCGCGGCAGCCTCGCCGCACTGCCGCCCAGCGCGCCCGCGCTGTGGCTGAGCAAGGGCTTCGAGGCCGGCAGCGGCCTGCTCGGCCACGAGATCGCGCGTGAACTGCGCCCCAGCGCGCCGTGTGGCGTGCTCTCGGGCCCGAGCTTCGCGCTCGAGGTGGCGCGCGGCCTGCCCACCGCGCTGGTGGCCGCCAGCACCGACGCCGCACTGGCCGCGCGCGCCGTCGAGGCGTTTCATGGCGGCGCCCTGCGCATCTACACCAGTACCGACATCGTCGGCGTCGAGGTCGGCGGCGCCCTGAAGAACGTGCTGGCCATCGCTACCGGCATCGTCGACGGCCTGCCCGGCGCCGGGCTGAACGCGCGTGCGGCGCTCATCACCCGCGGCCTGGCCGAGATGACGCGCCTGGGCCTGGCGCTGGGCGCGCGGGTCGACACCTTCATGGGCCTGTCGGGCCTGGGCGACCTCGTGCTCACGGCCACCGGGGCCTTGTCGCGCAACCGCGCCGTGGGCCTGGCCCTGGCCGCGGGCCGCAGCCTGCCCGAGGCGCTGGCCGAACTCGGCCACGTGGCCGAGGGCGTGCCGACGGCGGCCGTGGCGCTGGCGCGCGCGCAGGCGCTGGGCGTGGAGATGCCGATCACGGCCGCCGTGGTCGAGGTGCTGGCCGGCCGGCTGGCGCCGCCCGAAGCCGTGGCGCTGCTGATGGCGCGCGGTGCGCGGGCTGAAAACCTTCAGCCGCCGCCGGCGTAGCCCTGCTGCCGCCAGGCCTCGAACACGACGACGGCCACCGCGTTGCTGAGGTTCAGGCTGCGCTGACCCGGCCGCATCGGCAGACGCACGCGTTGCGGCGCGGCGAAGCGCTCGCGCAGGGCTGGATCGAGCCCGCGCGACTCGCTGCCGAACACGAACCAGTCGCCCGGCTGCCAGCGCAGCGCGCTCAGCGGCTGCGAGCCGTGCGTGGTGAAGGCGAAGACCCGGGCCGGGTCCGGGCGCTCGGCGGCCAGCAGCGCGTCGAAGCTGGCGTGGCGCCGGACTTCGGCCCACTCGTGGTAATCGAGCCCGGCGCGGCGCAGCAGCTTGTCGTCCATCGCAAAGCCCAGCGGCTCGACGAGATGCAGGCTGCAGCCGGTGTTGGCCACCAGCCGGATCACGTTGCCGGTGTTGGGCGGGATCTCGGGCTCGACGAGCACGACATGGAACATCGATGCAGCCTCTTTGGCGCTCAGTCGCGGCCGGGGGCCGGCGTGCGCGCGAACACCCACACCGATACCGATGCCGCGCCGGCGCGCTGCAGCACCGCGGCCGCGGCGGCCACAGTGGCGCCCGTGGTCATGACGTCGTCGACCAGCGCCACGGCCCGGCCCGCCAGCTCGGCGCGCCGCGTGGGATCGACCATGAACGAGCCGGCCAGGTTGGCCGCGCGTGCGGCGCGATCCAGGCCGGTCTGGTGGGCGGTGTCGATGGGCCGCTGCAGCAGCGTGGCGTCGCTGGGCAGGCCGCGCAGCCGGGCCACGCGGCGGGCCAGTTCCCAGGCCTGGTTGTAGCCGCGCTCGGCCAGGCGCGCGGGTGACAGCGGGACCGGCAGCACCCAGGTGGCGTCGTGGGGCGAGGAGGCGGCCACAGCATCCGCCAACCGCCGGGCCAGGGCCTCGGCCAGGTCGACACGGCCACCGAACTTGAAGGCCGTGACGAGGCCGTCCCAGGGGAAGGCGTAGTCCACCGCGGCCACGGTGCCGGCGTAGGGCAGCTCGGGCGTGGCGAGGCAGCCGCCGCAGCGTGCCACCGCCGTGCCCGTGGGCAGGGCGCAGCAGGCGCAGCGCAGCCGCGGCTGGGCGTAGCAGGCCTCGCAGTCGGCGCAGAGAGCGTCGCCCTGGGTCCATTGCCGGCACAGCTCGCACTGGGTCGCGAGGCCGGCGCGCCCGGCCTGCGGCGGCGCGGAGGGCAGGGCGGGCAGGACCGGAGGATGCATGGCCTTTCTATACTGCCACGCATGCTCGTGCCCCAGACCGAAGTGCCCCGGACCGAGCTGCCCGAGCCCGAAGCTGCTGCGCCGCGGCCGGTGGATGCGCGGGCTCTGGCGCGCTGGCGCCAGCGGCTGCGATCCGCCACCGAACCCCCCTGGCTGCACGCCGAGGCCGCGCGCCGCATGGCCGAGCGCCTGGGCATCGTGCGCCTGAAGCCGCAGCAGGTGGTCGACTGGGGGCTGCAAGCGCGCCACGACCACACGCTGCTGGCCGCGGCCTACCCCGAGGCCCAGGCGTTCTGGGTCGATCCCGACGGCCTGGGCCGCGCGCCCGAGAGCCGGCCCTGGTGGCGTGGGCTGCTCGGGCGCGACAAGACGCCCGTGGTGGTGGCCCCGAGCGGGCTGCCCGCGGGCGCCGCGCAACTGCTGTGGAGCACCATGCTGCTGCACACGGTGGCCGAGCCGCAGGGCCTGCTGGCCGCCTGGCACCGCGCACTCGCCGTCGATGGCTTCGTGATGTTCTGCACGCTCGGCCCGGGCACGCTGCAATCGCTGTCGGCGCTGTATGCCGCCCATGGCTGGCCGGCACCGCTGGCGCCGCTGGTCGACATGCACGATCTCGGCGACATGCTGGTGCGCGCCGGCTTCGCCGACCCGGTGATGGACCAGGAGACCGTGCGCCTGACCTGGGCCGACGCCGGCGCGGCGCTGGCCGAGCTGCGCAGCCTGGGTCTCAATGCCTCGCTGCAGCGCCCGGCGGGTCTGCGCTCGCCCCGCTGGCGGCAGCGGCTGCTTCAGGCGCTTGAGCAGGCTGCCGGCCGCGACGGGCGCATCACGCTGGAGTTCGAACTCGTCTACGGCCACGCCTTCAAGCCGCCACCGCGGGCGCACCTGGCGGCCGAGACGACCGTGGCCCTGGAAGACCTGCGCCGCATGGTGCGCCGAGCCCCGCCAGCCCCTCGGCGCTGACGCTGCACTGACGCATGTGGCGCGGGGCTCGCCGCGCTTGATCCAGGTCAGTACTGACGGGACGCTGGGCTAGAATGCCGCGCGAATGAGGGCTTGCCTGACGGGCCTCTGCGGGCAGGGTGACAGCCCGCCAGAGGCCTCGGTTCCGCCAGCGGGACGCTTCTGCGCCATGGCCCTCGAATGCTTCAATTCGCCGCAGTTCGCCGCAGTCCGCAGTACCCGCCATCCGCATGTCCGTCACCGCCGTTTCCGCACCCTGGGCTCTCGCCCCCCGGACGACTTCCTCGTTCGGGCGCCGGCTGCTGAACCCGGGCCCCGGTGGCCGGCCTGCGCTGCAGTGGCCGCTGCGCCGCAACTGCTCGATCACGCCGCGGCAGCTGGGCCTCGTGTACCTGTCGCTGTGCACGGTGTCGCTGCTGGTGTCGGCCTTCTTCGTGGCCCAGGGAGCGCCCTATGTGGCGGCCTTCGCCGGCATCGAGCTGGTCGCCGTGGGCGTGGCCATGCTGGTGTTCGCGCGGCACGCCGGCGACCACGAGACCATCACGCTCGAGGGCCGATCGCTGCATGTCGAGCTGAGCGTCGGCTCGCGCATGGAGCAGGTTCACCTCGACACCGAATGGCTCGCCGTCGAGCCTGCCGCCGGCCAGGGTTCCCTGGTGCAGTTGAGCGGGCGTGGTGGCAGCGTGTGTGTCGGCCGCTTCGTGCGCCCCGAACTGCGTGCCGCCCTGGCCCAAGAGATCCGCACGGCCCTGCGCCGCGGCCCTGAGAACGACAACCGACCCTGAAGTGAAACCGATGATCCGATCGACTTCCCTCTGGCAGCGCCTGCAACAGGCGAGCCTTGTCACCGGTGCGGCCCTGAGTGCCGCGCTGGCCTCGGGCGCGGCCTGGGCCGTGAACGACCTTCCCGGCGGCCCGGCGGTCAACCAGCTCAACCTGCACCCGGCGGCCAGCAAGATCGCCGAGCAGCAGGCCTGGCTGCACTGGTTCATGCTGATCGTCTGCACGGTGATCTTCCTCGCCGTGTTCGGGGTCATGTTCTATTCGATCCTGAAGCACCGCAAGTCGCTGGGCCACAAGCCGGCGAACTTCCACGAGAGCGTGGCCGTCGAGATCGCCTGGACCATCGTGCCGTTCATCATCGTCATCGCCATGGGTGCGATGGCCACGCGCACCGTGGTCGCGATGAAGGACACCAGCAATGCCGACCTCACCATCAAGGCCACCGGCTACCAGTGGCAGTGGGGCTACGACTACCTCAAGGGCGAAGGCGAGGGCATCGCCTTCCTGTCCGCACTCGACGCCTCGCACCGTGTGATGAGCGACATGGGCAAGCCCGCCGGTGACGACTACCTGCTGAAGGTCGACAACCCGATGGTCGTGCCGGTGAACCAGAAGGTCCGCATCGTCACCACCGCCAACGACGTGATCCACGCCTGGATGGTGCCGTCGCTGGGCGTCAAGCAAGACGCCATCCCCGGCTTCGTTCGCGACACCTGGTTCCGCGCCGAGAAGACCGGTGACTTCTACGGCCAGTGCGCCGAGCTCTGCGGCAAGGAGCACGCCTACATGCCTATCCACGTGAAGGTGGTGACGCAGGACGAGTACACCAAGTGGGTCGAGGCCAAGAAGAAGGAAATGCAGGCCAAGGCCGACGACCCCAGCAAGGTCTGGGAACTGGCCGCCCTGCTGGCCCGCGGCGAGAAGGTCTACAACGCCAACTGCGCCGCCTGCCACAAGGCCGATGGCAAGGGCGCCGGCCCCATCAAGCCGCTCGACGGCAGCGCCATCGTGCTGAACGACGTGGCCCAGCAGATCCAGATCCTGCTCAACGGCGCGGCCAACGGTGCGATGCCGGCATGGAAGCAACTCTCGGACACCGAGATCGCTGCCGTCGTGACTTACACCAAGAATTCGTGGAGCAACAAGACCGGCAAGGTGATCCAGCCTGCCGAGATCGTTGCCGCCCGCAAGTGATCGTCTGCCGACAGACACCTGATTCGAGAGGCCTGACCCCATGAGCGCCGTTCTTCCCCCGCATGGCCACGCAGCCGGCCACGACCACGCGCACGACGACCACGACCACAAGCCGCACGGCTGGCGGCGCTGGGTGTTCGCGACGAACCACAAGGACATCGGCACGATGTACCTGTTGTTCAGCTTCGCAATGCTGATGGTGGGCGGCGTGCTGGCGCTGGGCATCCGCGCCGAGCTCTTCCAGCCGGGCTTGCAGTTCGTGAACCCGCAGCTGTTCAACCAGCTGACCACGATGCACGGCCTGATCATGGTCTTCGGCGCCATCATGCCGGCGTTCGTGGGCTTCGCGAACTGGATGATCCCGCTGCAGATCGGCGCGAGCGACATGGCCTTCGCGCGCATGAACAACCTCAGCTTCTGGCTGCTGATCCCGGCCGCGCTGATGCTGGTGGGCAGCTTCTTCATGCCCGGTGGCGCGCCCGCCGCCGGCTGGACGCTCTACGCGCCGCTGACGCTGCAGATGGGTCCGAGCATGGACGCCGGCATCTTTGCGATGCACATCATGGGCGCCAGCTCCATCATGGGCTCGATCAACATCATCGTCACCATCCTGAACATGCGCGCACCCGGCATGACGCTGATGAAGATGCCGCTGTTCGCCTGGACGTGGCTGATCACGGCCTATCTGCTGATCGCGGTGATGCCGGTGCTGGCCGGTGCCATCACGATGACGCTGACCGACCGCCACTTCGGCACCAACTTCTTCAACCCGGCGGGCGGCGGCGACCCGGTGATGTACCAGCACATCTTCTGGTTCTTCGGGCACCCCGAGGTCTACATCATGATCCTGCCGGCCTTCGGCATCGTCAGCGCCATCATCCCGGCCTTCGCGCGCAAGCGGCTGTTCGGCTACACGAGCATGGTGTACGCGACGGCGTCGATCGCGATCCTGTCGTTCATCGTCTGGGCGCACCACATGTACACGACCGGCATGCCGGTCACCGGGCAGCTCTTCTTCATGTACGCGACGATGCTGATCGCGGTGCCCACGGGCGTGAAGATCTTCAACTGGCTGGCCACGATGTGGCGCGGTTCGATGACCTTCGAGACGCCCATGCTGTGGAGCGTCGGCTTCCTGTTCGTGTTCTCGATGGGTGGCTTTACCGGCCTGATCCTGGCGATGGCGCCGATCGACATCCAGCTCCAGGACACCTACTACGTGGTGGCCCACTTCCACTACGTGCTGGTGGCCGGCTCGCTGTTCGCGCTGTTCGCCGGCGTGTACTACTGGGGCCCGAAGTGGACCGGGGTGATGTATTCCGAGTTGCGCGGCAAGATCCACTTCTGGGGCTCGCTGATCTTCTTCAACATCACCTTCTTCCCGATGCACTTCCTCGGGCTGGCCGGCATGCCGCGTCGCTATGCCGACTACCCGATGCAGTTCGCCGACTTCAACATGATCGCGTCGATCGGCGCCTTCGGCTTCGGGCTGATGCAGGTCTACTTCTTCGTCTTCGTTGTCATCCCGATGATGCGCGGCCAGGGCGAGCCGGCACCGCAAAAGCCCTGGGAAGCCGCCGAAGGCCTGGAGTGGGAAGTGCCGTCGCCGGCGCCGTTCCACACCTTCGAAAACCCGCCCAAGCTGGACGCCACGGCCACGCGCGTGGTGGGCTGAGGTCCCCGCAGGCATGGCCCCGACACCTGAACAACGCAAGGCGAACATCCGCCTGGCGATCGCTCTCGCCTCGGCGGCGGTGATCTTCGCCATCGGGTTCGTCGTGCGCATCGCCTACTTCGGCGGTTGAGCCCAAGGACACCACCGTGTTGAAGGGCCTGCTCGCCGAAAACCGCCGCATGCTGGGCAAGCTGCTGGTGATCGTGCTGCTGATGTTCGGCTTCGGCTATTCGCTGGTGCCGATGTACCGTGCCATCTGTGAGGCGCTGGGCATCAACGTGCTCACCTTGTCGCAGCAGCGCGCGGAGTCCGGGCTCTGGACCGGCCGTCACGGCCAGACCACCAACACGCAGGTCGACACCACGCGCACGATCACGGTCGAGTTCGACGCCAACGTGCGCGGCCCCTGGGACTTCAAGCCGGCCAAGCGCTCGATCCAGGTGCACCCCGGCGAGCTCGCGACGGTGATGTACGAGTTCACCAACATCCAGAACCGCACGATGGCCGCGCAGGCGATTCCGAGCTATGCGCCGCGGCACTCCAGCCCGCACTTCAACAAGCTCGAGTGCTTCTGCTTCAACGAGTACA
>JAIYDH010000143.1 GCA_027487585.1 Rubrivivax sp.
CGCTGTAGGCCTGCACCAGCCGGTTGCGCACCTGCAGCGTGGCCTGGAAGCCGATCTGGGCCTTCTGCATGGCCACCATGGTTTCCTCGAGACTGACCTCGGGGTTGCCCAGCGTCACCTCGCGCTGCAGCCGGCTGGCTTCCATCTGGCTGCGGCTCACGTCCTGCAGCGCCGTCGACATGGCGGCCTTGAAGCCACCCTGCACGCCTTGGGCGCCCTGTGCGCCGCCGGTCGCGGGCATGCCATCCGGGCGCAGCCCGGCGCGCGCCACGGCAGCCTGGAAGTCGAAGGGCTTGATACGCAGATCGGACATCGTGGGGCGGACTGTAGGGTCGCACCCATGCCGCCGTGGCGCGAAGAGAGCCGTCTTCCACCGCTTGTTCCGGCTTCAGTTTCGGCGCGCTGCAGCCAACATCCAGCCCATGGAAAACGCCGTCGCCACGACCGCCCCGAACGCGGCCGTCCTCATGCCCGCAGGCACCCCCGTTGCCGGGCCCACGCTCGGCCAGCGCTGGAGCACCTTGCCGCGGGGCACGCAGTTCGGCGCCGTCTTGGGCGTGCTGGCGCTGCTGGCCCTGTTGGTGGCGATGTCGTTCACCGCCAAGACCGGCGACTACCGCGTGCTGTTCCCGCAGCTGTCCGACAAGGACGGCGGCGCCGTCATCGACCGGCTGGCGCAAATGAACGTGCCCTACAAGATTGCCGACGGCGGCAGCTCGATCATGGTGCCGGGCTCGCGCGTGCACGAGCTGCGCATGAAGCTGGCTCAGGCCGGCCTGCCCTCATCGGGCCCTAGCGCCGCTGCCGGCAGTGGCGGCTACGAGCTGCTCGACAAGAACAGCTTCGGCCAGACGCAGGTGCAGGAGCGCATGAAAATCCAGCGCGCCATCGAGGGCGAGCTCACGACCACCATCCAGTCGCTCGACTCCGTGAAGTCGGCCCGCGTGCACTTGGCACTGCCGGCGCAGAACGGCTTCTTCCGCGAGCAGCAAAAGCCCAGCGCCAGCGTGGTGCTGAACCTGCATCCCGGCCGCACGCTCGACCGCGCGCAGGTGGCCGGCATCGTGAAGCTGGTGTCGGGCAGCGTGCCCGAGCTCTCGCCCAAGGCCGTGAGCGTGGTCGACAGCACCGGCGCGCTGCTCTCGGCCGCCGGCGACGACGAAACCCAGCTGGGCCTGGACTCGCAACAGCTGCAGTACCGCCGCGAACTCGAGGCCACCCACCACAAGCGCATCCTGGCGTTGCTGGAGCCCGTGGTCGGCAGCGACAACGTGCGCGCCACCGTCACCGCCGACGTCGACTTCTCGCAGGTCATGCAGACGGCCGAGGCCTACGCCCCCAACCAGGGCACCGATGCCAAGGTCGCCGTGCGCGAGCAGCGCAGTGAAGAGAGCAACCAGCCGCAGGGCGGCGCTGGCGGCGTGCCCGGCGCCGTGGCCAACCAGCCGCCGGTGCCGGCACAGGCGCCCATCAACGGCGCAGCGCAGCCGCTCGGTCCGCAGCAGGCCGGTGGCGCGGGCGCCGCCACGCGCCGCGAGGCGGCCACCCGTTTCGAGGTCGACAAGACCACCACCGTCACGCGCCAGGCCGCGGGTCAGGTGCGGCGACTCAATGCCGCGGTCGTGGTCAACCACCGCTCAACCACCGACGCTCGCGGCAAGACATCGACCCAGCCGCTGTCCACCAAGGAGCTCGAGGAGCTCACTGCGCTGGTGCAGCAAGGCATCGGCTTCAACGCCGACCGAGGCGACGTCGTCAAGGTCGTGAACGTCCCGTTCCGCGCCGAGCCCGTGACACCGCCCGAGGAAACCCCGTTCTGGCAGCAGCCCTGGCTGCTGGACCTGCTGCGCAGCGCCGCAGCACCCTTCGCGCTGGCACTGGTAGCGCTGGTGGTGGTGTTCAAGCTCATCAAGCCGGCAATGACGCAACTGCTGGCCCCGCTGCCGCCACCGCCCGCGCCGCCCCCCGGCAGCCAGCTCGACGAGGTGGTCGGCACCGAGTCGCTGCCCTTGTTGGCGCCAGAGCCCGAGTACATCGGCAAGATCGAATCGGCCCGCGTCATGGCGCGGCAGAACCCGGCGGCGGTGGCGAGCATCGTGCGCGGCTGGGTCAACGGCGAAAAAGTCTAACGGGAAGAAAACATGGCAGCCGGCGTAGACGACGAGGGCCTGGAGGACGCAGCCATCCTGCTGATGAGCCTGGGCGAGGAAGAGGCCGCGGAGGTCTTCAAGCACCTGGCGCCGAAGGAAGTGCAGCGCCTGGGCGAGACCATCGCCAAGATGAAGGCGGTGTCACGCGATCGCATCGTCAAGGTCATCGACAGCTTCGAGAGCTTGGCGGCCAACGAGAGCATGCTGGTGGCCGACAGCAATGAATACGTCAAGGCCGTGCTGCGCAAGGCGCTCGGCGAGGACAAGGCCAACCTGCTGATCGACCGCATCCTGCAGGGATCCGACGTCACCGGCATCGAGAGCCTGAAGTGGATGGACCCGAGCTCGGTGGCCGAGCTGCTGCGCAACGAACACCCGCAGATCGTTGCGGCCATCCTGGTGCACCTGGAGTTCGACCAGTGCGCCGACGTGCTGAAGCTGTTCACCGAGCGCCAGCGCAACGAGGTCATGGTGCGCATCGCCACGCTCGACGGCATCCAGCCCGCGGCGCTGCGCGACCTGAACGAGGTGATGAACAAGGTGCTCTCGGGCGGCGACCGCGGCAAGAAGGCCAGCCTGGGCGGCGCGAAGGCTGCGGCCGAGATCCTGAACATGCTGGGGTCTGCGGTGGAGACCAGTGTGCTCGACTTCGTGCGCGAGGCCGACAACGATCTGGCGCAGAAGATCATGGACAACATGTTCACCTTCGACGACGTCGAGAAGATCGACGACAAGGGCATCCAGGCGCTGATGAAGGAAGTGCAGTCACAGAGCCTGGTGATTGCACTGAAGGGCGCGACGCCGGGCCTGCGCGAAAAGATCTTCCGCAACATGAGCTCGCGTGCAGCCGAGTCGCTGAAGGAAGACCTCGACAGCCGCGGCCCGGTGCGGCTGTCGGAGGTAGAGGCCGAGCAGAAGGAGGTGCTGAAGATCGTGCGCCGCCTGGTCGACGAAGGCCAGATCGTGCTCGCCGGCGGCGGTGACGAGCAGTTCGTATGAGCACCAAACCCGGCATCCGCAACATTCCGCCGCCGCCCAACAGCAAAGCCGGCACCCCCTACACGCGCTTCATTCCGCGCGAAGAGCTCGGCGACTTCGCCAGCTGGACACCCGGCTCCTTCAGCGGCGCCGGCGCGGGCGCCCAGAAGGCCCCACCCCCCTCTGCGCCCGAGCCCACGGCAGCCGACTGGCAGGCGCGCATCGCCGCGGCGCGCCAGGCCGGCTACCAGGACGGCTACCGCGACGGTCTGGCCGCGCTGGAGGACTTCAAGTCCAGCTTCGCGCAGCAGGCCACGGCGCAGATCGGCGCGCTGCTCGATGCCTTCGACCGCCAGACCGAGCAGCTCGATGCCCAGCTGGCCGACACCGTGGCCCGCACCGCCGTGCAACTGGCGGCCCAGGTGCTGCGCCACGAACTCGCGACACAGCCGCAGCTCGTGGCCACGGTGGCCAGCGAGGCCATGCACGCCATCATGTTGTCGGCTCGGCACGTCGTCGTGCACCTGCACCCGCAAGACCTTCCGCTGGTGGCCGAGGGCGCCGAAGAAGCCATCGCCACGCGCGGTGCCCGCCTCGTGGCCGACCCGGCCTTGTCGCGCGGCGATGTGCTCGTGGAGAGCGATGTGGGCCACATCGACGCCCGTGTCGAGATGCGCTGGGCCCAGGCCCTGGCCTCGTTGGGCGCGGCCGACCCCGCGGCTGACGACAGCGATGACACCGCATCCGCCGAGCAGGGCGCCGAATGAACCTGCTCACCCCAGCCGAACGGCTGCAGCAGCGCGAGGCCCGCTGGCAGCGCTGGAGCGCCGAACTCGCCGCCCGCACGACCCCGCGCCCGGTGCTCGAGAGCGAAGGCCGCCTGCTGCGCGTGACTGGGCTGGTGATGGAAGCCGCCGGCGTGCGCGTGCCGGTGGGCTCGGTGTGCGAGATCCATGCCGAAGGCGCGCGCGAGCCGGTGCTGGCCGAGGTGGTGGGCTTCAACGGCGACCGTGCGTTCCTGATGCCCAATGGCGAGATGCACGGCATGAGCAGCGGTGCGCGCGTCGTGCCCCGAGCCGTGCCCCAGGTGCCGCCGCGTTTTGGTGGCGGGGTGGGCGGCGCGGCCGCCCATCCCTGGCGCCGCAGCGAAGACCGCAGCCTGCACCTGCCGATGGGCGCCGGCCTGCTCGGCCGTGTCGTCGATTCGCACGGCCAGCCGCTCGACCGCCTGGGCGAGCTCGCCGATGTGCACACCGAGCCGCTGGCGCGCCGCCCCATCAACGCGATGGACCGCGAGCCGGTGCGCCGGCCGCTGGACACCGGCGTGCGCGCCATCAACGCGCTGCTCACCGTGGGGCGCGGCCAGCGCCTGGGCCTGTTCGCCGGCACCGGCGTGGGCAAGAGCGTGCTGCTGGGCATGATGGCGCGCTACACGGCGGCCGACGTCATCGTCGTCGGACTCATCGGCGAACGCGGCCGCGAGGTGAAAGAGTTCGTCGAGGACATCCTCGGCGAGGACGGCCGCGCGCGCAGCGTCGTCGTCGCTGCGCCGGCCGACGCACCGCCGCTGGTGCGCCTGCAAGGCGCGCACTACGCCACCGCGGTGGCCGAGCACTTCCGCGACCGCGGCTGCCACGTGCTGCTGCTGATGGACAGCCTCACCCGCTACTGCATGGCGCAGCGCGAGATCGCGCTGGCGATCGGCGAGCCTCCGGCCACCAAGGGCTACCCGCCGAGCGTCTTCGCCAAGCTGCCTGCGCTGGTGGAACGCAGTGGCAATGGCGCGGGACCCGGATCAGGGCAAGGCTCCATCACGGCCTTCTACACCGTGCTCACCGAGGGCGACGACCCGCAGGACCCGGTGGCCGACGCCGCCCGCGGCATCCTCGACGGGCACATCGTGCTCAGCCGCGACCTCGCCGAGGCCGGGCACTTCCCGGCCATCGACGTGGAGCGCTCCGTCTCGCGCGTGATGACGGCGGTGGCCTCGCGCGAGCAGCAGGCCGCCGCGCGCCGCATGCGCGCGCTGTTGTCGCGGCTGACGAAGGCGCGCGACCTCATCGCACTGGGCGCCTACCAGCCTGGACACGACACCGAGCTGGACCTGGCCGTGAAGCTGCAGCCGCAGATGGCCGCGCTGCTGCAGCAGGACATGCACGACCGCGCGCCGCTCGATCCGAGCCGGGCGCAGTTGCTCAAGATGCTCGGCACCCACTGAACGACACCCACACGAGCCTGACCCATGAGCGACTCTCTGGCCACCATGCTCGAACTGGCCGCGCGCCAGCGCGACATCGAGCGTGCCGCGCTGATGCAGGCCGAAGGCGCCAGCAACCGGGCGCTGGCGCAGCTGGACCAGCTCACCGCCTACCAGGCCGAGTACCGCACGCGGACACCGGGCCTGGCCGGGCTGGCGGCGCCGATCGAACTGCTGCGCTGCCACCAGGGCTTCATGGGCCGGCTCGACCAGGCCTTGCTCCAGCAACAAGAGGCCGTGCAGGCCGCCGACACCGAACTGCGCCGCCGCCGCCAGCAGCTGCAGCAGGCCGAGCTGCGGGTGGCGTCGGTGCAGAAGCTGATCGAGCGTCGCCAGGCCGAACGGGCGCGGGCCGAGGCCCGGCGCGAACAGCGCCAGACCGACGAGTCCGCCATGCTGCGCCATCGGCACGGCAGCGGCCTCGACCCCAATTCGTGATCCGGCCCGCAAGGCCTGCCCATCCTTTTGCGAACCCGATGAACGCTCTGCCCAGCTTGCTTGCTTCGGCCGCCCCGAAAACCACAACCCCCGTCGCGGCGCCCTCACGCGCGGCGGCACGCGAGGCCGACGCCCCCCGCGGCTTTGCCCATGCACTGGGCACGGCACGCGGGCAGGCCCCGCGCGCCGAGGCCGATCGCGCCGCCAAGGTCCGCGACGCAGCCGACGGCACGAACCCCGCAAGCGAAGGCAAGCTGAGCGAGGACGCCGCGGCCGCCGAAGCCCGTGACCCGGGCGTCGACACCGCCCAGGAACGCGACGCCCCCACTGGTGCACGCGACGACGCCGCCGTGGCGGGCACGCCCGCCGCAGCCGGCACCGACACGCGCCCGAGGCCTGCGCGCGCCCTGCTGCCAGGGGCGACAGCCCTCAGCACCGCCGCAGACACAGGCGCCGAGGCCGCCAACGGCCGTGATGAGGCTGCACCCGGCACCGGCCCGGCCGTGGCGGCGCTGGCCATCGACAGCCGCGGTGACAGCCTGCGCGGCCTGCGCAACGCGGCCACCGCCGCAGGTCGGGCCGCCAGCGGCGCGGCAGCCGCCGATCGTGCGGCCACCGAAGGCACAGACACGCCCGCGGGCCGCTTCGCCGATGCCCTGGCGGCGGCCAGCACGGCCCTTGCCAGCCCCACGGCGCCCAGTGGTGCCACGGCGCGGGTGGCCGAGCTGCTGCCGGCCGCCGCCCTGCCTGCAGGCGCTCTGGCGGGTGCAGCGGCACCAGCCCCGACGGCGCCGCCGCCAGCGCCGGCCGAGGCCGCCCTGCCCTCACCCCCCGGCAGCCCAGCCTTCGCCGGCGAGCTCTCTGCGCAGCTGACGACCTTCGTGCGCGATGGCGTCGGGCAGGCCCGCCTGCACCTGAACCCGGCTGACATGGGCCCGGTGGAGGTGCGCATCCACCTCGACGGCGACGCCGCTCGCGTCATGATGAGCGCCGACCTCGCCCCCACGCGCCAATGGCTCGAGCAAGCGCTGCCGACGCTGGCCGCCACCTTGCGCGACGCCGGCCTCACGCTGGCGGGCGGCGGCGTGTTCGAGCAGGCCCGTGGTGGCCAGGGCCAAGGCGATGCGCCGGGCCAGAGCGGCCGAAGCCGCGCGGGCGACAGCGCCGCCCCGGACACCATCACCGCCCCGCCGACGGCCGTGCCCGTGCGCCGCCGCGGCGTGGTCGACCTCGTGGCCTGAGAGCTTGTGAAGCACTCCGCCACGCCCGGCCAGGGCGCCCCTTAAGGACGAGGATCAGCCGGGGATCGGCCTCTTTTCCGCGCTTCGGAGGCCGGCCCCCGTCTCAACAATGGCTCGTCGTGGTCGAAGGACGCGCCCTGCATCAGGCAGGCCCGGCGTCCGAACCACCGTCTGCACCTCCAGGAGCCCTGATGTCCGCCGCAGCCACCGCCGTCGACGCCGCACCGCCCGCCAAGGGCAAGAAGAAGCTGATCATCATCATCGCTGTCGCGCTGCTCGTGGTGCTCGGCGGTGGTGGTGCCGCGCTGATGATGATGAAGAGCAAGGCCGCGGCCGCGGCCGCGGCCGAGGCGGAAGCCGAGGAAGGCAGCGACGAGGCCGCTCCTGCCAAGAAGGCCGCTGCCAAGCGCGATCCCAAGGTCGCGCCGGTGTTCGTGCCGCTCGACCCCTTCACGATCAACCTGGCCGACCGCAACGCCGACCGCTACGCCCAGATCGCGGTGACGCTGGAGTTGAACGACCCGACACTCGAGCCCCAGATCAAGACCTACATGCCCGCCATCCGCAGCAACGTGCTGCTGGCGATAGCCGATCGCACCGCCGATGAGCTGTTGGCGCGCGACGGCAAGAAGGAGCTGGCCCGCCGCATCGTGCGCGAGACCTCGCGCGCACTCGGCTATGAGTTGCCGCCCGAAGAACCGGTCGCCGCCGCCACCGAAGCGGACGACCCGCCGAAGAAGAAAACGAAGAAGGCCAAGCCTGCCGAGGCCGAGCTGCCCATCCGCGCCGTGCACTTCAGCAACTTCATCATCCAATGACGGCACCGGCAAGGCCGACCCCATGAACCAGCAGATCCTTTCGCAGGACGAAGTCGACGCGCTGCTTCAGGGCATCACCGGCGAAAGCCAGAAGCTCGAGCAGGAAGAGGCGCCCAGCTCGGGCGTGCGCGAGTACGACCTGTCGAGCCAGGAACGCATCGTCCGCGGTCGCATGCCGACGATGGAGGTGGTCAACGAGCGCTTCGCCCGCAACATCCGCATCGGCCTGTTCAACCTCATCCGCAAGAGCCCCGAGGTCAGCATCGGCGGCATCAAGGTGCAGAAATTCAGCGCCTTCCTGCGGGAGATCGTGGTGCCGACCAATTTCAACATCATGAGTGTCAAGCCGCTGCGTGGGAGCGGGCTCATCGTGTGCGACCCGAGCCTGGTGTTCGCGGTCATCGACGCGCTGTTCGGCGGCATCGGCAAGTTCCACACGCGCATCGAGGGCCGCGATTTCAGCCCCACCGAGCAGCGCGTGATCCTGCGGCTGGTCGAGACCATCATCAGCGAGTACCGCAAGGCCTGGACCGGCGTCTACCCGGTCGAACTGGAGTACCAGCGCTCGGAGATGCAGCCGCAGTTCGCGAACATCGCCACCCCGAGCGAGATCGTCGTGGCGACGCAGTTCACGCTCGAACTCGGCGATGTCACCGGCTCCATTCACTTCTGCGTTCCGTACAGCACGCTGGAGCCGATCCGCGACGTGCTGTACAGCACCATCCAGGGCGACAGCGCCGAGCCCGACAGGCGCTGGGTGAAGCTGCTGAAGCAGCAGATCCAGAGCGCCGAAGTCGACCTCGTGGCCGAGCTGGCGTACGCCGGCGCCACAGTGGAGCAGTTGCTGTCGTTCAAGCCGGGTGACTTCATCGAGCTTGACCTCGAACCCATGATCCAGGCCAAGGTCGACGGCGTGCCGGTGTTCGACTGCCACTACGGCACATCCAACAAGCGCTACTCGATCAAGATCGACAAGCTCATCACCAGCAACAGCGCCAGCTGGCTAGGAGAGTCCTGATGTCTGCAGACCCGCAGAACGAAGCGTCCGCCGAGGACCAGATGGCCGCCGAATGGGCGGCCGCGCTGGCCGAGACCAAAGGTGGCAACGAGATCGCCAGCGAGGTGACGGACGCCGCCGAGAGCGTGGCGCCGGCCGAGTTCACGAAGTTCTCCAACACGCCCGTGGGCGCGGCGGGCAACGACCTGAACATGATCCTCGACATCCCCGTGCAGCTGACGGTGGAGCTCGGGCGCACACGCATCCCCATCAAGCACATCCTTCAGTTGGCGCAGGGCTCGGTGGTGGAACTCGAAACGATGGCCGGCGAGCCGATGGACGTGCTCGTCAACGGCTTCCTCATCGCACAGGGCGAGGTCGTGGTGGTCAACGACAAGTTCGGCATCCGCCTGACCGACATCGTGACGCCGAGCGAGCGCATGCGGCGCCTGTCGAAGATCTGAAGAAGAGGCGCGCACCGTGCAACCCGGATACGTCTCGCTGCTGTGGTTTGGCGTCGTCATCGCGCTGATTCCGCTGGCCTTGTGGCTGCTCAAGCGCACGCCACTGGGCGGGCTTGGCCAAGGGCACGCAGGCACGCCGCGGCTGGTGGCCACGCTGCCACTGGCGCCGCAGAGCCGACTCGTCACGGTCGAGATCGGCCAGGGCGATGAGAGGGTGTGGCTCGTGCTCGGTGTCACGGCGCAGGGCATCCGAACACTGCACACGATGGTGCCCCAGATGGAAGAAGCCCCGGTGCCGCCCCCGCCACCAGCGGCAGCGTTTGCGCAGTTGCTGGGGCGGCTGAGGAGAGATCCCAATGCGCTGGGGTGAGTTCATGGTGCGCCCGGCCTTCGACAAGCTCAGGCCGAACGGGTGCAAACCGTTCGCACTGAGCCCGTCGAAGTGCTTCGCCACGCTGCTGCTACTCGCCGCCAGCACCGCTGCGCTGGCCCAGCAAACGGCCGCCCCCGGCACGCTGCCCATCGTTGTGGGCCAGGGCCCCGGCGGCACCAGCTACTCGGTGCCGATCCAGACCCTGCTCGTCTTCACCGCGCTCGGCTTCCTGCCCGCCGTGCTGCTGCTGATGACGGCCTTTACGCGCATCGTCATCGTGCTCAGCCTGCTGCGCCAGGCCCTGGGCACACAGGCCGCGCCGCCCAACCAGGTGATCATCGGCCTGAGCCTGTTCCTCACTTTCTTCGTCATGCAGGGCACTTTCGACGAGGTCTACAAGAAGGCTTGGCAGCCCTATACCGCCGGCCAGATCAGCGCCGAAACCGCGTTTACCGAGGGCATGCTGCCGATGCGCAGCTTCATGCTGAAGCAGACGCGTCAGAGCGACGTGCAGCTCTTCAGCCGTCTGGCCAAGCTGCCGCCCACGGGCGAGTCGGGCACCAAGGCCGAGGACCTGCCGCTCACCGTGCTGGTGCCGGCCTTCGTGACGAGCGAGCTCAAGAGCGCGTTCCAGATCGGCTTCATGATCTTCATCCCCTTCCTCATCATCGACATGATCGTCGCCAGCGTGCTGATGAGCCTGGGCATGATGATGCTGAGCCCGGTGCTGGTGGCGCTGCCGTTCAAGCTGATGCTGTTCGTGCTGGCCGATGGCTGGAACCTTCTGCTCGGCTCGCTGGCCGCCAGCTTCGTCACCTAGCGCCCGACCCCCCGACACGAGAGTCACTGACATGGATTCAACCCAGGTTCTGGCCGCCGGCCAGCAGGGCTTGTGGATGCTGCTGATGGTGTCGGCACCGCTGCTGGTGGTGGTGCTGGTGGTGGGTCTGGTGGTGAGCGTGTTCCAGGCCGCGACACAGATCAACGAGGCCACGTTGAGCTTCGTACCCAAGATCGTGTGCGCCGTCATCGTGCTGGCTGTGGCCGGGCCGTGGATGCTGTCGACGCTGGTGGAGTACCTGCGCAGCGTGTTGATGGGCATACCCGCGGCCGTGGGCTGACGCTCGCGCGGCACGCCGGCCATGCTCACCTTCACCGAGGCCCAGCTGCTGCAGTGGCTGTCGCCGCTGGTGTGGCCCTTTCTGCGCGCGTTGGCGCTGTTCACGGCCATGCCCGTGCTGGGCATGCGCACGGTGCCCACGCGCGTGCGCATCGCGCTGGCGGGCTTCATCGCCTTCGCAGCGCAGCCCAGCCTGCCGCCGCTGCCGCCTGAGGCGCTGCTGCTCGACAGCCCGCTGGTGCTGCCGCTGGTGGCGCAGCAGCTCGTCATCGGCCTGAGCCTGGGCTTTGCGGTGCGCCTGGTGTTCGCCGCGGTGGAGTTCGCCGGCGAGATCATCGGCCTGCAGATGGGCCTGAACTTCGCTGGCTTCTTCGACCCCATCACGGCTGCATCCGCCACCGCCAGCAGCCGCTTGTTCGGCACCATGGTGGCGTGGCTGTTCATCGTGGCGGGCGGCCACCTGATCGTGATCGCTGCGCTGGTGCACAGCTTCAGCGTGTTCCCGGTGGGGCCGGAGCCCTTCGCCTTCTTGCGCCAGGTTCAGCCGCAGCGCTGGGGCGCGGAGGTGTTCAGCACCGGCCTGTGGATCGCGCTGCCGCTGGTGACGATGTTGCTGTTCGTGAACCTGGTGCTCGGCGCCATGTCTCGCGTGGCGCCGCAGCTCAACATCTTCGCGATCGGCTTCCCGGTCACACTGGGCGTGGGCCTGGTGGGCCTGCTGCTCACCCTGCCGGCACTGGATGGGCCGTTCATGATGACGCTGGAGCGGCTGCTCGGGCAGTTCCGCTGAGGCTCGGCTGTCGGCCCGTCTCGGCCGTCTTGTCCCACCCCCCGTTTGGGGCTGAGCCTGTCGAAGCCCTGCCCTCCGTTCGGGCTGAGCCTGTCGAAGCCCTCCCCTCCGTTCGGGCTGAGCCTGTCGAAGCCCTCCCCTCCGTTCGGGCTGAGCCTGTCGAAGCTCCCGCCCTCCGTTCGGGCTGAGCCTGTCGAAGCCCTCTTCTTAGCATCGCGCGTCGCGGCAGGCGGTACACGGTGCGGGCGCTAGGTGTGGCGGTCGGCCCTGTGGGCCGACCCCCTTGCGCTGCTCGACTTGAGGGGGCACCG
>JAIYDH010000332.1 GCA_027487585.1 Rubrivivax sp.
CCGCCGGAGACACGCCCTTGAAGAGCAAGAAGACCGCCGGGCCCGCAGCCCCCACGCCCGCGGCCGACACCGCCGCGCTGCCCCAGTCCGCCGAGGCCTTTGGCGCCGCGCTGACCGACACCTTCAAGGCCCTCGGCGGCCTGGCGGTGCCGGTCGACCGCCTCGCCGGCATCCAGGGCGACTACCTCAAGAACGCCACCGAGATGTGGAACCAGGCGCTGCACCGCCTGCAAGGCGATGCCCCGTCGGCCATCGCCCAGCCGCTGGCCGACCGCCGCTTCGCCCACAGCGAGTGGGCCGCCAACCCGGTGGCCGCGACGATGGCGCAGCTGTACCTGCTGAACGCGCGCACGCTGATGACGCTGGCCGACAGCGTCGAAGGCGACGCCAAGACCCGGGCGCGCATCCGATTCGCGGTGCAGCAGTGGGTCGATGCCACAAGCCCGAGCAACTTTCTCGCCTTCAACCCCGAGGCACTGAAGAAGGCCGTCGACACGCAAGGCGAGAGCATCGGCAAGGGCCTGCAGCAGCTCTTCGAAGACGTGCGCAAGGGCCATGTCTCGCAGACCGACGAGAGCGTGTTCGAGGTCGGCCGCAACGTCGCCACCACCGAGGGCAGCGTGGTGTTCGAGAACGAGCTGTTCCAGCTCATTGAATACAAGCCGCTCACTGCCAAGGTGCACGAGCGGCCGATGCTCTTCGTGCCGCCCTGCATCAACAAGTACTACATCCTCGACTTGCAGCCCGACAACTCGGTGATCCGCTACACCGTCGAGCAGGGCCACCGCACCTTCGTCGTGAGCTGGCGCAACCCCGACGAGTCGCTCAAGGGCAAGACCTGGGACGACTACATCGAGCAAGGCCCCATCGAGGCCATCCACACGGTGCAGGCCATCACCGGTGCCGAGACCATCAACACGCTGGGCTTCTGCGTCGGCGGCACCATCCTCGCCACGGCGCTGGCGGTGCTGGCCGCGCGTGGGGAGCAGCCCGCCGAGAGCGTGACGCTGCTGACCACGCTGCTGGACTTTGCCGACACCGGCATCCTCGACATCTTCGTCGACGAAGGCAGCGTGCAGCTGCGCGAGATGACCATCGGCGCGCAGGCGCCCGCCGGCCCCGGCCTGCTGAAGGGCCAGGAGCTGGCCACGACCTTCAGCTTCCTGCGGCCGAACGATCTGGTCTGGAACTACGTGGTGGGCAACTACCTCAAGGGCGAGACGCCACCGCCCTTCGACCTGCTCTACTGGAACGGCGACAGCACCAACCTGCCGGGCCCGTTCTACTGCTGGTACCTGCGCCACACCTACCTGCAGAACGAGCTGAAGAAGCCCGGCGCGCTCACGGTGTGCGGCGAAAAGGTCGACCTCGGCGCCATCGAGGCGCCGTTCTTCGTCTACGGCAGCCGCGAGGACCACATCGTGCCCTGGCAGGCGGCCTATGCCTCGGTGCCGTTGATCAAGGGCGAGCGCACCTTCGTGCTGGGCGCCAGCGGCCACATCGCAGGCGTCATCAACCCGCCGGCCAAGGGCAAGCGCAGCCACTGGGTGAGCACGCAGCCCTCGGCCACACTGCCGGCCAAGGCCGACGACTGGTTCAAGACCGCCACCGAGCACCCGGGCAGCTGGTGGCCGGTGTGGAGCGGCTGGCTCAAGAGCCGCGGCGGCAAGCTCGTCAACGCGCCCAGGGCCGCCGGCTCGGCGCGCTTCAAGGCCATCGAACCGGCCCCGGGCCGCTACGTCAAGGCCAAGGCCTAGACTTCGAAATCAGGAGATCTCTCACATGGCTCAACAGGACATCGTCATCGTCGCCGCCGCCCGCACCGCGGTCGGCAAGTTCGGCGGCTCGCTCGCCAAGGTCTCGGCGCCGGAACTCGGCGCCACGGTGCTGAAGGCGCTGCTCGAACGCAGCGGCCTGAGCAGCGAGCAGATCGGCGAGGTCATCCTCGGCCAGGTGCTCACCGCCGGCAGCGGCCAGAACGTGGCGCGCCAGGCCGTCATCAAGGCCGGCTTCAGCCACGGCGTGCCGGCCATGACCATCAACAAGGTCTGCGGCTCGGGACTGAAGGCGGTGATGCTGGCCGCGCAGGCCATCCGCGACGGCGATAGCGACATCGTCATCGCCGGCGGCCAGGAGAACATGAGCGCCGCGCCGCACGTGCTGCTCGGCAGCCGCGACGGCCAGCGCATGGGCGAGTGGAAGATGGCCGACAGCATGATCACCGACGGCCTGTGGGACGTCTACAACCAGTACCACATGGGCATCACGGCCGAGAACGTGGCGCGCCAGTACGGCATCACGCGCGACGCGCAGGACGCGCTGGCGCTGGCCAGCCAGCAAAAGGCCGCCGCGGCGCAGGAAGCGGGCCGCTTCAAGGACGAGATCGCGCCGGTGGTGATGCCGCAGAAGAAGGGCGATCCGATCGTCTTCGCGGCGGACGAGTTCATCAACAAGAAGACCAGCGCCGAGGCCCTGGCCGGCCTGCGCCCGGCCTTCGACAAGGCCGGCTCGGTGACTGCCGGCAACGCCAGTGGCCTGAACGACGGCGCCGCCGCCGTGATGGTGATGACGGCCGCCAAGGCCGCTGCGCTGGGCCTGAAGCCGCTGGCGCGCATCGCCAGCTATGCCAGTGCGGGCCTTGATCCGTCGATCATGGGCATGGGCCCGGTGCCGGCGGCGAAGAAGGCGCTCGAGCGCGCCGGCTGGAAGCCCGCCGACCTCGACCTGCTCGAGATCAACGAAGCCTTCGCCGCCCAGGCCTGCGCCGTGCACCAGGAAATGGGCTGGGACACGAGCAAGGTCAACGTCAACGGCGGCGCCATCGCCATCGGCCACCCCATCGGTGCCAGCGGCTGCCGCATCCTCGTGACGCTGCTGCACGAGATGATCAAGCGCGATGCCAGGAAGGGCATCGCATCGCTGTGCATCGGCGGGGGCATGGGCGTGGCCCTGACCGTCGAGCGCTGAAACAGTCCAGTCAACACACCCGCAACGGGAAGGAGAGAGACATGTCCGATCAGAAGGTAGCCTACGTCACGGGCGGCATGGGTGGCATCGGCACCGCCATCTGTCAGCGCCTGCACAAGGAAGGCTTCAAGGTCATCGCCGGCTGCGGCCCGAGCCGCGACCACGTGAAGTGGATCGACGAGCAGAAGGCCCTGGGTTACACATTCCATGCCAGCGTCGGCAACGTCGCCGACTGGGACAGCACCGTGGCGGCGTTCAGCAAGGCTGTGGCCGAGCACGGCCCGATCGACGTGCTGGTCAACAACGCCGGCATCACCAAGGACCGCATGTTCCTGAAGATGACGCCCGAGGACTGGAAGGCCGTCATCGACACCAACCTGAACAGCATGTTCAACGTCACCAAGCAGGTGGTGCCGGGCATGGTGGAAAAGGGCTTCGGCCGCATCATCCAGATCAGCTCGGTCAACGGCGAGAAGGGCCAGGCCGGCCAGACCAACTACTCGGCCGCCAAGGCCGGCATGCACGGCTTCACGATGGCGCTGGCGCAGGAGCTGGCGGCCAAGGGCGTGACGGTGAACACCGTGAGCCCGGGCTACATCGGCACCGACATGGTCCGCGCGATCAAGCCCGAGATCCTGGAGAAGATCGTCGCCACGATCCCGGTCAAGCGCCTGGGCACGCCCGAGGAGATCGGCTCCGTGGTGGCCTGGCTGGCCGGCCCTGATTCGGGCTTCACCACCGGCGCCGACTTCAGCTGCAACGGCGGCTTGCACATGGGGTGAGCACGGAAGTGGGACCGTCCTGAGGACGTTTCCTCGCCGTGCGAACGACCACGGGTGACTTCACGCCCGTGGGCTGGGCGCACAACAGCGCGCTCCTCCCCCGCGAGAGGGGGCCAGACCCCCCAGGTCATCCCCTCGCGGAGTCTTGCGGTGGCCGCGGCCTTTCGCTACAACCCGTGACACAAATCACTGGTGGTGCGGCGGGTGCGTGGGCGAGCAGCCCTGACCTTTGCGCCACCCGGCCCGGCCGATTTCGGCGGGCTCTTTAGAACACGGGTGCATCATGGGGGACGGGCCAATGGCTTGGCGCAGACAAGCTTGTGCAGGGCGGTGGGCGGCCGCACGGCTGCTCGCCAGGGGTGTGGCACTTGCCGCGCTGGCGCCTGCGCTGGTGCTGGCTCAGACCCCCAGCCCGAGCCCACCCACCGAGCCCGCCGAACCATCCCGCGTCGCCGCCGACGCGGGCCCCGAGGTGCAGGTGCGCGGCTTCGTCGTCGAGGGAAACACGCTGCTCGCCCAGGAGCGGCTCGATGCCGTGCTGGCGCCGTACATCGGCCCCAACCGCCTGGCGCGGCTGCGCGAGGCCGCTGCAGCGGTGCAAGACCTCTACCGGCTCGAAGGCTACGGCGGCGTCGTCGCCTTCCTGCCCGGGCAGGCGGCGGCGGACGGCATCGTGCGCATCCGCGTGGTCGAAGGCAAGCTCAGCAAGGTCGGCATCAGTGGTCATCGGCTGTACAGCACGGCCGCCATCCGCGCCGCGCTGCCGGCGCTGCAGGAGGGCCGCACCCCCGAAGTGCGTCTGATCGACGCCCAGCTGCAACTGGCCAACGAGAACCCCGCGCGCAACGTGCAGGTGTTGCTGCAGCCTGGCAGCGAGCCGGCCACTGTAGAGGCGCAGCTCACCGTCACCGAGCGCTCGGCCACCCGCACCACGCTGCGCGCCGACAACACCGGCAGCCAGTCGAGCGGACGCTGGCGCACCGCCCTGGGCTGGCAGCATGCCAATCTCTTTGGCACCGACCAGGTGCTCAACCTCGAAGCCCAGACCGCGCCGCGCGACGCCCGCAACGTCAAGATCCTGAGCGGCGCCTGGCGGCTGCCGCTGCCGGCCCAGCTCAGCACCATCGACGCCTTCGCCGCCTGGAGCGACGTGAAGAGCGGCGGCACCGCCACCGCCGCAGGCGACCTCGACTTCCAGGGCCAGGGCACCGTCATCGGCCTGCGCGGCACCCGCTACCTGCCGCGCTGGCACACGCTCGACCAGCGCATCAGCCTCGGCCTGGAGTCGCGCGAGTACCGCAACCAGTGCACCATCGAAGGCCTGCCCGAGGCGGCCTGCGGCTCGGCCGGTGCCAGCGTGTCGCTGCAGCCGGTGAACCTCACCTACACCGCGCAGTCCGGCGGCGCCTTGCCCTGGGGTCTGAGCCTGGGCCTGCACGGCAACACCGCGATGGGCGGGCGCCATGGCCAGCCCGCGGACTTCGAGGCCGTGCGCGCCGGCTCCACCCGCATCTACAAGCTCGGCCGCATGGCGGCCAACATCAGCACCGGCGCACTGCCCTGGCTGTGGGAAGCTGGCTTCACCCTGCAGTTCAGCGCCCAGGCCACGCGCTCGACGCTGGTGCCGGGCGAGCAGTTCGGCATCGGCGGCGCGCAAAGCGTGCGCGGCTATGAAGAGCGCGAGATCAACGGCGACAACGGCGCGCAGTTGAGCATCGAACTCGTCACCGCCAACCTGCTCGACAAGCTCTTTGGCGAGCCCGCGCTGCTGCGCCTGCTGCTGCTGGCCGACGCCGGCCATGTGAACAACCCCAATGGCGACAACTGCCAGGAAAACCGCACCAGCTGCCGCATCGGCTCGCTCGGTCTGGGGCTGCGATTTGCGCAGGGTGACTTCGCGGCCCGGCTGGACGTGGCCCGCGCGTACGCCGCCGGCGCGCGCACGGACAAGGGCGACATCCGCGCCCATGCCACCTTCACCTTCGGGTTCTGACGTCAGAGCCCCTGGTCGCCCACGATGCACTGCCCGCCACCCGCCCCGCCGCGCCTGAAGCCCCTGGCCCAGGCGCTGCTCGCGGCCAGCCTGCTGAGCGCCGGCTTGCCCGTGGTGGGCCCCGTGGCGCACGCCCAGAAGACGACCCCGCTGGCCCCGCCCACCGCCTTGCCCAGCGGGCTGAATGTCGTGGCCGGCCAGGCCCAGCTGGCCGTGCAAGGCGCCCAGATGACCGTGCGCAACACGCCCGGGGCCATCCTGAACTGGCAGCGCTTCGACATCGGCGCGGCTGCCGGCGTGCACTTCGATCAGGCCAGCGCCGCCAGCAAGGTGCTCAACCGCGTTGTCGGCAACGACCCGAGCCAGATCCTCGGCCGCCTGTCCAGCAACGGCCAGGTGTGGTTGCTCAACCCGCACGGCGTGCTCTTCGGCCACGGTGCGCGCGTCGACGTGGCCTCGCTGGTGGCCGGCAGCATGCGCATGCTGGACAGCGACTTCCTCGCCGGCCGCTACCGGCTGAGCGCGCCCGAGGCGCTGGCCGGCAGCGTCGTCAACCA
>JAIYDH010000126.1 GCA_027487585.1 Rubrivivax sp.
CGCCAGCCAGGTGACGGGCGTGGCCCCGGCGGCGGCAGGCCCGGCTTCGGTGCCGCCGCCAAAGGCGAAGGCCCCCGCCGCGCCGCGGCCCCAGCGCGAGGCCACGCGCGGCGCGTCGTGGTTCGAGAAGGCCCAGCTCGGCCAGGCTTGCCGGCCCGCGCCTTCGCTCCACGGCGCCAGGCAGCGCAGCACCTGCGCGGCATCGGGCCGGTCGCCCAGGAAGGCGAAGGAGTAGGCCGTATGCAGCCGTTGCGCGCCC
The DNA here is from genome assembly GCA_027487585.1 of Rubrivivax sp. Taxonomy (GTDB): domain Bacteria; phylum Pseudomonadota; class Gammaproteobacteria; order Burkholderiales; family Burkholderiaceae_C; genus Rubrivivax. The sequence continues at coordinate 260 of JAIYDH010000126.1, forward strand.
TGCGTGTAGGCCACCATCGTGGGCAGGGGCTCGGCGCCGCCGATCTCGGCCACGGCCATGCGGCTTTGGCCGCCTGCGCCGTAGCCGTCCATCAACGCGCGCAGCCGCTCGAAGAAGGCCGGCGCCTCGGGCTGGTCGGCGTTGTGCACGTGCTGCTGCATCAGCACTGGCGAGTCGCCGCGCCGGCCTTCCGGCATCGGCGGGTTGTCGTGCAGGCCGCGGCTGTGGAAGTAGAGGTTCGCGGTGTCCAGCCGGAAGCCGTCGACACCGCGTTCGAGCCAGTGCCGGGCGATCTCGAGCACCGCGTCCTGCACCGCCGCGCAGTGGAAGTTGAGGTCGGGCATCTGCGGCAGGAAGTTGTGCAGGTGGTACTGCCGTCGCCGCGGCTCCCAACGCCAGGCCGGGCCGCCCATCCAGCTTTGCCAGTTGTTGGGCGGGCTGCCGTCGGCCTTGGCATCGGCCCACACGTACCAGTCGGCCTTGGAGTTGTCGCGGCTGGCGCGGCTCTCCTGGAACCACGGGTGCTCGGCGGCGGTGTGGCTCCAGACCTGGTCGATCACCACCTTCAGGCCCAGCCGGTGGGCCTCGGCCAGCAGGGCGTCGAAGTCGGCAGCGGTGCCGAACAGCGGGTCGACGCCCAGGTGGTCGGCCACGTCGTAGCCGAAGTCGCGCATCGGGCTCGTGAAGAAGGGCGAGAGCCAGATGCCGTCGACACCCAGCGCGGCGACGTAGGGCAGCCTGGCCGTCACGCCGGCCAGGTCGCCGACGCCGTCGCCATTGGCGTCGGCAAAGCTGCGCGGGTAGATCTGGTAGAGGGTGGCGCCGCGCCACCAGTCGCTGCTCATCGGCGGTGATCCCGGATGAAAACCGGTAGTCTCGCGGCGGCGGGCGCCCATTTCAGCCTGATCTCGGGCCCTGAATGACTGTTTTCAAACCTTTTGGATCGGGGTAAGCCCGGTTCTCTTCCACGTCTTGGCCCGACCATGAGGATCACCCGCGAGCCGATCCACCACGCCGAGGAATCGCTGCGTTGCATGCACCTGGAACTGCCCACGTTCCGCGGCGACCTGCACCGCCATGGGCACTTCGAGCTGACCTGGATCGAGCGCGGTCAGGGTCTGCGCTGGGTGGGCGACAGCGTGGAGCCCTTCTTCGACGGCGATCTCGTGCTGGTGGGCAGCGAGACGCCCCACCTGTGGGCCAGCCGGGGCGTGCCGTCGGCCGAAGGATGCGCCGCCACGGTGCTTCAGTTCCCGCCCGACTGGCCGCAGCGCAGCGGGTTGCCGGAGCTCAAGGCGGTGGCGCCGCTGCTGGCACAGGCTGCACCCGGCGTGGAGGTGCTGGGCGCCACGCGCACCGAGGTGCAGGGACTGCTGGCCCGCTTGCCCGGATCGACGGCCCAGCGCCGCGTGGCCGTGCTCATCGAGGTGCTGGGCTGCCTGCTTGCCGGCGCCGCTGACCTGCGCGCGTTGTCGACCACACTGCACCCGTCCCCTGCGGCAGCCTTCCGGGCTGGTCCCGGTTCGCAACGCATGGACCGCGTGCTCAGCTGGATCGAGTCGCATCTGGCCGACGAACTGTCGGTGGACGACGCAGCCGCGGTGGCGCATGTCAGCCCGGCGGCCTTCGGCCGCTTCTTTCGGCGCGAGGTGGGCAAGAGCTTCACCACCTACGTGAACGATGCGCGCTGCGGCTGGGCGGCCCTGCGCCTGATCCAGAGCCCCGAACCGATCGCGCAGATCGCGCAGGCCTGCGGCTTTGCCACGCTGTCCAACTTCGGCGAACAGTTCCGGCGGCGCTACGCGATGTCTCCACGAGACTTTCGCGCGGGCCGCGTTGACGCGCTGCGAGGCCACCAGGCGGCTGCCTCGGATGGCGCGCCATGAAGCGCAAGCCGAATCTCGGGTAACGGGCCGCGTCGCGTGCGCCAGCGAACAGACCCAAGAGGCCGGGTCACACAGGCTGCGCCTTTCGGGCCCCGCAGGTTCGATCCCGACCAGGAGTTCCTCCCATGCTCTTCGACCCGTTCTCGGCCCGCTCGCTGCAACTCACCAACCGCATGGTGATGGCGCCACTGACACGCAGCCGGGCCACGCCGCAGCACATGCCGAATGCACTGATGGCCACCTACTATGGCCAACGGGCAACGGCCGGCCTCATCATCACCGAGGGCACCTCGCCCAGTCCGAATGGCCTGGGCTACCCCCGTATCCCCGGGCTGTACGACGCAGCGCAGGCGGCGGCCTGGAAGGCGACGACAACGGCCGTGCACGCACAAGGCGGCAAGATCTTCGTGCAGTTCATGCACTGCGGCCGCGTGGCGCATGTCGCCAACCTGCCGGCTGGTGCCGAGGTGCTGGGCCCCGGCACGGC